>NZ_OX030782.1:2968894-3285289 GCF_943733665.1 Aquimarina sp. Aq107 | reverse complement strand
TACCAAGACAGTTTTGGTTTTAGGTTGTAGTTGGTGATACTGGATTTCCATCTAAACTCGGAACCTGTTCTTAGATTATCTAAGTTGTATTCGTAATTACTAAAAATAGCGGAAGTCTGTAGAAATAATTTCTCGTTGATAACGCTTGTCCATCTTAATGTTCCAGACGTGTTTCCCCAAGTTGTTCCTAATAATCCATCGAGTTCAAATGTGTCTCTACCGAAATATCCTGAAAGAAATAATCGATTGTTTTTATTCAAGTCATAGTTCGCTTTTAGATTGAAATCATAGAAAAATAAAGAGCTATCTTCAAAATCCTCTAGAAGGAATGAAAATAGGTCTATGTATGATCTTCTACCTGCTAACATATAACTACCTGAAGCTTCTTCTTTATCACCTTTTAGAATAGGTCCTTCAATTAATGCTTTGGCTGAGATAAGACCTATTCCGATGTTCCCTCCAAATTTTTTAGTATTTCCTTCTTTTTGTTTTATATCCAGTACAGAAGATAATCTTCCACCATATATAGCTGGAATTCCTCCTTTGTATAATTTAGCATTTTTGATGGCGTCAGAATTGAATACAGAGAAGAAACCAAATAAATGTGAAGCGTTATATATAGTAGCTTCATCCAGTAATATTAGATTTTGATCTACAGAGCCTCCTCTTACATTAAATCCAGAAGAGGCTTCGTTTACACTGGATACTCCTGGTAATAGTTGTAATGATTTTAATACATCAGGTTCTCCAAGGATAGCTGGCATTTTCTTAATAGTTTCTCCTTGTAATGAAATAACACTCATTTCTGTTGATTCGATTTTTTTTCTTGTGTTATTGGATGAAATGATGATTTCATCTAATTGAGCTAACTCTTCTGTTAGATCAAAATCTATTTTTTGATTATTTGTAATTTGAATTTCTTTAAGAATAGTTTTATATCCTAAATAACTGATTTCTATTTGATGGGTTCCTTTTTCTATGTTTATGGAATAAAAACCATAATCATTTGTTGTGGTTCCTATAGAATTATCAATAATGATATTAACTCCTAGTAATTTCTCTCCAGAGCTAACATCTTTTATATATCCACTTATGGTAAATTGTTCTTGTCCAATTGTTCCAAGTGTGCATAAAAAGAGCAGGTATACAATTTTTTTGATCATATGTATATAGTTTTAAATATGTTTTATTCAAAACTATATGAGAAGCTTTCTTGGATTTTAGAAATATGGATAAACCTTGAAAAAACCTGATGAGCCATTATTTTTTTACGTGAATAAAAATAGAATAGCAGGTTTTACTATCAAAAACCTTTGTTTAGTTAGGTTAGAATGCTGATTTATTGTTTTTGTTGTTTAATTAATTCCCTTAGCTTAGAGTATTTTAGAAAAGTAATGTTCGCAGTTTGTACGCATATAACAAAGCCATTAAATCCATCTAGAAATCCAAATCTTAGAAAATAAGACTTAAAAAAAGCCCAAGTTGGATTAAGAATAATTTTCCAAATAGGAGCTTTTTTTCCTAGTTGATAGTAAGATTGTGCTGATATTGTAGAGAACTTATCTGTTTTAAGATTAAATTCCTGGTAGGTCGCATAATTCCAATGTAATATATCACCTTTTAGTTTTGAAGAAGCTTTAGGGGCTGTCAGTTTAAAAGAATCGTGAGGATTTATACCTTTCCACTCTCCCTTTCCTTTTATAAAAGCTCTTAATTTTTTATCTGGATACCAATCAGAGTATTTTATCCATTGCCCACAAAAATTATTATATCGATTCATATAGTATCCATCGTGAATCCAATTGGATTTTAATTTTATCAAAGAGTTCTGAAGTTCACAAGATAAAGCCTCATCACCATCTAATGATATAATGTGATCATTAGAAGTTTGAGTGATAGCAAAGTTTTTTTGTTCTATATATCCTAAAAATTTTTGTTTAATAAATTTTACATCAAACTGTTTACAGATTTCCTCTGTTCTGTCGGTAGAAAAGGAATCGACAATAACAATTTCATCAACCACACCCATTAAAGATGAGAGGCATCGCTCTATTTTTTTTTCTTCATTGTAAGTGATAATAACAGCAGAGAGTTTAACCATTCGGATACTTTAAGATTGATGCTTTATTTATAAAGGTATCGTGCAAAAATAGTTATTTTTACGGCAATGCAATCACCAGAAATAACAGTAGTCATAAGTACTTACAATCAACCAAAATGGTTGAGTAAAGTGCTGTTTGGATATGAATGCCAAAGTATAAAGAATTTTCAAGTAATTGTTGCGGATGATGGGTCAACAGAAGATACAAAGGAATTAGTTTTAAAGTTTTCTAAAAGAGTTAGTTATCCTTTAAAACATATTTGGCACGAAGATCAAGGATTTAGAAAAACAGTAATTTTAAATAAAGCTATTACAGTAGCAGATTCTGATTATCTATTATTTACGGATGGTGATTGTATTCCTAGAAAGGATTTTGTTGAAACTCACCTGCGGATGAGAAAACTCGGTTGTTTTTTGTCAGGAGGGTATTTTAAGTTGCCGAAAGATATTTCAGAATTAATTTCTGAACAGCATATAAAAAATCAAGAATGTTTTGATGCTAAATGGTTAATAAGTAAAGGGCTAAAATCTTCTTTTAAGCTAAATAAATTAACAGCTGATGGTTGGAAAGAATGTTTTCTTAATTTTAGTACACCAACTAAAGCCACTTGGGATGGTATGAATGTCTCTGGGTGGAAAAAAGATGTTTTATTGGTAAATGGTTTTGATGAGCGAATGCAATATGGAGGAGAAGATAGAGAGATAGGAGAACGGTTATTTAATCTAGGAATAAAGGCTAAACAGATACGTTATAGTGCGATTTGTGTGCATTTATATCACGAAAGAGGATATGTTCATCCAGAAATGATTACAAGGAATAAGGCTATAAGAAAAGTTACAAAACGAGATCAAGTGATTAGAACTCCTTTTGGAATTGAAAAGGACTAAAGATTTAAATTTTTAAGGAACGTTCTAAGTTTTGGGATTATTAATTCTGAAGAAAGATTTTTATATAATTCTAATGCATGATCTTTCATTTCTTTTGGAGTTTTATCTCCATATAATTCGGGCTTGGTGTCATAAAGATGTACAGAATCATGTGTAATACCATCTTCAAACATATTCCAGTCTTTTTTAATAATCCAAGGCGAAAAAATAGTAAAAGTTGGTTTGTCTAGAGCTTTTGCCATATTTACAGCTCCGCCTTCGTTTCCAATTAAAACATCGCAATGAGATAATATTGCTATAAATTCACGTAAACTTTTTCCGAATACATTAAAATGAATATGTTGTTGTGTGTTTTTTGTCGTTAAATCATAAATAGTTTTAGCATCTTCTTCTTGACTAGGGATATAGTTAAAAAGAATATTAGCTGAGGTTGTTGTCACAATTTCATCAATCACTTTGGCCATGTATTCGAAAGGTAATGTTTTCCTAATTTCGCTACCTACAACACTTATCATTATTAGCGGTGTATCCGAAGAAATTCCGTTGGTAGTTAAATATGCTTTAGAAATTTCCTGTTCTTTTTTTGTCAAAAATATTTTAGGACGAATTATGTTGGAAGTAAGTCTATCTTCAGGATATACCAACCGAAGTCGATTTTCTATTGCAATAGAAGCATCAGTAATAGGATCTGATTTTCTATAAACTACTTCAGAATAAATAAATTTGGTGTACCATTTATAAAAAGATATTTTTTTTGGAGCTTTCGAAAAGAAAGAAATAAGATTGCTTTCTAATTTTCCGTATGCATCTATAACCAAATCATATTTTGCCTTTTTGATTTCTTTTAGAAATGAATAAAATGCTTTTTTACTATCGCGATATTCATTTTTAAATTCAATAATTGTATTGAAAAAAGGGTTTTCTAGAGTTACTGGTTTTGTATTAGAATTTACTAAATAGTCAATCGTTGCATTTGGGTATTCTTTAGTTAGTGCTTCACAAATAATTGTACTTGTGAGTACATCACCGATCATTTTTTGCTGAATGACTAATATTTTCATTTATCTAACTATTGATTAAAAGAATGAGCTTGCCTAAAAGACAAGCTCACAAGTATACATATTTATTTCTAATTATACAGCTACATCATGCTCTCTCAAGGCATCATTTAGGGAAGTCTTTTTATTAGTACTTTCTTTACGTTTACCAATAATCAAGGCACAAGGCACATTATATTCTCCAGCGGCAAACTTTTTAGTATAACTTCCAGGTATAACCACCGATCTGGCAGGTACAACTCCTTTTCTTTCTACTGGTGTATCTCCAGTAACATCAATAATTTTAGTAGATGCAGTTAATACCACATTAGCACCAAGTACAGCTTCAGTTTCTACACGTACCCCTTCCACTACGATACATCTAGATCCGATGAATGCATTGTCTTCTATAATAACAGGAGCTGCTTGAAGTGGTTCTAAAACACCACCAATTCCAACACCACCACTTAGATGAACATTTTTTCCAATCTGAGCACAACTACCAACTGTTGCCCAAGTATCTACCATGGTTCCTTCATCTACATAAGCACCAATATTTACGTAACTAGGCATTAGTATGGTTCCTGGAGAAATATAAGCTCCATGACGTGCAACAGCATTAGGAACTACTCTAATTCCTTTTTCTTTATACCCTTTTTTTAATGGAATTTTATCGTGGTATTCAAAAATACCAGCTTCAAGTGTTTCCATTTTTTGAATTGGAAAATAGAGCACAACCCCTTTTTTTACCCATTCATTTACTTGCCACCCATCTTTTGTTGGTTCTGCTACGCGAAGTTCGCCAGCATCTAGTAAGTCGACTACTTTTCTTATAGCATCCTGAGTGTTTGACTCTTTTAAAAGCTCTCTATTATCCCAAGCTTTTTCTATGGTTTCCTTTAGTTGGTTCATTTATTAAAAATTTTCGTAAAGATAACAGCTTCATTCGAAAATCATATCCTCATTGAATATTTTAGGATACTCTTAATAATTAGAACTATTTTATAATAATGTCATACTTTTGCACAAAATATAATATGGCAAGGATTTTAGCAATAGATTATGGAGGAAAGCGATGTGGAATTGCTGTTACAGACGAGTCAAAGATTATAGCTTCTGGATTGACTACAGTAGATACTAAGGATTTATTGAATTGGTTGCAAGAATATGTTTCAGCAGAAGGTGTAGAGTTGTTTGTAGTAGGAGAACCCAAACGTTTGCACGGAGATCCTTCTGAAAGTGAGAAATTGATTCAACCATTTTTAGAGAAGTTGTCAAAAATGTTACCTAATATTCCTGTGAAAAGAATAGATGAGCGATTTACTTCTAAAATGGCTTTTGATACAATGATCGCAAGCGGAATATCCAAAAAGAAACGAAGAGATAAGGCATTGGTAGATCAAATTAGTGCAACTATCATCCTTCAGGATTACCTTTATAATTTGTAGAGGTAAATTTAAAAATAGAGAATAAAAACAGAGAATATTAATAATATGATTTTACCCATTGTAGCGTACGGCGATCCAGTATTAAAGAAAAAAGCAAAGGAGATTTCTAAGGATTATCCTAAGTTTTCGGAATTGCTTGAAAACATGTTCGAAACGATGTACAATGCTCATGGAGTAGGTCTTGCGGCTCCGCAAATTGGACTTCCAATACGTTTATTTTTAGTAGATGCAGAACCTTTTGCGGATGATGAAGAACTTTCTGAAGAAGAGAGAAAAACATTAACAGGGTTCAAAAAAGTTTTTATAAATGCTGAAATTATAGAAGAAACTGGAGATGAATGGGCTTTTACAGAAGGATGTTTAAGCATTCCAGAGGTTAGAGAAGATGTCTTTAGAAAAGAAACGATCAAGATTAATTATTTAGATGAAAATTTTGTGCAACATACAGAAACATATAGTGGTCTAGCTGCTAGAGTGATCCAGCATGAGTATGATCATATTGAAGGAGTTTTGTTCACAGATAAATTATCAAGTCTTAAAAAACGTTTAATTAAAGGAAAACTTACTAATATATCTAAAGGAAAGATTAGTGCTGATTATAGAATGAAGTTCCCTTTAGCTAAAAAAGGACGTTAATCGATTTTTAGAATTTACATAGAATTACAATACAATTTATGTTGGTTAATGTTTGATTTTTAAAAATGAACTACTGATATTTGCCAACTTTGAAGATAAATTTATGAGCTTAGACAAAATATTATCAATTTCTGGAAAACCAGGTTTATATGAATTAAAGGCGCAGACCAGAAGTGGTTTTGTGGCTGAATCATTAGCGGATGGAAAAAAACTTTCTGTTAGTATTCAAAATAACGTTAGTATTCTTAGTGAAATTGCAATCTATACTTTTACAGAAGAAGTTCCTTTAAGAGAAATTTTTAAAAGAATCCAGGAAAAAGAGAATGGAGAAAAAGCAATTAGTCACAAAGAGTCTAAGAATAAGTTAGAAGCTTATTTTAGCGAAGTATTACCTGATTATGATGAAGACAGAGTATATGTAAGTGATATGAAAAAAGTGATACAGTGGTATAATATTTTACAAGCTAAAGGAATTACTGATTTTGAAGAGCCAGAAGAAGTAACTTCTGATGAAGAAGAATAAAAAGTTTTTAGATAAACAAAAAACCCATCTCATTTAGATGGGTTTTTTGTTTTAGAGTTTTAATAATTCATTATCAGTTTTTTACACTGTTAAAGAATTATGGATAAGTTGCAGAAATATTGCTTTATTTTCGATACCTAGTTTGGGTTCTTCTTTGTATTTTTGCGCAAAATTTAAACACAACCGAACAAATAGTTAAGTTTACATGGCTAATACCAAATATGTTTTTGTAACTGGAGGCGTTTCTTCTTCTTTAGGAAAAGGGATTATAGCAGCTTCATTGGCAAAATTGCTACAGGCTAGAGGATACAGAGTTACAATTCAGAAATTAGATCCGTATATCAATGTTGATCCTGGAACATTGAACCCATATGAACATGGAGAATGCTATGTAACCGATGATGGTGCAGAAACCGATCTGGATTTAGGACATTATGAACGCTTTTTAAATACACCAACTTCTCAGGCAAATAACGTAACTACCGGAAGAATATATCAGAGTGTTATTGAGAAAGAACGTCGAGGAGAATTCCTTGGTAAAACCGTTCAGGTAGTACCTCATATAACGAACGAAATAAAAGAAAGAATTCAGATTCTTGGCAAGAGCGGGGATTATGATATTGTAATTACTGAAATAGGTGGAACAGTTGGTGATATTGAGTCCTTACCATATATTGAAGCTGTTAGGCAGTTAAAATGGGAATTAGGAGATACTAATGCTTTAGTCATTCATCTTACATTAATACCATACCTTTCTGCCGCAGGGGAATTAAAAACTAAGCCTACTCAGCATAGTGTTAAAACATTAATGGAAAGTGGTATAAAAGCTGATATATTGGTGTGTAGAACTGAACACGAATTATCTGAAGATCTACGTAAGAAATTAGCTCTCTTTTGTAATGTAAAAGAAGAAGCTGTTATCCAATCCATTGATGCTTCTACAATTTATGATGTTCCTAATTTAATGCTAGAAGAAGGATTAGATTCGGTAGTATTAAAACAATTGGTTTTAAGAGATGATAATGTTCCTAATCTAGATAAATGGAATAACTTTCTTGAGAGACACAAAAATCCAAAATGTGAAGTTACCATTGGACTTATAGGGAAATATGTAGAATTACAAGATTCTTATAAATCTATTTTGGAAGCTTTTATTCATGCTGGTGCAGAAAATGAGGTAAAAGTAAATGTAGAAAGTATACATTCTGAATATATCGATGATGAGACCATAGCGACTAAAATTGCGCACCTTGATGGTATATTAGTTGCTCCAGGTTTTGGAGAAAGAGGAATAGAAGGAAAAATAAAAGCAGTACAATATGCAAGAGAAAACAAATTACCGTTTTTCGGTATTTGTTTAGGAATGCAAATGGCAGTTATAGAGTATTCGCGTAATGTTTTAGGTTTAAAAGACGCGTGCTCTGTAGAGGTAGATGAAAACACAGCGTATCCAGTGATTAGTTTGATGGAAGAACAAAAGAATATCACAGATATGGGTGGAACTATGAGGCTTGGTGCTTGGAATTGTGAATTAGTTGAAGATAGCAAAGTGTCTGAAGCCTATGGATCATCTTTTATTACCGAACGCCATCGTCATCGTTATGAATATAATGATCAATATAAAGAACAATTAGAAAAAGCAGGGCTTAAAACAACAGGAGTAAATCCTAAAACAGGTTTGGTAGAAATTGTAGAAATTCCTGAACACCCTTGGTTTGTAGGTGTGCAGTATCATCCAGAATATAAAAGTACAGTAGCTAATCCTCACCCACTTTTTGTAGCTTTTGTAAAAGCAGCAGTGGTATATTCTAATAGCAATAAAGATGTCAAAGTGGCATAGTATCTCTAACTGGCTAGATAATTGACAAAAGAAAAGTAATATAATTTTAGAAAGCCTCTTTTTAGTCTAAAAGGATAGAGGTTTTTTTATACACATATCAATGGAAGAAAAAAAGTTTGACCTTAATACAGTAATTGGATTTGTACTGATATTTGGAATTTTTGCGTGGATGTTTTGGGTTAATAAACCTACTCCAGAAGAAATTGAGGCTCAAAAGGCAGAACAAGAACAAGCTGAAGCCCAAGAAAAAACTGAAGATAATAAGACGACAGATTTTGTAAAAGAAAGTGAAGCAATTGTGGCAAATCCACAAGATTCTCTTGCGGTGGTTGCTGCGAAATCTCAATTAGGTGCATTTGCGTATTCTGCTAGTTTGCCTTCTGCAAAAGAAAATGTTACTAAAATTGAAAATGAAGTTTTAAGTTTAAAGATTAATAATCGAGGAGGTTATATCCAAGAAGCATTACTAAAAAACTTTAAAACATATGATTCAGTTCCTTTATATCTAATTAAAGATGGCAAAAACGCTTCATTTAATCTTAATTTCGGAACAACGGATAATAGAATTTTAAATACAAAGGATCTGTTTTTCGAACCAACTGTTACTAAAAATGGGGATAATACTGTTTTATCTATGAAACTTAAAGTTTCTGATTCTAAATTTTTAGAATACCGTTATGAATTAAAGCCTAATAATTATATGTTGGATTTTTCAATTAAATCACAAGGATTACAACAGGTATTTAATTCAAGTCAGGTAGTAAATTTGGATTGGAAATTACAGGCTATAAGACAGGCTAAAAGTGCTTCTTACGAAAATCGATATACGGAGATTCTTTATGAGTATGATGGAGGGAAAGATGATTATACAGGACAAGGAGATTTTGCAGAGGATACCGAAGAAGAAGTAACTTGGGTAGGGTTTAAACAACATTTCTTTACTTCTGTTTTACTAACAGATACTCCTTTTAAAACAGCAACATTTGCTTCGAAAAATGTTGCTAATTCTAGTGAACTGGATGATAAAGATATTACAGTTACAAAAGAGTTTGCAGCCTCTATGCCTTTAGAACTTCAGGGAGGTGAGTTAAGCTATAATATGAACTGGTATTATGGCCCAACGGATTATAAGATTTTAAGTTCTTATGATCGTAACTTAGATGAGATTGTGCCTTTAGGATGGGGGATTTTTGGAGTGATAAATAGATATATATTTATTCCATTTTTTGGATTTTTAAGTGGTTTTCTACCGTATGGTATAGCTATAGTGGTAATGACAATTGTGGTAAGAATTGTATTGTCTCCAGTAACATATAAATCGTATGTTTCTCAAGCGAAAATGAAAATATTAAAGCCTGAGATTACAGAGATTAATGAGAAGTATAAGGATAATGCTATGAAAAAGCAACAGGAGACTATGGCTTTGTATAGTAAGGCTGGCGCGAGTCCTATGAGTGGATGCCTACCAGCGCTTATGCAGATTCCTGTATTTTATGCTTTGTTCAATTTCTTTCCTAGTGCCTTTGATTTAAGGCAGAAGAGTTTCTTGTGGGCCGATGATTTATCAAGTTATGATACAATTGCTAAATTACCATTCGAAATACCATTTTATGGTGACCATATTAGTTTGTTTCCAATATTAGCTTCTATTGCTATATTTATTTATATGATGATGACTACTGGGCAAACGATGCAACAGCAGCAGCCTGGAATGCCTAATATGAAGTTTATTATGTACTTGTCGCCTTTGATGATGTTGATTTTCTTTAATAATTATGCAAGTGGACTTTCCCTATACTATTTTATTTCTAACCTGATTACTATTGGTATTATGTTAGTTATTAAGAATGTGATTATAGACGAAGATAAAATTCATGCCAAGATTCAAGAGAACAAGAAAAAGCCTAAAAAGCAAGGTAAGTTCCAGAAGAAGATGAAAGAATTAATGGAGCAGGCAGAACAACAAAAAGCTAGTAAAAAGTAATAAAAACTTTAATATTTAAAAAAAGTCCCTTTTTCTAATTAGAAAAAGGGACTTTTTTTAAGCTTACTTACTGGTTTGTTAGTTTGGATTTATTGAAGGTAAATCTAACAAAACTTCGTCTATTACATGGATAACCCCATTTGTAGCCTGTACGTCTGTAAAAATAATTGTACTTGCACTAGCAGCATCATTTCCATCAAGTCTAATTGTTTTAGCCGTAGCATCGACTGTAATTTCTTTGGATAAAGTTGTAAGATTGCCATCTACTAAATCAGTTTCTCTAATATTGGTACTAGGCACAACATGAAGATTTAAAGCATCTGTTAATACTGTTTCATCAATATCTCCAGGAACAGTCCAGTCGGTATTAACATCTAGTAAAGCATCAAAAGCAGCGTTATTTGGAGCGAAAACTGTAAAAGGACCATCTCCTTGTAACGTAGTAACATAGTCAAAACTATAAGCGGTTAAAGCTTCTACCAATCTTGAGAAATTAGGATCTGCTGTAGCAAAAGTGGTTACATCAGGTAAACCAATTACTGCGTCTATTTTATGAATTATACCGTTAGATGCTGCAATATCTGGTGTGCTTACAGTTGCACCTCCATTAAAAACAACACCATTTGTAGTATTGTAGTACATACTAATGGTTGATCCATTAGGGCCAGCGGTTGAAGAAGTTTCAGTATAACCAGCTACATTGTTAGTAAGTGTAGTGGAACTAACTTCTCCAGGAATTACGTGATTTAATAAGATTTGTTGTAATTCATCTGTTGGGACAGCGCTAATATCTGCATAATTGTTCGCGGTTAGAAAGGCTTGTATAGCTGTATTTGTTGGAGCCAAAACGGTAAATGGTCCACTGCCATTAAGTATAGATACTAAATCTCCATCTGCAGCAGCAAGAGCTGTTACCAATAAAGATAAATCTGAGTCTGCAGTTGCGATAGCAACTATATTATCATCTGTGGGTATGATAACATTACCATCATCATCATCGCCACAAGAAGAAGCTGTTAAAATTAATGCTGTTATAACAATAGCATTGGTGATTTTTGAAATAATTTTCATTTTTTTGAGTTTTAAAAGTTAAAATTTGTTCAGATAAGCTAACGGAGTATTTATTTCATATATTTTCAATAATTTGTTAAACAAAAGTTAACAAGGTGTGGTTTTGAGATTAGTTAGTTGTTTTTTTAGAAGTTTTAATGTTTTTTTTGTAGGATTTTTTTAGATAAAAAAATAAAATATTTTCTTTTGATTATATTTTTGATGAATATTGGTATGTTTTTTGGATTATCAAATTACTAAAAATGAAATAAAACCATGCGAAATAGATTTTTGTTTTTCGTTTTTACTTACATAACCGCTATAGGATATGCTCAGAAGTTTAACTCTTTTGATGCAGATGGTAAGAGACATGGAAAATGGCAAAAGAAATATGAGAATAGTGATCAACTTCGCTATGAAGGAACTTTCGATCACGGCAAAGAAGTTGGAGAGTTTAAGTTTTATAAACCAAATAGTGGAAAAATGCCAACAGCTATTAAAGTTTTTTCTTCCGATAGTGATAGTGTGCAAATAAAATACTTTACTGTTAAAGGAAAGGTTATTAGTAAAGGAAAAATGTTTGGTAAGCAAAGAGTTGGAGTATGGACTTATTATCATAAAGGATCCTCTGAAATAATGATGACTGAAGAATATAAAGCTGGAAAATTAGATGGAGAACAGAAAACATATTTTGAAAATGGTCAGCTAACCGAAAAAATAATTTATACTAACGGTAAAAAGCAAGGTAAACGAATAGTATATTCCCAGAAAGGAGTTTTAATTAAGGAGTTTACTTATGTAGATGACCAATTACATGGAATTACTAAATACTATGATGTAAAGGGAAAAGTTAAAATAGAGGGTACTTATAAAAGGGACCGTAAAGATGGAGTGTGGAATTATTATGAAAATGGGAAGTTATTAGAACAGAAAACATTTCCTCTTGGAAAAACAGGTTCATAGTATCAATTTTTAGAATCGATAGATAGATAAAACCTTAGAGCAATGCATAAGCATTGCTTTTTTTATTTATTATTTTTGCAGATAATTTTTAAAATAAAGATTTCTTCATTTTTTGAAGATATTAAGTAAAGAAAGCGTTGGTAATGAAAAGGGTTATTGTAGGTTTATCAGGAGGAGTAGATTCAAGTGTAGCGGCATATCTTTTAAAGGAACAAGGATATGAAGTGATAGGTCTTTTTATGAAAAATTGGCACGATGATTCTGTTACTATTTCTGACGAATGTCCATGGTTAGATGATAGTAATGATGCTTTACTTGTAGCAGAAAAACTGGGTATACCTTTTCAGACAGTTGATCTTAGTGAAGAGTATAAAGAACGTATCGTGGATTATATGTTCAACGAGTATGAAAAAGGAAGAACACCAAATCCAGATGTACTATGTAATCGAGAGATTAAGTTTGATGTTTTTTTAAAAATAGCAATGTCTTTAGGTGCGGATTATGTTGCAACAGGACATTATTGTAGAAAAGATACAATAATAAAAGAAGGAAAAGAGGTACACCGCCTATTGGCAGGAAAAGATCCTAATAAAGATCAATCTTATTTTTTATGCCAATTATCACAGGATCAATTATCAAAAACCCTTTTTCCGGTTGGTGAATTACTAAAACCTGAAGTAAGAGAGATTGCAAAAGAACAAAATCTTATTACCGCGGATAAGAAAGATTCACAAGGGTTATGTTTTATAGGAAAAGTAAGACTCCCAGAATTCCTTCAACAAAAATTACAACCAAAACAAGGAGATATTATTGAGATTTCTTGTACAGAAGAAATGTATAATAGAACGATTCCGAATTTTAATTCTAAAAAAGAAGAATTAGAGTTTCTTTCTTTAAAATATCAATACAATATCGCTGATGGGAAAGTAGTTGGGCAACATCAAGGGGCGCATTATTATACCAAAGGACAACGAAAAGGTTTGGCAGTAGGAGGTACTCCAGAACCATTGTTTGTTATCGAAACTGATGTGAATACTAATGTGATTTATACTGGACAAGGTAAAGCACATCCCGGTTTATATAGAAGAGCTCTTTTTATTAGTAATGAAGAATTACACTGGGTGCGATCAGATATTAAATTGCAGATAGATCAAGAATTAGATGTAATGGCAAGAATACGATATCGACAACCTCTTGATAAGGCAACTTTATATCAAGTAGATTCAGGTATGTATATTGTTTTTAAAAACCCTCAGAGTGCAATTACAGAGGGACAATTTGTTGCTTGGTATATTGATGAAGAATTAGTTGGGTCTGGAGTAATTTCGTAAATTGTAAAGATTTTTAAACTTCAATGCTATGAGAAAAATAATTATCCTTCTACTTTTTTGTATTACTCAATGGGGAATTGCGCAGACTGAAGATGCCTGGGTGTATTTTAAAGATAAGGAAGATGTAGCTAATAGTATAGCAAATCCTTTATCTATTCTTACACAAGAGTCTATTGATAGAAAAAGTCTTCATAATGTCGTAATAGATGAGAAAGATGTTCCTGTAAATGAGGGATATATATCAAAGGTTAAAAGTATAGAAGGAATCACAGTACTTGCTAAGTCTAAGTGGTTTAATTGTGTTTTTGTTAGAGGTACTCAGTCTGATATTAATGATTTATTGAATTTGAATTTTGTAGTTGAGATAGATTATGCTGATAATTCTTTAGATACAGGTACACCTATAATTCGTAAAAGGGATAATTTTTTTCAAGAGAGTAATAAATTTGAAGTTAATACTACATTTGATTACGGTAGTGCTGCTCAACAAATTCAACAATTGAATGCTGATTACTTGCATGAATTAGATTACACAGGTTCAGGAATGATTATAGCTATTATGGATTCTGGTTTTCTTAATGTTGATACCATGGAAGGGTTTAAACGTATTAGAGATGAAGGTAGATTGTTAGCTGGGTATGATTTTGTAAGACGAGATGATGATGAGTTTTCCTTTTCGGGAAATACGCATGGAACACAAACTTTTAGTGATATTGCAGGTTTTATTGATGGAGAATTTGTGGGAACAGCTCCAGATGCCAAATATCATTTATTTATAACAGAAGATATAGTAACAGAAGGACCTAAAGAAGAATCATTATGGGTAGAAGCAGCTGAAAGAGCTGATAGTTTAGGAGTAGATGTAATTAATACTTCTTTAGGATATTCTAATGGTTTTAGTAATCCAGCTTATGAGTATAGTGTATCCGATATGGATGGAAAGACTACCTTTATTACTAGAGGAGCAAATATGGCTTTTGAAAAAGGGATGTTATTAGTTTCTTCTGCTGGTAATTCAGGAAATAGTAGTTGGGGTATTATAACCGCTCCAGGAGATTCTGAAGGCGTGCTTACTGTTGGAGCTGTTGATGGAGCAGGTAATTATGCATCATTTAGTTCAAGAGGTCCTACAGCTGATAATCGAGTTAAACCAGATGTAGTGGCAAGAGGATTAGCTGCTACAGTTTTAATATCAGATAATTCTGTGGCTAGTAGAAGTGGGACTTCTTTTAGCGCTCCAATTATAGCAGGAGCAGTAACTTGTTTATGGCAGGCTTTTCCATCTATGACAAATGCAGAAATTATGCAATTAATAAGAGAATCAGCATCATTATATAACAATCCTAATACTCAATTAGGGTATGGAATTCCAAATTTTAGGACTATAGTGGAAAATTTATCGGTTGATGAAAATTTATCAGATGATTTTAGAATATATCCAAATCCTGTAAATGATAGATTGTTTTTTGATTTTACAACTGTGGAGTCAGTTAAAATTAGAATTTTTACAGCTGAGGGCAAATTAGTCAAATCAGAAAGTTTGAAAAGTGGAAAATCTATTGGGCTAAATGATTTGTCAAGCGGTTTATATTTAATAGAATTGATTTCTGGTACCTCGCGTCATACAATGAAGATATCTAAAAACTAATGAATAAGGTCAAAGAACTTTTTAAAATCGAATATCCTATTGTTCAAGGTGGGATGATTTGGGCAAGTGGATGGAAACTTGCAAGTGCAGTTAGTAATTCTGGAGGTTTGGGACTTATTGGAGCAGGTTCTATGTACCCAGATGTATTAAGAGAACATATTCAGAAATGTAAAAAAGCAACGGATAAGCCCTTTGGCGTAAATGTTCCTATGTTATATCCAAATCTTCAAGAAATTATAGAGATTATAATTGAAGAAGAAGTTAAGATAGTTTTTACATCTGCAGGTAATCCTAAAACATATACTTCTTATCTTAAACAGAAAGGTATTACTGTGGTACATGTCGTAAGTAGCTTGAAATTTGCTATGAAAGCACAAGATGCCGGAGTAGACGCTGTTGTAGCTGAAGGTTTCGAAGCAGGAGGTCATAATGGAAGAGATGAGACAACTACCTTGGCATTAATTCCCATGGTAAAAGAAAAGATTAGGATTCCTTTAATTGCAGCTGGAGGTATTGCCACAGGTTCTTCTATGTTTGCTGTAATGGCATTGGGAGCTGATGGAGTTCAGATTGGTAGTAGGTTTGTCGCAAGTGAAGAAGCTTCTTCTCATCATAGCTTTAAACAAATGGTGGTTGATGCTAAGGAAGGTGATACACAGCTTACATTAAAGGAGTTAGCTCCTGTAAGAATGTTGAAAAATAAATTTTATAATGATGTTGCGGCATTGTATGATAAAGGAACATCATTAGAAGAGTTAAAAACATTATTGGGTCGTGCAAGAGCTAAAAAGGGAATGTTCGAAGGAGATCTGATAGAAGGAGAACTTGAAATAGGACAGGTATCAGGCTTGATTAATAATATCAAACCAGTTGATGAAATAGTGAAAGATCTAGTGTCTAATTTTAAAGAAATACAGAGAACAATGAGTGAAATTCAACTTTGATTACTTGGTTTTAGAAAATACTAAATCCAAAATGTATTTCTTACAAATATTTAAGTATCATAGGAGTTTAATTTTTTCATGAGTATTCCCTGTATACCATCTTACATCACGCTTTTTTTTAGATGCACTGCTAATTGAGTCATCGGATTAAAATGTCCGTCAGCGTATATACAAGCAAAAAGAATTTTAATAGAGTGCATATAAATTGTATTACTGTTAAGAGAACTTCAAATCTATAGTTTTTTTATAAAAAATTACTTTTATTCTTAAATTATAAGGAGCATGATATTATCCTTATTTTTGAAATAAAACTATACAATGAACTCTAGGGAAAATCAATTAAAAGCTTTTGATAGGTTGCTTACTATAATGGATGAATTGCGAGAGCAATGTCCATGGGATAAAAAACAGACATTACAGTCACTTAGGCATCTTACTATTGAAGAAACTTATGAACTAGGTGATGCGATATTAGATAATAATTTAAATGAGGTTAAAAAAGAGCTTGGAGATTTACTATTACATATAGTTTTTTATGCTAAAATAGGAAGTGAAACTAAAGATTTTGATATTGCAGATGTAGCCAATGAAATATGTGAAAAATTAATTAGTCGTCATCCTCATATTTATGGTGATGTAGAAGTAACTGATGAAGAAGATGTAAAACGAAATTGGGAGAATTTAAAACTTAAAGAAGGTAAGAATAGTGTTTTGGAAGGTGTTCCTAAGTCTTTACCTGCTTTAGTCAAAGCAAGTCGTATACAGGATAAGGTTGCAGGAGTTGGTTTCGATTGGGAAGAGCCACAACAGGTTTTCGAAAAACTAGAGGAAGAATTAGGAGAACTTCAAGACGAAATTGAAAAACAAGATGCTGATAAGATAGAGTCTGAGTTTGGCGATGTATTATTCTCGATGATCAATTATGCTCGTTTCTTAAATATTAATCCAGAGGACGCGTTAGAACGAACCAATAAAAAGTTTATAAAACGGTTTCAGTATTTGGAAAAAAAAGCAAAAGAAAAAAGTAAGAGTTTACAGGACATGACACTTGCCGAAATGGATGTGTTTTGGGAAGAAGCGAAAAAAATATAATATAATGATGCTTTTTTTCCATTTTTCGGATAATAAAAATTATAATTTTATTGATATTTTGTAAGTTATTTACGGTAATACCATATTTTTTTAAAATAAATTTTAGTTTCAAAACTGTTGATTTTATTGAGTTTTTTAGTAAGATATTATCGGGAGACGCTCTATTGTGAAAAAATTAAGAAAAAGTTGTCGTAAATTAGAATCAATAATTATTTAGTAATAATTGTGTGGCTAACTCAAAAAAATATATAAAAATATCTTTACTAGGTATCTTTGTTTTATTTTCCATTTCTTCAACCATATATGGTTTTGGTAGCAATGGAATAATAGATAAGGAGAATACTTTGTCCTACACTCAAGATAGGTATGATACTAAAGAGCAATATCAATCTGTAATTGATAGATATCTTAATGCATTAGAAGAAAAACAAGCGGATTCTTTATCAGTATTTCAGAAGTTGGCTTTTACCTATTCCGAAATGAGAGAACCGGAGCTTGCCGTACAATATATTGATAGGTATGTGAAAGCAAGTTTGGATATTTCTTTTGCAGGTCATAGTTTCTTTAATAATATAAGTGACTCTGAACCTTATCAGCTATTAGCAAATAAGTATCTCAAAAAAGTTGATTTGTGGTCGATTTTTTGTTTGTATGTCGGTTTCATTGGTTTTTTTGTTGCGATAGTTCTAAATCTTAGAAAGCGTTCGGACAAAGTGGCGAATCTTTTAATGAGTTTTTTTGTATTACTACATTCCTTTTTTATTCTACATATCTGCGCGCTATTGACAAATTATCAATATTATTTTTCACATAGTTTGTACATATCTACTTCTTTTTCATTTTTATATGGTCCTTTAATTTATTTTTATTTTAAAAGAGTTATTAATAAATATGTTTTTAAAACTATAGATCTTTTACATTTAGTTCCTACTGTATTATTAATTGTATTCTTGTTGTTGCCAGTATATTTTTTATCAGCAGAAGAAAAATTAAAAATGATGTTAAATGGTACCGTTCCGCATGGTGCTTTAATCACTATTGTGAAATTGATGTCACTTATGATTTATGGCGGATTGGTTTTAAAAATTTATATTAAGTCAATTAGAAACAAGAGATCAGTTTTACGTTTTGAATCTGTTTGGCAAAGAAATATTGTAATTTTTTGTTCTGTATATATAGTCACATATAGTATTTATGCATTTTTAATTATTTCTAAAATTTACAGTGGTTTTCTATTCAATATGCAGGTTGGATTAATGGCGTTATTAGTATTGTATGTAAGTTATACTGCTTTTGTTCAACCTAGTATTTTCGGAAGCCTAAAGGTGATCAAGACTAAGCCACAAAATAAATTACCTGTTACTAAGTATGTAAAATCTGGACTTACGGAAAGCTTATCTGCAGAATTAAAAGAAAAATTACTGTATTTATTAAACGAAGAAAAAATCTATAAACAAAATAATATAACCCTTCAAGGGCTCTCAGAGTTAATGGACACAACGAGGCATAATACTTCTCAGATAATAAATGAACATTTTAATTTAAACTTTTTTGAGTTAATTAATAAATATAGAATCGAAGAAGCAAAAGAGCTTTTAAAAGGTGAAAAGCATAAAAAATTTAATATTATTGATATCGCTTATGAAGTAGGTTTTAATAATAAAGTTACATTTAATAAATCCTTCAAGAAATACAATAATATTACTCCTTCTGAGTATGTTAAATCTCTCGTTGCCTAATATAGAATTAAAGAGACATAACTATTTCTTTTATTGAGATTGGTTTTAATAATAAAGTTATGTTTAATAAATCCTTCAAGAAATACAATCATATTACTCCCTTTGAATATGTAAAATCTCTTTGCCTCGTATAGTATCACCGAAAATTTGTCTATAGAATTAAAAAGAGGTAATTATTTCTTCTATTGAATGACAATAATGGTATACGTTAAATAATAGTACACTTCAGATTCTTTCCTATATGTATACTATAATGTTGTAAAATACTTATTTAGTTTAATAAGTATACGAATCCTTTTTTTCTGAATTAACCAATAAGTTTTAAGCTAAAGAAACGCAATATTTTTAATAGTATAGATATAGTTTATGTGTTTGGTTTCAATAACTAGGTTGTGCTTAATAAATCCTTCAAGAAATACAATCGTATTAATACATTCAAGTATGTAAAATCTCTTATTGCTTAATTTTCCTAATATTTTGAGTAAACTTTCTTCGGAAAAAGTAAAGTTTATTCGGTAAAGGTAAACCTTGATAAGGGTTACCCGACTTTATGATTTCTATTACTTCTTTTGTACTGTAATCATAAAAAGGATAGGCAATTTCCATATAAGCTTTGTTCAAGTTTTATGAAATGTAGTATTTGAGTTAGCCATCAAGATATTCTTGCCTTCCTTTTATGATTGCATTATTTCTTTTAAAATAACTATTGAAAATTTTAATTTATGAAAGTACATCAATACAAGTTGCTGGTGCTTGCTTTTTTCTTGTCAAGCATTTCATTAGCACAACAAAAAACAATTTCCGGTACAGTGGCGGATGATTTGGGGGTTCCGTTACCTGGAGTGAATATTGTAGTTAAGAATACAACAAACGGAACACAAACCGATTTTGACGGTAATTATACAGTCACCGCGAATCGAGGAGCTATTTTGGTTTTTAGTTATGTAGGGTTTTCAACCCAAGAAATAGTAATAGCTGACAATAATACAATTAATGTTGATTTGGTAAAGGATGCAGCACAACTGGAGGAGGTAGTTGTAACAGCTTTTGGTATTACAAGAAATTCCAAAAAACTTGGTTATGCAGTGAGTACGGTTCAAACAGATGACGTTCTTGAAAATTCCGAACCAGATTTGATTCGATCATTAACTGGTAAAGTACCAGGGGTTAATGTTAATCTATCTACGGGAGTTGCAGGAGCATCTAATCAGATCAATATACGTGGAGCGACTACTTTAGGAGGAGCAAGTCAGCCATTGATAATTGTAGATGGAGTTGCATATGATAACTCACAGGTAACAACATCTAGTCAGACTACTGGTGGTGGAGGGTATGAATCCGGATTATCATCTTTGGATCCTAATAATATAGCATCTATTACAGTATTAAAAAGTACGGCTGCGGCAGCATTATATGGTTCAAGAGCTACAGGAGGTGTTATTGTGGTTACAACTAAAACAGGAGCGACCAAAGGTCCAACTAATAATAAACTATCAGTATCATTATCTTCAGGAACTTATTTTGAAAATATTGCAAATTTACCAGAGTATCAGAATACCTATGGTAATGGAGTGAATTTTAGTTATCTAAATGCTAATGGTTCCTGGGGGCCTAGATTTGATTCCTTGGCAACCATTCCTACTTGGCCAAATATTTTAGCTGCATTTCCTGAGATTGGTCCTACAGTTCCTTATGAAGCACAACCTGATAATGTTAAAAACCTTTTTAAAACAGGAACTGTTTTTGACAATTCTATCAATCTATCGTATAACGGTGAAGACGGAAACTTTAGCGTGACTGTTTCTGATTTGAATCAAGATGGATATATACCCTTTAATACATATGACAGAACATCAGTAGCAGCTGGAGGTAATTTTAAACTTCGTAATGGTGTTAAGGTAGGAGCTTCATTAAGTTATTCAGAAACCGAACAGATAGGAGGCTTTTTTGGTAACAATCAATTCGCTGGTTCTGCTTCTTCTTTTGCAAGAACATTATGGTTGGGTAGAGCTTGGGATACTTCAATACCTTTTGAAAACCCTGTTACAGGAGCATCAGTTACACCTAATAATGGATGGGATCATCCGCTATGGTCATGGAAACACGACCAGATTATTACGGATACAGATAGAATAGTTGCTAATGTAAATTTAGGATATGATTTTAATGATAATATATCTGTAACATATCGTGTTGGTTTCAACAAGTATAACTTAAAAAGAAAACAAATAAGGGATTTGGGTTCAAGAGCTAATAATGGTCTGGGATCTATTACAACTGATGATTTTATCAATGAAGATTTAGAATCGACGTTATTAGTTAATTTTAATTATGATCTAACTGAAGATATAAACCTTACGGCTATATTAGGAAATAATGTATTGCAAAATACAACCGAAAGAGTGGCTTATTTAGGAACTAATTTTAAATCTCCGGGAATATTTACAATAGCAAATAATATTAATGTGTCTAACTTACAAGATTCATCTGCAAGATCACGTAATATAGGTGTATTCGGTGATATAAGTTTGTCATACAAAAATTACTTATTTCTAAATGCAACAGGGCGAAACGATTGGAGTTCTACCTTACCTAAAAGTAATCAATCTTATTTCTACCCTTCAGCAAGTTTATCCTTAATATTTACTGATGCTTTTAATTTGGATAGCCAAGTGTTGACATTTGGTAAGTTAAGAGTTGGGTATGCTTCTGTTGGTAATGATGCAAGTGCAGAATTTTTAAATAGAACATTTGCTTCAGGAAATCCTTTCAGTGGAATTCCAGTTATTGGTAATAATACATCATTAGGTGATCAGGATATTACTCCTGAATTTACGGATGAGATAGAAATTGGAACTGATCTCGAATTCTTTAATCAAAGAGCAGTTATTGATTTTAGTTGGTATAAAAAAACCACTACAGATTTAATTTCTCCCGTAAGTGTTCCTTCTTCTAGTGGATTTACAACCTTTAATACTAACATTGGAGAAATGCAGAATACAGGGATAGAAATTGGACTTACACTGGTTCCGATAAGAACAGAAAACTTTAAATGGGATTTATTTACAACATTTACCAAAAATGAAAATGAGGTTACAGAATTAGTTGATGGATTGGAAAGAATTCAATTAGATCCTAATCAAGTAGCTCATGCGATCGTTGGTCAACCGTTTGGGGTGTTTTATGGATCTCGATTTGCCAGAGATGATGAAGGTAATTTCCTTATTAATCAATCAGGAGGTGGAATCGTTCAGGACTTAGAAAATGGAATTGTAGGAGATCCTAATCCAGATTTTAGAATGAGTTTTATTAATACGATTTCTTATAAGAATTTATCCTTAAGAGCACAGGTAGATTGGAAAGAAGGAGGAGATATCCAGTCGATTAGTATTAATTCATTATTAGGTAGAGGAGTTACAAAAGATACTGAAAATAGAGAGCGTACTTTTATCATACCAGGTTTTTATGGTGATAATCAGGGTAATCCCATTTTGGATGCTAATGGTAATAAAATACCTAATACTACGCAAATAGATACGAATGAATTGTATTTCTCACCAGCAGGAGGAAACACATTTGGGATCAATACAGTAGCAGAAGGTTCGGTTTATGATGGAACCGTATATAGGTTGAGAGAATTAAGTTTAACTTATGATTTACCCAAAAAGTTTTTGAAAACTACTCCATTCGGAAGAGTAAGTTTAAGTCTTTTAGGTAATAACCTTTGGTATTTTGCACCAAACGTTCCAAAGTATACCAACTTTGATCCAGAAGTAACAAGTTTTGGTTCTTCCAGGATTCAAGGAATTGAGAACTCGTCTGCGCCCACATCAAAACGATATGGTTTTAAGCTTAATGTATCCTTTTAAAAAAAAACGTAATGAAAAATATATTATATAAATGGAAATTTTTTATCGCTATCTCATGTTCGTTGATGATCTTGAGCTGTAGTGATTACTTAGATGTCGACACGGATACGGATAATCCTACCGTAGCGCCCATCAATCAATTGTTAACCGGTATTGAAGTAAATATAGGTTCAGTTGCGGACTTTCAGTTCTTTAGTGCAGATATACTTCAGGTATATACACATCAATTTACTGCTAGAGAGGAGCAAGATCAATACGGTACTAAAGCTGATAATCTTTTAATGAATAATGACTGGAATAATGTGTACCTAGGACTCACAGATATCGAGACATTAATTTCACAGGCAACAGAAACGGGAGATTTGGTGTATGTTGGATATGCAGAAATATTAAAGGCGTATCTTATGTCGGTGGCTGTAGACCTTTGGGGAGATGTGCCTTTTTCTGAAGCTACTATATTAGAACAGGGTACGGTAAGTCCTTCTTTTGATGACCAAGAGGTAATATACCAAAGCGTTTTAGACTTAATCGACGCGGGAAAAGCAAACATTCAAACTGGAGAAGGAGTAGCTCCTAGTACAGATGATTTATTTTATGGAGGGTCTAATGCTCAATGGATTAAGTTTGCTAATACTTTAAAGCTAAAGCTGTATAACCAAATACGTCTTTCTTCTTTATTCAATCAGACAGATTTTAATGCATTAGTGGCAGAAGACAATTTTATGTCGTCTAATGCCGATGATTTTCAATTTAATCATACTGCGGCACAAGCTCCATCAGATGAGCGTAATAGACTTTTCTTAGATGCTTATGGAGGTGCACAAGTAACGAAATATGCAAGTCCATGGTTTTATGAAATTTTAATAGGAGTAAATCCTAATATTCATACAGGAAATCCAGATCCTAGACTACCGTATTATTTTGTTAATCAATTATTACCAGGTCAATTTCCGAGAGATCAAGGTGATAGTGTTACTGGTGACCCTAATGCGGATTATTGGGATTCATCAACTGGTTTTTTTAGTATTCGTTTTGGTAGTATAGGACCAGATAGAGATGGAGCAGTACAAAATGATGCAACTTTTCCAGGGATTTTTCCTTGTGGAGGAAGATATGATGATGGAGCAGGATTTGCTAGAACAATAAATAGTGGTACTGGTGTTGCTCCTAAAAGAATTCTTACCTATGATGAATTTCTTTATATACAAGCAGAACTTATGCAGGTTGGTTTAATAACAGGCGACTCCGGAGTGAAATTAAGAGAAGCAATGACAGCTAGCTTTGCTAAAGTTGATCAGGTTGTTGCAGGAACGGGTACTTCACAAACAGTACCAGTACTGGCAGGGTCTGCTGCAGTAACGACTTTTATGGATAATATAGATACAGAATTTGCTAGTGCAAATATGGATAAGCAACTTGAAATTATTATGACTCAAAAATGGGTGGCGACTTTTGGAGATCCGATGGATCAATATAATGATTATAGAAGAACTGATTATCCAGTGCTTGCAGACCCTAATGGATCTTCACCAGAGTATCAATTAGATAATGGTGATGGTTTTCCGTTGGTTGATAATTTAACAGTACTTAATAATAATTTTCAGGTTTCTTTTTTCTGGCCGCAAAGAGAGCTAAACCTAAATCAAAATGCACCAGAACAAAAGGACCCAACGACTTTTAAAATATTTTGGGATAATTAATAAAATAAGATTTGGAAATGAACCAACATATTGGTGAATTCCTTCTGACGATTAATAAACTCTAAATTTTAACAGATGAAAAAAATAAAAATAATAACATTTATATTAATAATAGCAGGATTAATAAGTTCCTGTGAAAATGATGGAGGCACTTCTTTTGTTCCATTAAACGATGGTGCTGTCCCTAATATGCAAAAGTCAGCGACAGGTGAGAGCATAATAGACCTTGTAAAAATCAATAATAATGAACCAGTAAATTTAGAATTTAGTGCAGAAATTGCGCAAGGAAATCCGGCATCGGCTGATATTGTAGCTGTATACCAGACAATAGCGGGGCCTGTTTATTATTCGGTTTTGTTTAGTGATGTTACTTTGCCTATGGATGTTACGATGAGCACAGATGATATTGTCGGTGCCTTTGCAGAAATAAATAATTCATCAGATATTAAGCTTGGAGATGTCTTGTTTATTACTACTAGATTTACTATGCCGGATGGAACAGTGCTAAATATATTAAACGAAGATGGTACAAGTAATACTGGTAGTAATATTCAAACAACTGTATTGTTTACAACCGTTATTAGTTATCCGGTATCTTGTCCAACAATGTTGGAAGGTAATTATACGTCGACTGTTGTAGCATCAAACCTTTCGATACCTGCTAATTTCATAAGCCCGCAACAAGTTACAATTACTCAACCATCTGCTGGAACATATGTTTTAAATGATGGTACTGCAGGTATTTTTGGAGCCGCTACTCCAATTGGACTTCAATTTACTGATGTGTGTGGGACAATAACTGTTGCAACGCAGTCAACATCTTTTCCAGGTCAAGTTGATTTTGATCAAGGAAATGGTACTAATTTGGATCCAGTTACCGGTATCATTACGTTAGAATTAGCTTACACAAGTGGTTCCTGTTGTGGACTGCCTGGTATCACATATACCTTAGAGCTTGTGCCTAATTAATGAGATTAATTTGTTGCAGTTTATTGTAAAATAAGTGGATCAAGTTACTATAGAGATAATGTAGTCTTTGATAATAACTTGATCCAACAATAAAAAATAAAATGGTTTTTATATCAAACTATTTTTAGCTAATGCTGATGTATAAGAGAAATGATAAGTAACGTAATGCATTCGATAATGATAAACTAAAAATTCTTTGTAAATAATTTGTTTATAGGTAATGTAAAGAGTGTTTTGTTTTTTAGCAAGAATAGCTATTAAGAGATGAAGGGAGTTTTTATCAATTAAAATAAATCTGTATGGTGTTTAATTGTTTTTTTTTGAACTCTATCGCTACCTTTTTAATACGATCATAAAAATAGGCAAGAGATTACCGATAGATAATAATCGTGTAGTTTATTCTTATAGGTGATATTATTATTGAGTTAGCCTTCAATATACTCTTGCCTTCTTTTATGTTTGAGGTTAGTTATTCGAGCATAAAATTTGATATATAATTACTAACTGCTGTTGGACCATTGAATTATGATGATAACTTTTTGGTAATGCCAGTTCCTCAAAGAGAAAGAGATGCGAACCCGAATTTAATGCAAAATTCAGGATATGGGAGTTAATTGTTGAGTTTTTATATTTTTCAAAACTGCCTGGAAATATAATCAGATGAAATCTACGGAGTGGAATGAACAATAATCTGATTCAAAACAATTTTCTGGGCAGTTTTAATCTCTCAGGGCAATAAGACCGAAGATTGTGTATATCCTTTTTATATCCCAAAAAATTACCCGTTTAAATATTGTTTTAAACGGGTAATTAATTTTAAAAGAATTTTTCTTGAATTTTTATCGTTTTAAAATCTTTCTAGTAGAAGATTTACCGTCAATAGTTATTTTACAAAAATAAATACCACTTGCTAGAGATCTTTCTCCCAGCCTATATTGGTGAGTTCCTGAACTTACTTTTGTATTGATAATAGTTTGAGAAGCTCCATATAAATTAATGAGTTCTATCCTTACATCACTTCTATTCTTTAGTATTTCCATCTGTAATACGGAGTTTTCAGTTATGGGATTAGGAAATATTTTAATATTCTTATCTAATGTTTCATCTTTAATATTAGTATCATTCAATCTTATTGCATCAGGATTTTGATCGTACCAGGTACCATTATAATACCATCCATTTTGACATCGATTTAGATCCGGTGTTTGAGAAATTCCACTATTACTAAAAATAAAATTAGAGCAAGAAGTGTTTGGTAATGTATATTGATACCAACCATCTGTTGCTAATGTCATAGGCTCTCCTGGCCAGCCAGTTGTGGCGTCAGAAGGAGTAGTATCCCAAAAATAGACAGTTGGAGATGTGTATGAGTCAGATTTAAAGTATACTGTTAAGTTTTGACTTATTTCAGGATTACTATCATACCAAGTTCCATTGTAATACCATCCATCTCCGCATCTCTGCAGATCTTGTGTTTGCGATATTCCATTATTACTAAAAATTATATTTGCACAATTAATTCCTTCAAGTTTTAAAGAATACCATTCATTACCAATGCTATTCATGGTCACACCTGGCCAAGGAACTGTAGCGTCGATTGGAGTTGTATTCCAGTAGTAAATAGTTGGATTAGGCAGTGATCCTTTAAAATATATTGTCATTGAATCAGATGTACCATCCGAAAAAGTAAATGAATTACTGATAATTTGAGAAGATAGTCCTTCTACATCGTATGCAATAGCGCGTATCGTTGTGTCAGATGTAATACTTAATGGGGCAGTATATCTATCTGAAGAAATAGAAGGTTCATCGCCATTTAAAGTATAATAGATTTCTATTCCTTGTGGATTATTATCTGTAGCGCTTAATGATATACTTACGGTTTCTCCAATATTAAAAGATCCACCTTCAGGTGACATGGATATTATTGGAGGCGTATTTCCTGTAATTCTTGGATCTGCATCGTACCATATTCCATTATCATACCAACCATCTTTATCTCTACTTAAATCATCTGTTTTAGTGCCACCATTATCATTAAATAATAAGTTAGTGCTTTGCACCCCTTCGAAAATATATTCATACCATTCGGAATTGTCTATTCGATTCATCTGAGGCCCCGGCCAATTACTTACAGGTAATACGTCTGGCGATTCATTCCAATAATGTACATTTGCTTGAGACCAAGAAGATGGTTTTTTGAAATAAACATGTAATCCTTCTATGGGGCCAATTCGATAATTTTGAGTGATAATATCAGAGGCAGTACCATCTCTATCAAAAGCAATTGCTTTTACAGTAGTCGATTCGGCGATAGTAAACGAACTATTATATGCAATGCTAGAAGCATTAGGATTAGAACCATCGGTAGTGTAATAAATAGCATAAGGAGCTCCAGTACCACCTACACCTTCAAGAGTAACCTGAATAGGATCTTCAGAATTTGTAATATTAGGGTTAATAATAACAACAGGATTGCTAGGGCCATTAACGCAATTTTCGAAAAAACCACCTCCGCAACCTCCAATAAGTCCAGGTCCGTTTAACACATAAATTCCTGCTGATCCAGAAGTTACTGTAAAGTTTAATATCCCATTTTGTGCTGCAATTTCACGACCAGTAACTGCATCTCTATATAAACCATTTGTCATTCCTGAAATAGAGAATGATGCACCTCCATCTTTAGCTAATCCTACCGCAACTTCACTATTTTGATATATTCTTCGATAGGATACGGCATTTCCAGGAGCTTCTTTCCAATCCCAACTTCCTTTTTGTAAAGCGGGAACCGCTTTTCTAATTGCATTTAGTTTTTTAATATGTTGATATATTCGATGATTAGACGCTTGATCAATAACATCTCCATAGTATGCTCTACCGGTTTCATTGATGGATTTTTCGATTCCAGATGCATCGTGGATATCATTAAACTCTCCGGCTTTAAATCGCATTTCTGTTCCGTAATATACGGTCGGGATTCCTCTCCACGTGAACATGAAATTCATACAAGCAGCTAAATTTTCATCAGATCCGCCATAACGTCTATTCCAGTCATTATTTGGACCAAAATCATGATTATCTAACCAAGTAACTAAGGTAGATGGATCACTGTATAAATTGTCATACCTTGCAGCAGCTTTTACTGTTGGGAAAGATTGTCCTTCTTCAAAAGTACCATGAAAAGTAGCTTCTCCGAAAAAATCTATTACAGCAAGATCTAAAGGTTCTGAGTTATTCACTTCTCCTCTCCAGGTATAATAATGTGGATTAGTTTCATCAACAGGATGTAGTTCGTGACGCTTTTGCGCTACTTCTCCAAAAATAAATAGATCGGGATTGATAGCTTTAAACGCATCGTAAAAATAAATAATGTCCTCTCTACTCATATGTTTAACGGTATCCCAACGAAAAGCATCTACTCCCATATTTATATACGTGGCATAGGCATTTACAAGATAATCTCTAACCACTTGACTTCCTGTGTTAAGATCAGGCGTATCACCAGCTAATGCTCTGTTTTGTAAATTTTCTATATCATCAAATCCTTGTGCAAAACCATTTCCAGAATGGTGATACCAATCCGGATCAGAAGTGTCAACATAACTTTCTTTACCCGGGAAATTGTAAGCGGACAAATCTTGATTATACGGAGGAGGCATTTTTTCTAAATTTGCTCTACTCCATATTAAACCATCTTCTGGATTGGGAGTTAAACCGTCATATTCCCAATTAGGGTTGTCAGGAGCGTACCAAGGTTTTGTTGGATCTGTATTGTATTTTATCTCAGCGACATCCTTTATACCAAAACGGCCAGCGTGATTGGTTACGACATCTAGAACAATCTTCATATCACGAGCATGAATTTCATTTATTAAATCTTGGAAGGTAGCTCCGGGAGACTCTAAACGAGGATCAACTTTCGTAAAATCCCATGCGTGATATCCGTGGTAATCTAAAGGACTTCTGTTATGTACAATAGGTGTTATCCAAATTGCAGTAAATCCAAGATCTTTAATATAGTCTAGTTTTTGGATTAATCCCTTAAAATCTCCTTTCCAAGTTACGTCATTTGGATCCGTAATTGTGGGATTAATAGTGGGGTCAGGATTGTACGAAGACCATTCTGTTGCAGCATTGTTGTTAGAATCTCCATCGAAAAATCTTGAAGTCATTAAAAAATAAATCGTTTCTTCTCTAAAATCCGTCTGTGAAGTTACAATATAAGAATTGAGAAATAGACTCCATAGGCATATTATGCCTAGAAGTTTAGGTAGTAAGTTTTTCATAAGTTTTAGTGTTTGAATTGTGTTTTGTGTGAAATTTTATACTTCTTTCAGAAGTTGTAGTTTATCTTGTCATATTGGTAGAATTAGTTAAACATTATTGAGTAAATGATGATTTATTAGCACAAAAAATGATGATTTACTAATTTAGGGAATAATTGAGTATTAATTTGATTGTTTTTTTACTCAAACGTTTTCGTGTTGATAAGATTTAGAAGTAGTCCATATACCAATCCAAGTACCAATAATTTTAATATATGTTTCAAAAACTTATTTTTTGAAACATATTAATTTATCGGAAACTGATAGATCATTAAACTGATAGTTAGTTTTAATCCAATTTAAAGTTTTTTGCGTGTAGAAGAATACGTGGGTTGGATCATTTTTATACCACCAAGAATTAAAATCAATGGATTCGTTATAAAGATAGGTTTTACAATATAGACTTCCTTTTTCCTGTAATAAGGAGTGTAATAATTTGAACTCTTGATTTGGATTGTAAAAGTGTTCCATTACTTCACAACAAGCAATGTAATCATAGGTTTGGTCTAGTGCTTTTGTATTTGGATCAAAAAATGGATCATATGTAGTGATATTGTATCCTATATTTCTTAGCATCGAAGTGATCACGGGACCACTACCGCTTCCAAAATCTAGGCCTTTGTGTTCTTTTTTATATTCTTCTATAATAGAATTCACTATAGGAGATACAAAATTTTGATAACCAATATCTGTCACGTCATTGTTATGAGTGTCATACCTGTTTTTTTCATCTATGTTAGATAGAAAATACGATGGATCCATTCCAATCCCATCACAATGAGTACATTGATAATAGACTCTTTTTTCGGTAACAGAAAATTCTACGGTTTCTGATCCGCAAAGAGCACAATTCATAAATTACAATTAGAGCTCTTTAATTTTTTTAAGCTTGTTTTTCCAAACTTGTAGACTCTCTTTATGTTTTCCAATGTTTTTCTTTACCTCTATTACCAGAGGGTTGTTATCATCTGCGTGTTTAAAAAATTGTAGATTATTTTCTAATTGGCGAATTTCACCATGAACTTCATCTATTTTTTTACGAATGAAGTTTTGCTCATTTCTAAGAGCTCTATCATCTGATTGATTGGCAAGAGAACTAAGTTTATTTTCGTACTTAATCATCTCAGTTTGTTGTCTACTAAGATTTAGTTGTTCAAAAAAGGTGTCTAAGACCTTATTATAATCGGATTCTATGTTTTTCTTTTTGTAAGGAACTCTACCTAGGCTTTTCCAAACGTTAATATTTTCTTTGATTGTAGTAAGATCGGTTTCGGGATCACCAGATAATTTTAGTTCTTTAAGTGCTTCTATGTGCGCTAATTTTTTCTCATAAGAAGCAACTTCTTCTTTATTAGCTTCATTTTTTTCAGCGTGTATTCGATCAAAATAAGAATTACAGGCATCTTTAAATCGTTTCCATATTCTATCGCTGTCTTTTCTAGGAACGTGACCTATTTTTTTCCAATCCGCTTGAATTTTTTTCATTAGCGGTGTAGTTACAGAAAAATCATCACTATCCTTATTATCTTCAGCGATTTTGATGAGTTCCATTTTCTTATTTAGGTTTTCGAACTGATCTTTCTTAAGACTTTTATAGAATGCATTTTTATTTCTGTTAAAATCTCTTACCGCACTTTTAAATTGACTCCAAGTTTCTTCATTAGCATTAGAAGGTACTTTTCCAGCTTGAAAGAATTCTTCCCTTAGAGCCTCTATTTCTTTGATTTTTTGTTGCCATCCGCCATGATTTTTTGGATAATCGGAAGCTACGTTGATGATCTTAGAAATAATTTCTTGTTTTACTTCTAGGTTTTTTTCGTAAACTTTATCCTGTATTTTAAAGAAATCTTGACGGTTTTCGTGTATCTTTTTAGTAAGAGCACTAAATTTTTCCCATATAGGTTCTCTATATTCTTTAGCTACTGGGCCCAAATCTTCTTTCCACATTTTATGCAGAATTTGCAATTCTCTAAATGCCCTATTTACATCAGTTTCCTGAGCTAATTCTGTGGCACGCTCAATAATCTTAAGTTTTTGCTCTAAATTATGTTTGAAATCCAGATCTCTAAAATCTCTGTTTAGATGAAGAAAATCATAAAAGTTCTCTGTGTGATGATGGTATGTGTTCCAAACTGTATTATACTTATCTCTTGGAATAGGACCCGCATTATGCCATCTTTCTTTTATTTCCTTAAAGTGGTTATATGTAGTATTAATGTTTTCTTCTACATTTAATAGCCCTTTTAATTCTTCAATTATGTCCAATCTTTTTTGAAGATTAACTTGTAGATCTTTCTTTAAATTTTGGTAGTAGGCATTTCTTTTTTCTTTATAATCGAAATAAACAGAATTAAACTCTTTTTTTAATGGAGTAGAGTAGTAGAAGTCAATTATATTACCGCCATCTGCTAAAAATTCATCTTTTTTCTGCTCTACTTCCTCATTAAACTTAGCATTAAATTCAGTTTTAATTTCCTCAACATGCTCCTTTATTGCCTGGATCTTTTCGCTTTTAATCAGGTGACGTAATTCAGATATGAGCTCATCTTTGCTCATTGCATGATAGTCTTTCTTTTCTATATCGTGTCGCTCTAACTTGCTTTCATCCTCACTATCTTTTGCTACTGCCTGATCCATTTCATTTAGGATCTCATTTTCAGAATCAGAGATAACTTCTTCTTTTTTTACTTCTTCAGTAGCTGTAATTTCTTCGGTAGACGGTTTCTCTGCAGAGAATTCTTCTGTAACAGTCTTTTCATTTACAGTAGCTTTTTCAGATTGATCGTCTTGAGTTGGCTGTGATTCAGTAACTTCTGCGACAGTTTTTTCTTCTATAGCCTTTGTATTGTTCTCTTCGTTTCCATCTGCTTCTGGCAGGTTATCGTGTGTGGACATTATATAAAATGTTTTTGTTTGTCTGAGCTTAACGATTGACTAAGATACTAACATCTTATATAAACTCAAAGCAAATGAGCTGTTTTAGGAATTAGATTTGTAGGAAATATATAATAATTCTGATATAGAAAATGAAAAATTATTGATTCCAGATCTCCCAAGATTTTTCGGCTTGGAGTATTAACATACGTAAACCATTACTAGTTTTCGCTCCATATTCTTTTCCTTTTTTCATGAAAGTGGTTTCTTCTGGATTGTAAATAAGGTCATATAAAACGTGATGTTCACTTAAATATTCAAAAGGAATGTTTGGATGACTCTCTATATTAGGGTGTGTGCCTAATGGAGTACAATTAATAATTAATTTAAAATCTCTAATGATATCTTCATCAAGATCATTGTAGCTCAATTCTTTAAAATCAGGGTTTCGAGATACAAAATTGTGTTTTATATTTAATTTATTTAGTGCAAAAGCAATTGCTTTTGATGCTCCTCCAGTTCCCAGGATTAGGGCTTTTTTAATCTTGTTATTTAGCAATGGCTTTAAAGATTCTGTAAAACCATAATAATCACTATTATAACCTGTTAGTTTTCCGTCTTTGTTAAACTTAATGACATTTACAGCACCAATTTCTTTGGCAGTAGGATCCAATGAATCTAAGAAGGGGATTACTTCTTCTTTATAAGGTATGGTTACATTCATTCCTTTGATATCTGAATCTTGTATTATAGTTCTTAAATCATCGATCGTTTTGATATCAAAATTTTGATAAGAACAATCCAGATTTTCGTTTGTGAATTTGTTAGAAAAATAGTTTCTAGAAAATGAATAACCGATATCTCTACCTAATAATCCGTATGTGTTCATGTTGGTTTGGTTTTTAATGTTTTCTCGCCATACCATTCCAACCAAAGGACAATCCCTATACCCACTAAAATAAAAAAGAAAGCAGCATAGGTTGGTATTATTGTAAGATCTGGAAGGTAGCGATCGTAGTTGTCCAGTATAGGATTTCCTTGTGCATCGATCAATATTTCTCCAAGATCATTTTTTTTATACATTTTATGTTTCCATGGCCAAACCACTCCCAAAGAACCTGTTATGAAACCAATAATAGCAGCAAAAGTTGCATTTTTGTAATGCTTTAATACATATCCTAAAAAGTGCGATAATGTAACTAGGCCAGTTATAGAGCCTAAACTAAACACTATAAGAACTTGAAGTAATCGTAACCTTTTAGCATTTTCCATAAAAGATAAATCCCACCGTATTAAATCTGCTATAGTGTCATATAAGGCATTTACTGCGTCTACTAATAATAACACATAGTTGCCAAATAGAATTAAGATAAAAGAACCGGATAATCCAGGTAGTGTCATACCAGAAACTCCTACGATACCACAAAAAAAGACGAAGAATAAGTTATCATTCTCCTTTGCAGGTTCTAGTAAACTAATACTTATCCCGACTATAGTACCAATGATAATAAAACATATATTGCGTTTACTCCATTCATCAAAGTTTTTGGTTATATAGTATATTGATCCTATAATCATTCCAAAAAAAGCTGCCCAAACATAGAGTTCATAATGGATGATTAGATAATCGAGAATTTTAGAAACACTAAAGTAGCTAATTAACATTCCTGAGATCAATAGTGCTAAAAATCGACCGTTTATATATCTCCAAAAACTTTTGAATCTAAAATTGATAAACAGTTTAAATGCTTTTAGATTTATTTTTTGCAGTGAATAAATGAATTCTTCATAAAAACCAGCAACGAAAGCCACAACTCCACCAGATACACCAGGTACTTTATTAGCAGCTCCCATAGCCAAACCTTTAATGACTAGAAAAAACTTATCGCTAAACGTTCTGGTGTTTTGAGCCATATATATTAATCTCCTTTTTTGGTTGCGAGTCGCTCTAGTGCAAGAATTAATAGAAACCCTACTGTAATAAAAAGAAGTACCCAAATAATTCTAGGATCGCCATCAAAACTAGAAGGTAGTATACTTTTTTCTATAAAAGGAACTTCAATACCTTCTGAATTTGTTCTCCATGAAAGTACTTTTTTCCACGGCCATAATTTGTTTAAAGAACCGATCATAAACCCTGTAAGTAAAGCTAATGTCATATTCTTATGATTATTAAACATCCAGTTTAATATTTTAGAAAAAAGCTTTAAACCGGCTATAGCTCCAACAGCTATAATCAGTATTTTATAAAACGCTTGCCATAATAGATTAAAATCTAAGGAAGTCAAACCTTCTCTAAATTGATTTAATATACCAATGAATGTTTCATAGGCTCCTAAAATTAAAAGAATGAATGCTCCGGAAACTCCTGGTAATATCATCGCTATTATAGCTATAAAACCACAAAATAATAAGTACCATAGGCTTTCTGGTGATGCCATTGGTTCTGCAATTGTTATAAAGTAAGAGATAACTGCAGCTAATAGTATACTTATAAGAACCTTAGGACTCCAAGTTGTTATTTGTTTTCCAATATAAAGTATACTAGCTAATACTAATCCAAAGAAAAATGACCATAACAATAGCGGTTCATTATGTAATAACCATTTAAGAATTTTTGCTAATGACAGAATACTTATTGCAATACCTGAAAATAATGCTAATAAAAAAGAAAGATTGTATTTTTTCCAAGAAGCAACAAATCCCTCATTTTTCCATACCTTAAAAAAATTAAGGTCTAGATTATTGATTGTGGAAATCAGCTCTTCGTATATACCCGAAATAAAAGCTATTGTTCCTCCCGAAACTCCAGGAACCACATCCGCGGCTCCCATGGCAATTCCTTTAGCTGAAACTACCAGATAGTCCTTAAGACTTCGTTGCATTCTTTTTGATTTAGCATTTGTTATACAAACAAATGTATGTATTTTTTGTTGTAAATTTTGTTGTAATCTAAAGGAAATTGAAGTAAACCATTTGATTTATAAATTCCACAAAAAATAGGTTGATTACCCTTTGTATTCAGAAATAATATTCTGAACCAACGTAAGATTAAATACGTGTTCAAATAATTCTTCTAAAACAATAGTGAACTCTATATCTAATTCCAGTGCTTTTCTAAGGTGAAATTCTCCTTTGCTAAATTCTTGTTTTTCGTAATATAAACCTGCTAATCTATATTGTATTTCGGCATTTTCTGGATAAAATTCGATAGCTTGTTGCATATTTTGAATAGCGGCATCAGACTCTCCGATAAATTTTAAAATATCGGAACGATTAAGCCACGTTTCTAACTCGTAATTTCCAAGCTCCAAAGCCTTTCGGTATCCTCTTTCTGCTTCTTCAAAGAAAGCTAAGCGGTTATTAATTTTAGCATAACGTTTCCAGTATAAAACATTTTCTGCATCTATGCTGATTGCTTTATTGGTATAATACAACGCTTTTTGATAATTACGTTTTCTCATATAGAAATCAGTGATTGCAATCCACCCTTTGTCCAAAAGTGGGTCTTCGTGCACTGTTTTAGAAAAATGCTGAATTGCCAAATCATCGCTACCTAATTTTTCGAAACATTTACCAATTCTTAGTAGAGCAAAAGAAGTCGGATCGTCTAATTCTAAAGTAATCCGATAATTTTCTATAGCCTCATTATAACGTTTTAATTTTTCTAAAACCTTTCCTTTTTCTAAATAAGCACCAATAAAATATTCATCACTAATAATAGCAAAATCAAATGCAGCTAAAGCTTTTTCATATTCTTTAAGATCAAAGTATTGTTTACCAACTTGATGCCAGGCGACTTCGCAATATGGATTTTTATCTAAAAACATATTGAGATAATTGATTGCTTCTTCGTGTTGCTCAAGAAAATCAAAACAATAAATAATATTATATAGTGCCGAGTAATCCTGATTATCTGATTCTAGACATCGCATGAAGTTTACTTTTGCATTTTCAAAATCATCCATAAACAAATACTCCATACCTATAAGAGAATATACATCTGCTTCATCAGCAGTATACTGCAGCGCAGTGTTTAGTAATTCGATTGCCTTTAAGTGATCATTTTGTTTAGAAAGTATATTGGCTTTTTGGATATATATTTCTTCATTTTCAGGTTCCAATGCATGAAGCTGTGCCAGAAGATTATCAGCTTTATCTAAACGATCTTCAAAAACAAGAATTTCAACTTGTAATAGTTTTAGATTAACAGAAGAAGGATGTTGAGAAAGTCCTAGAGAAATTGCTTTTTTGGCTTTAGCAATTTTTCCATTCTCTAGATAATGATGAATTATTGATTCGAATTCATCAGAATCAAAAAATTTAACATCATTAGATCTCAGCATAGACTCATATCGAGTAATTGAGAAATTATTTTCTTCGAATTCTTCGTGGTTAAATTTCATACACGTTGATTAAAGATGCCGAATAAATCATAAATGCGTTGTAAATCTTTTTTGTTTTCCCCAACAATTAAGAGTAATACAAAACACCTTACTTAATTTATTTTGGCATTATTGATTTCCTCTGTATTAAAATTACAAATGAATTGGTATAATACTACTTCGGAAATCATTTGTTTGTTAACAAACTAATTAACAAAATGCGTACCATTTATAAATGAATGGATTACAGTTTTAAAAAATAAAAGCCTTTGGATGCTATTGGATGTGCGATATGGTAAGATAGCTTACTAAATATAAGGAATTTATATGAATTAATCAATATCGATGTTTGAATTTTTATGATTTACAAGTTCATCCAATATATCGATGATTATTTGACAACCGATACTAATTTCTTCTTCCGAGATCGTTAAAGGAGGTGTAATACGTACTGCTTTTGGTTCAAAAAGAAGCCAAAAAAGTATTAATCCTTTATCTTGACATCTTAAAACAATTTCATTTGTTATTTCAGCAGAAGGTGTTATTAAAGCTAACATTAACCCGATACCTCTTATTTCTTTTATCAAAGGGTGTACTAAGAGCGATCTAAATAATTTTTCTTTTTTTAATGTTGCTGCCATTAAGTCACTTTCTGTAATTTCCTGCAAAGTTGCCAAAGCGGCAGCCGCGATGACAGGATTCCCTCCAAATGTAGTAATATGACCAAGTTTTGGATTGTCTTGTAGTTGATCCATCATTGTTGAAGAAGCCGTGAAAGCTCCTATTGGTAATCCACCACCCATTCCTTTTCCCATAACAACTATATCCGGAATGATATCATAATTTTGAAATCCAAACAGTTTTCCGGTACGACCAAATCCAGGTTGGATTTCATCTAGAATTAGTAAAGCACCAACTTCATTACAACGTTCCTTAACTTTTTTAAGATAATCATTAATAGGCTCAATGAATCCGGCTCCTCCTTGTATGGTTTCTAGAATGACACAAGCAGTTTTTTTTGTAATATTCTGTATATCAGCTTCCTTGTTGAAATTAATAAACGAAATATCTGGAATAAGAGGTCTAAAAGCTTGTTTTCGTTCTTCAAAACCCATAACACTCATTGATCCCATAGTGTTACCATGATACGCTAATTTAGCAGCTATGATTTCACTTCTTCCAGTTACTCTTCGTGCTAATTTTAAGGATCCTTCTATTGCTTCTGTTCCTGAGTTCGTTAAATATGTTTTTTCTAAAGGATCGGGGAGAAGAGAAGCCAATAATTTGGTAAGTTTCACTGCAGGTTTTTGAATATATTCTCCATAAACCATTACGTGTAAATACTTGTCAAGTTGTTCTTTTATAGCGTTCACAACTCTAGGATGTTTGTGACCAAGACTACAGGCAGATACACCAGCTACAAAATCTAAATACTTTTTGTTTTCAGTTGAAAAAATATAACTTCCTTCTGCATGCGAAATTTCCATTGCCAAAGGATGCGGAGTAGTTTGCGCTTGATAAGTAAAGAAATCTTTTTTCACATTCGTAAAGTTAAGTCAATATGAAGTTCTCGATAGCTTATTTTAATGTTTCAAAAAAAGAAAAGATTTAAAAAGAATCTTACTTATTTCTTTTCTTGAATACTATCTAAAGTCTTTTTATTTTTTAAGGTCGTTACCGTAATGCTATCTCGTTGTCTTGCCGAACGATTAAGATCATGGTCTACAAAGGCTACTTTTTTGGGCAATTCTTTTTTAGAAGTTGTATCTTTTTTCTTTTCAGCTTTTGTGTTTTCCTTAGTCTTTTTCTTTGGTTTTAGAATTTCATCTAGCTCTTCATTAGTTTCCTTTAATTCCGCGTCCTCAAGTTTTTGCTCTAATAATCGAGAACCTTCGGATTTGTTTTCTTCTAGACGTTTTATAGTTTCTTCATCAAAGAAGTCATCATCTTCTACAGGAAGCGGTATTCCTGTTATTTTTGTTAGCTTAGGAGGTGTTTCTCCTCTGAAAAGATCCTTTTTACTAAGTATTTGTTCTTCTCCTCTCCATTTAAAACCAGATAATTCTCTGGCATTTTCAGGCAAATCAATTTCTCTATACAATGTTCCGTCTACATTTTGATAATAGTAGACATCTACAATTTCTCGTTGTTCTAGTAGTAATTTTATAGAGCTCGACAATACTTTATTAATACCAATCAATTTAAGTTCTCCTTCACTTTCTCTTTGATAAAATATAGTTTCTGTATTCTTATCGATATCTACTTGATAAATTTCATTGTCTTTAAATAATCCATACAGCGTTTGACCTTTCACCTGATTATATCCAGCTTTTAGTGTGTCTTCTTGGACTAAAAATGCATTTTGATACACTACCAGTGAATCAAGCTTTTCAGTTTCAGTATTTGATATAATCTTTATAGTATCACCGGTCATTTGATTTCGCTGAGACCAAATAATAGGTTTGCCTATCATTTTAGTATATCCAGTGGTTTGATCAACATTAATAGAATCACTCTTACCACTCATATTACTTTTAAAAATTCGAACATCATAAAAACCATTCATAATTCTACGTTCTGGTTTTCCTGTAACCATTAAAGTGTCACTGTGAATATAAATAGAGTCTTTTTCCTGTAAAGTGGATGCTAATGCTCTTTTTGTGATAAATACAGAATCTTTGTCCTTAAAAACTTCTGCATAATGACCCGTAATAATCGAATTATTGGCGGTATCTAATACTTTAATGTTATTCGTGGCTGATGCAAATTGTATGGCACTATTATAAAATATACTATCACCAAAAACAGTTCGATTATCATAATCGATACGAGCATTTTTTATAGCATATCCAGTCTTTACTTTAGTATCATAAAAACCACGCTCGCAATAGAGTGTGCTTTCTTCTCCTTTTACAGTTGATGGTCCGTATAAATATGCATGGCCGTTATCAGTATAATAATCCAAACGATCGGAATCAACTGTGTTTTCTGGATTAACGATTTTTACTTTTGTATTAAATGAGTATTGTTTTCTGTCCATAAAATACCTTCCTATTTTACTAGTAAGTGTATTAGAAGAATCTTTTACTGTTCCACCACTTCTGTAATAAGCTTGCTGACGTAAACGATCAAAAAATAATGTATCCGTTGTTAATGTATTCGATGGAGTTTCTAAAAAAACATTTTCTCTCGCATATGCAAATTTACTATTACCATTATATTCAGCATAGGCACTGGTCATAGTAAGTGTATCTCCTTGTTTCATTTTTACATTACCAAGTGCTCTAACGAATTTATCCTTACCATAATGCACAGCTCGATCACACCAGATCTCAATACCATCGTGTTCGATATAAACTTGTTTCTTTACTTTGGCAAGAATTGTTGCACCAGGAAAACGTTCTTCGTTTTTAATGGTACGATCTGATTGAACCTTGATTTTTTTACCTTCTTGAGCAAACGAGATAGTGCAAAAAAGCAATATAAAAGCTATATAGAAAAATGTGTTTTTCAAGTATCTGTAATTTGTCTGCAAAATAACGAAAATTGTATGTAATGATTGTATCGGTTCATGCATAAATACTTAAGCAATGAAGTTTTGTTGCATTTTTGATCTAAAATCAATGAATCATTATAATTTTCTGCTAATAGGTATTAAGTTTAACAGTGCTAATTAATTGTTTTTAAGTTATTCTTTAGTTAAATAATTTATTACTTCCCTAAGAAAGGTTTTTCATGGGCAAGTAATAGGTCATTTGCATTGTTTTTCCATGTAGTTGGAGCATCCGATTTATTGATAATATAACCTACTGCATACATATATCCTTTAAAATATAATTGTTGTTTTTTTATTACATTTTCGGCTTTCTGATAATTTCCAGCTTTGATTAATTGAATATACTGATCTAGATCTGTTTTTGTAACTCCTAGATTTTCAATGTTCTTTACGTTTTTTGTATAGTCTTTCTTTTCTAATAGATTAAATGCTAATGAGTACCAAATTGTGGAGTTGTTAATTCCTTCTTGATCATTTAACAGTTTTACATCATTTTTGATTTTATTAGATGCGCCATCTGATACTGCTAGAAAACGTAATATATATGGTTTGTTTTCTTCATATGATTTTATAAAATCATATGCTTCGTTTAATTTACCTTGTAGCATTAATACGAATGCGTAGTTAGGATCATCATTAAATTTGGTCAATTTTCGATTATCTATACCTAAGTAATATTCTAGATCGTTCGTAGTAAAGTTTAATTTTCCTTTTTCACCATAACGATTAATTTTCCTTCGTACTTTCTCAGCATTAATGGCTATAATCTCTTTTAAACTATTTACTTTACTGGCTGAATTAAAGGCTAACAAACTTTTTTCCCAATTTTCATTTTTTGCATAAATATGAGCTGCAGCATATGCTAACCAAGGATGATTGTTCCATTGCTCATATCCTTTTAGGAATTTATTATCTTGGTAATCAGAATCTTCTAGGCACCTAGTATTTAGATAATATAAATCAGGACTATTTTTATTTTTTATAAATGATTCTTTAATCTCATTACATATTTTATTTTTTTCTTCGATATTGGCTAGATCCATTCTTGCTCTTTTGGAAACCATATCATTTCCTAAATTTTGTATTCTTTGATCAATTACCTCTTGAGGATTATCAGAAAATTGTAATAGACTTAGCCAGTTCAGGATATTGGTACTTTCTTCTGTATCCCATTTTACGTGAGCATATATTAATTTTTTCAGTTCAGAAGAATCACTAACAACTGAAATCATATCATATGGGTTAATATCACTGTATGCTACTAGGACATCTTTTTTAGTTCCTATTTCATCTCTTTCAGGAGGTGTTTTTAAAATATAATCTGCTTCACTTGCAAACCATCTTTTTGCACCAATATTTCTTTGTTTTGGAATATAACCATTTCCTGATCCGTAGTAAGCAGTATATTCAAAGAAAACACCAGCATTTGCTATATTGTAAACATGTTCTTGACCAGGTGACCCACTAGTTTCATTGAAGTTTTCTATGTTTGATCCATCAAATCTATTTGTTACTATGTTGTAATCGGTATTATAGTCTATTGAGATAGATTTGTTATTTTTTGCAGGGATTTGTATTTGTTCTTGTTCATTGATAACTACAGTTACATCTATTTCTAATCCATTATAAATAGTCAAGCTAGTTGATTGAGAAAAGCTTCCTAAAAAAAGAGCACCTCCAATTAGTACCGAGGATATAGCAAATTTCGCAGTTGCTCCAAAAAAACCTTCTCCCATCATAAAGCGATCCCATAATTTTAGCTTTCTTTGGATAGGCCTTTCTGTTCCGGGAACTAGTAATTTATAAGAATCTGCTATAGTAATAGGATTAGGAATTCTTTTTGCAATTTGATTATTAGTAAGATAAGCATTCTTTATATCTTCTTCAATATCCAACAGATGTTCAAGGGATGAATTTCTTAAGAAATTTAACCCATTTAGAGCTTGATTAGCCCAGCCATCAATTACTTGGGACCATTTGTTTATGTTTTCTCCCGTGGGAGATGATAGTTTAAATTCTTCAAAAAAATCGGCATAACTTTCTTTATTAGAATTTTCTAATAGTTCTTTATTTAATTGTATTTTTTTACTTTTAAGAAAAGAAGAACGAATGGATTTGTAATAATCGTTCCCGGAATTTAATATAGCAGTTAGTTCATCAGAACTTACATTTCCATCAGCAAGAGCAATTGAAACTACGTTGTGATATTTTCTAGCTGCGTCTTCAATATCTGCTATTGCGTGTTCTGAATAGTGTACTAAACTACTGATTGATTTTAAATAATTGGACCAATTATTATCTATAATTGAAGCTGCTTTATAATATGTAGATCTACATAATGTATCTTGAGTTTTTAATTCATCCAATAAAGAAGATTCTTCTAGAGCTAGTTTGTTTAGTACCGCTTTTACATCCTTTCTTTTAATTCTTTCTCCTCGATGCCAAATTTCTCTTTTTTCTATAGTAATTGGACCGTTTACAATAAGGTTAATAGCAACTATTTCTTCTTTTACTTCCTTTAAATTATCTAATGTTTTAGAAAGTGTTGTTTGGTATAATGATTCAAAATTAGATGTTATTTCGCTATTAGATATATCTAATGAATACATTTGATCAACACTTTCAAAATTTAGTGTAAAAAATCTGTTTAAAAAATTCGACTGGTATTTTGGGTCCAAGAAAGTCCAATTAAAATATTTTTTATTCTGAAATTCTAAAGACTCTTGATCAGATATAATTTCTGTTTCAATTTTACTTGTTGCTATTAGTTTTGCTGTTATTTCGACTTCATATTTAGTAGCGTCGGATAGCAAAATTTCTGCTGGTCTTTCATCTATTTCGGCTGCGATGTATATTTTTTTAGCGTTTTCTTCTCGATCTTGATCTGCAGGATGTGTAGACCACATTTTTGGTGGATTAAATATTCTGTCTTCAAAAATTCTATTTGATTCAGGATTCGTATCAACTATTTGAGGAGATTTGCCATAAGAATGATCATTCAATACCCATGACATTTTCTTGATGTAATTGCTTTGTAGTTTAAATAAATTATGTATCGCTTTTTTATCTTCTAGTTTAGAATTAACAGCATTTAAGGCATGATCATATGCTTCATCAGCGATTTGTAATTTATATAGAGCGTGTATAAGGGCATCACTACCAGTTAATGAAACAGCGACTAAATCTGCCTGAAATTCCATTTCTCTGGATAATGCACGTTGTGCTATTATAACAATACTAAAACAAGTTTCTATTAATGACCTAACTGCCCATACAAGTATTGATAATATCCAACCTATCCAGGAAATACGGATGTCAATACTGGATATTCCAGCTAAAAAATTGTCAAAAATATCTCGTTTATTGATAATTTGAACAGCAATTTGCTGCGCGACATATACATACCTACCCAATAACATAGAACGCTGTGCAAAATGACCAAATTCATGTGCTAGTACAGCTTTAAATTCTCCAAGGCTCAATACATTCATTAAGCCTAATCCTATTTCTAAATTTTTCTTTGATGGAAAAATTAAATTTATAATAGAAAGATCATATGATACACTTGCATTTACTCTAGGTGAAAGAAAAACTTTTGAAGGTCTAGGAGCGCCAGCTTCATCAGCTAATTTATAGAGATAATCAAAGAGCGTTGGTTCTTCTTTTTCTGTAATATATTTATCTAATGGATTTTTCTCTTTTTTATTGAAAATAAAAAGAGACTTAATCATAAATAAACAAAGAAAAGCGTATCCACCTGCCAATACATAGTTCCAAAAAGAACCTTCATCTAAAAATGAATAATATGCTAGTCGACCAAACCAGATTATTAATGATATATAAATAACAATAAAGAATAAGAGTCCTAAAACTGAAAGCCATACAAATTTTTTAAATGAAGCAGAAGGCTTCGTTAGTCCATCGGGTATGCTATGAGAACTTTTTGAGTATAGGTTTTTCATAAAAAAAATGTTATTAGTTAGCTAATTAAAAACTTCAACATTGTAACATTTATTAATTGTAAAATGACAATTTCTTAAAATGTTTTTATGTTTTGGCAAAGTTTTATATTCTTAGGTAAGTGTCAGATTGATACTAAATGTTACCCCAAAATTTATTTTTTATGAAAAGAAATATTTATTGTCAAATATCATAAACGAAAAATCCCTTATTACATAGATGTAACAAGGGATTTAATATATTACTAAAAATAAAGTTGAATTAAGATTGTAATCCTGGGATTTCAACAACTTCATTTACATCTTGGGTATAATCGATTCCAGCTACTTTAAACCCAAATAAGTTGAAGAAATCATTACTGTACCCTTCTAAATCTCCAATAGTTGACAACGTTTCTGTTGTGGCATTATCCCAAAGTTCTTTTATCTTTGCTTGAATATCTTCACGCATTTCCCAATCATCGACTCGTATTCTGCCTTTGTCATCGGTAGCGATTTCATTGTTGTTATATAATCGATCTGCAAACAAACGTTGCATTTGCTCTATACATCCTTCATGAACATTATTTTCTTTCATTATTTTGTATAATAAAGAAATGTATAGAGGAATAACAGGAATAGCTGAACTAGCTTGTGTTACTAGCGCTTTATTTACAGAAACATATGCTTTTCCGTTTATATCAGCAAGAGAATCAGTAATATCAAATGCTGTTGCTTCTAAATGATCTTTGGCGCGACCAATAGTTCCTTTTCTATATACAGGTTCAGTTAACTTAGGACCAATATAAGAATAGGCAATTGTTTTAGCTTCTGGAGCTAATAAATTTTCTTTTTGTAAAGCATCAATCCAGAACTTCCAATCTTCTCCACCCATAACCGTAACTGTATTTTCTATGTCTTCTTCAGTAGCAGGTTCAATGGATACTTGAGATATATTTCCGGTATGGAAATCTACAGTTTTATTTGTGTAAGAATCTCCAATAGGTTTTAAAGAGGATTTATGTTTTACTCCAGTTTCTGGATGTACTCGAACAGGGGAAGCTAAACTATAAATAACTAAATCGATTTGACCTAGATCTTTCTTTATAAGAGCGATGGTTTGCTCTTTTATCTCATTAGAAAATGCATCTCCATTAATACTTTTAGCATACAATCCGGCTTCATGTGCTTGTGTCTCAAATGCAGCAGTATTATACCATCCTGGAGAGGCTGGTCTATTAGTTTTAGGTGGTTTTTCTAAAAAGACTCCAATTGTAGCAGCATTAGAACCAAATGCACTAGTAATTCTGGAGGCAAGACCAAATCCTGTAGATGCTCCTATAACTAGTACATTTTTTGGACCTTCAATGGCTCCTTTAGATTTAATATAATTGATTTGATTTAGTACATTTTGTTCACATCCTTTAGGGTGTGCTGTCAAGCAGATAAAACCGCGAGTTCTTGGTTCGATAATCATTGTGTAACTTCTTTTCTGAATGTACGAACATAGCCCAAAAAGAGTCGATTTCCAAGTAAAAGAAGAGGAGATTGAATAATTTTTGATATTCAATATATATCTAGTAAAATCTAGAGTAATGTTTTTAAAAACATATGTGGATATACGGTTTATTAAAGCGCATCAATCATTTAAGAAAAATGCAATAATTTAAAGGTTGAATAATTTATTTTTAACCTCTTTATATTCAAAAAACGTCAAAGCCATAATATAAGATAACTTACCTTGTAAAATTTCGTTTGAAAATGACTTTTTAATTATGAAATATCAATATAAAAAGCGAGTTTTTATTTTTAACGATATTACTTTTTTTGATTTATCACAGTAAACATTGGCAGTGTTATTTGATATTTTACAACAATTAAACGAATAATAATAATCAATAGGGTAGTAGTTATATACACAAGATTAGTGGGAGTATTGAAAGTATATAAAATCATAAAACATATTCCTCCAGCAATAGATGCCGTTGCATAAATTTCTTTCCTGAAAATTACAGGAACTTCATTACATAGGATATCTCTAATAACACCTCCAAAACATCCCGTCATGGTTCCTAATGCAATAGATACAATAGGGGCTAGGTTGGTCTGTATGCCTGTTTCTACTCCTATAATAGTAAAAATACCCAATCCTATAGTATCAAATAAGAAAAGAGACTTTTTTAGGTAATCTATTTTATTTCGGAACAATATAGCTAGTATAGTTACTCCACCGATCAAGTACATGTTTACAGTGTTTTGCATCCAGGATACAGGTGTTGCACCAATTAATACATCTCTTAGAGTTCCGCCACCAATAGCTGTGACAAATGCAATAATAAAGATTCCAAACAGATCGAATCTTCTATTCATCGCACTTAAAGCTCCAGAAATAGCAAAAGCAATAGTTCCTAAAATATCCAAAGTATCGAAAAGTGTCATTTTCTTTTATTTTGGAATAAAAGTAGGGTATCTAATTGAAATTATGATTTTTCAGATTCATCTTTCTTATGATTATCTAGGATATCTATATATGAATAACAATTCTTAATAACTTTAGTGTAAGGTTTATCATCAAATTGCTACTTTTACATCAGTTAAATAGAAAAGATTATGTCAGATACTATAGAAAGAATAAAATGCCTTATTATAGGTTCAGGACCTGCAGGTTATACTGCAGCAATATATGCAGCCAGAGCAGATCTAAAACCAATTATGTACACCGGTATGGAGCCTGGAGGTCAGTTAACTACTACAACTGAAGTAGATAATTTTCCGGGATATCCGGAGGGAATCGATGGACCTACAATGATGGTGCAATTACAGCAACAAGCTGAGCGTTTTGGAACTGAAGTCCGAATAGGGATGGTTACTTCTGTCGAATTTAGTAAAGAAGTAGGAGGTATTCATAAAGTTACTGTTGATAATACGAAAGAGATCGAAGCAGAAGCTGTAATAATATCTACTGGTGCCACTGCTAAATATTTAGGTTTACCTAGCGAACAGAAATTACGAGGAGGTGGAGTTTCTGCCTGTGCAGTTTGTGATGGATTCTTTTATAAAGGACAAGATGTTGCTATTGTAGGAGCTGGTGATACTGCAGCAGAAGAGGCTACTTATTTGGCTAATATTTGTTCTAGTGTTACTATGCTTGTGCGTAAAGATTTTATGAGAGCTTCGAAAGCTATGCAACATCGTGTAAATAATACACCAAATCTTAAAGTGCTTTATAATACAGAAGTTGATGAGGTTCTAGGTGATCAGGTAGTAGATGGTTTGCGTATGATAAACAATCAAACTGGAGATAAATCTGAAATTTCAATAACAGGATTGTTTATAGCTATTGGTCATAAACCGAATACTGATATTTTTAAGGATCAGATTGATATGGATGATACTGGATATATTATTACCGAAGGTAAGTCTACAAAAACGAATATTCCTGGAGTATTTGCTTCTGGAGATGTTCAGGATAAAGAATATAGACAAGCAGTTACTGCTGCAGGTACTGGTTGTATGGCGGCATTGGATGCAGAAAGATATCTTGCTACGATAGAAACTAGTGAAGAAGTTTCTGCGTAAAAAATAGTATATGTAATAAAAAAAAGACCTGAGATGTATCAGGTCTTTTTTTTATTATAATTTGAGTAAACCAGGACTATAATCTATTTTTTTCTTGTACAATATAGCTTCATTGGTAAATACAGGGATATTGATTTTTGGTTCTCCCAGAAGATAGATTTCTGAATCATCCTTAGCTTCAATGGTAATTTCTTCATTGGCAACTAAATAACAATCACTAGAGCCTTCAGCAATTATTGAGGTTTTTTCTGTGATTAATTTTTCACCATAGAAATCAGTATTTCCATCTGCTCTTAATAGCATCGAAGTTACTTTTCCTTCTAATTTTGCATATCCTTTTTGATATAAATCTATTTTTAGGCTATCTGCTTCTACGATACCTTTAAGTTCGGAGTCATCATTTACTTGATAAAAAGCTTCATTTGCATTTATATGTAAATCAACATTAGATTTGCCATTTGTAATACTACTTGTTTTGTCAGCTTCAATACTTAGAAACATCTCAGAATCATCATTACTTTCGATTCTTATGTTAGAAGCTTTTATTAAAGAAGTAGATTTAAGTTGTACTTTATTAAAAGATACTATCTTCTTTAAATCTTGAGCATAACTGATTTTAATATTAAGTGCTTTTGAGCGTTTGATTCTTTTATCAGACTTAATATTTAAGATGCTATCTTGTACAGTTATATTAATTACTTCCTGTAAATTACTATCTGCTTCAATAGATATTATATTATCACTGTCTTCTTGTAATGTTACTTCAAAATTATCATTGAGTTGTATTGTATGAAAAGCATCTACTGATTTTTGTTCAGTAACTACAATTTTATTTCCTTTTATTTTCTCTTTTTGCGCGTGTAGGTTTCCTAAACCGATTAGGCATAATAAAGAAAGTGCCCATGTTCTCATAGTATGAAAGTTTTTATTTTAAACTGTGTTTTTTTTATTTCAGTATAATACGAGTCAAAAAAATATCATCTTCAATTCAATATTACTTATTAAATATAATGTTGTTTTAAGCGATATTTCAAAAGACGTACCAAAAAAAAGCCTCTTTTAGATTAGAGGCTTTTTTTTTCTACCAAATGCAAAAAACGTTTAACAAGGGAATGTTATTTAAGGTATTATTTTACTTTTTTCGCTTCTTCTACAATCTGTCCATTTTCGCGTACAATCATTTTTGAGACTACACTGTTCTTGTCTTGTATAAACTCAAAGGTGAGAGGGCTTTGTTTATGAAAAAATAAATTTTCTGTTTGTGGGTATACTATTGCGTTCATTTTGCCAGCATTTATTTCTAAATGTTGCTCTTTTTTGGTAATAATTACAGTTCCTGTTTGTGGCCCTTGGTAGGTTCCTATATATTTATTTAAGATATTATCCGATAAGGAAATTTCTTTTTTGTCTGTATTTTGTTGCGCTGGTTGGTGATCGTAACTAAGAACTCTGGTCATTTTCCATTGTTCATCTTTATGTTGCCAAACGTGAGTAAATTTAGCTATTTCAGCAAGTTTTTCTTTTTTACCTTTTTCTGAAACATAAAAAACATGTTCTCCAGTAATAATTGCACCATAATTATTTAGAGGATATACCTGTACACTACCTTCTACAACTTCTCTGCGAACTCTTGGGTTTTCTGGATTACATAATCCATTTTCTACACTGGACATCATTTTAGTAAGTCCAGAAGTAAGCCCTCCTTTATCGTGATAAAACTCAAAATCTTCTACAAAAAAAGTTTTAAATGTAGATATATTACAGGTGTTGTAGGATTTCCAGAAATTTTTATCGAGTTCTAGAATTGTTTCTTCTAATGAAGAATTATTTTGTGCTGTCAGAAGTGAAGGAATTAATGCTATAAGTAAAAGTTTATGAGTTTTACTTAAAATTGTTTTTAACATGATAGTTCGTTTTTGATTGATTTCTTTGATTAATTTCTTTGATTGATTTTTTGGAATATAAATGGGATCCATTTTCTAAAAATGGTCCATATCACAAATGATATTATTATGAGAACTAAACCGATGCCTATTGGTAAGATCCCTCCAAAAGTAAAGGTAAGACCCAGTATAAAACCAAGTAAATTTCCTGGAAGATATATTGGAATGAAAAAAGCTAGAATAATTGGCGTCCAAATAGCATATTGTAAAATGTTTTCTAACCTTAATTCCCATAATAAAGCTATTAGTATTCCGAAAACTAACCCTCCAATAAAACCCTTTGTGATTTTTGATAGGCTGTAGGTAATTGAGTCTTTATTATGTAACCATTTACTTAAAGAAATCAAAATCCAACTGATTAAAGGGATTGATAATAATCCCCACCAATTGGATATTCCAGGTAAATCTTCTCGGGCTAATAGATGATGTGTCGTCACCCCATTATTATAATGATATTCCCAAAAGATATGAAGCCCAACTAGTAATGTAACAATAATAATGAATGGTAGTTTGTTCTGAATTATTTTTTGTGTGATCATTTTTTGATTTTTAAAATGATGAAAAGAAAAAACCACCCAAAAAGCATAAATATCTAAATAACTTGTCTGTCAACAATGGAAGCTTTTCAGGTGGTTCGAATTTTGGTTGGTTGGTGGTTGGTCTGTGGTTAAATTTATTGGTTAGGAATTTGTTTTTATTGGTTTAATTTCTTTTTACATTTCCTCCAGAATTTTCTACTTCGTCAACTTTTCCAGGTTCTCCATAGTAGTTAATATTAGCACCACTAGTTGCTTTTCCTGTAAATTGATCTTTGGCATGTATTCTAATCATCGCACCACTAGTTGCTTTTGCTTCTGATACTAAGCTCAATAATTCACTAGCTCTAATATCTGCACCACTTGTTGCGCTTGCATTATGATTATTTACTTTGCCAGATAGATCCATCATTGCTCCGCTAGTTACTGATGTAGTAAGTGTTTCGGCTTTTACTTTTAGTTCAATATCCGCACCACTGGTTGCGCTAATGGCAAGATCTTTTTGTACAACTGCACCTTGCGCAGTTACTCTAGCACCACTCGTAGCGGATATTTTTCCTAATTTATCGTATGATACATATACTGTTTTTTCATCTGCTTGATAAATGTTTTTATCAGAGGTTATGTATAAAATATCTCCTTCTACATATACTTCTATATGTTGATGTAAATTTTCGTTGGCTTCAATAATTACTTTTCTATCTTTTTTATTGGTTAAGACTACATCTAAACCTCGACTTGATTTAATAGTATTAAAGTCTTCGTTAATAGTCTTTTCTTTTTTGATTACATCTCCTTGACCTCTAATTCCATTGAAGGCTATGTTGCAAGAACAACATAATGCTGATAAACATAAGGTTACAATTATTTTAGTTAGTGTTGTCATAATCTAAGTGATTTAATTTATTAAACTGTTCGTTTTTTGATTGTTATTAATTATCGGTTTTGATTTTTATTCCGTTCTCGTCAATTTTTATGTCTACTTCTTCGCTTTTGATTTGTACTCCATCTTCGTCAATTTTAAGATTGGCATTGTCATCATCTGAATTGATATTAATTTTTACCCCGTCATTAGAATCTCTATCATCATCATCTTCCCATTCATTATATTGCCATTCATCTTTCGGACAATCCTGGCAAGTAAGTTTTCCATCTATTAATTTTAGATATTTTCCTTCTTTACCATCGATAGTTAGATAATCATTGTATTTCCAAGAGTTATTAAAACCAGAGGTGTTATCATCTGCATATATAGTCATCCCTTCGGGTATAGAAATTATGATTTCGACTTCTTGATCATTGTACTTATTTGTGTAATCAGTGATAGCATATCCATCTAATAATAAGGTGTTTCCTTTTATGTCATAATTATACTTGATTGCAGCGGCTCTTTCTTTTGCTCCATCATAACTACTTCCTTCTGCATTTTTTCTAATAGTTAATTTTGGTGTTGAATCCTCTCTATTTTCTTTAATCAAAACTTCTACATCCTGAATTACGATCACCTTATTATCATTTTCATCTCTTTTTATTTTAAAATCATTTCGGTGATATAATCCTCTTACATATCTATTGTTTCCAACCATTTTTATAGTTAAAGTATCGCTTGATTGTATGTTTAAGTTTCTCGAATCTTCGATTACTTCGGCATCATAAGCTTCTTGAGTAGCTTGACGAATCCCTACTACGGTTAGTCCTATTACGGATAGAATCCAAACAGCTAACAGTGCTAACTTGGCTGGTGTACCTATTGATTTTAGATTATTGATAACAATCTTTAATCCTAGAATGAATAAAAAGAAGAATGGAATACCAACAGCAAATAATGTAAGTAATGATACTAGCCATAATGGGATGTTAGGATGATTAACTACATCAATATATTCAGTAAAAGGGGTTTCTATAAATCCAAAAGTACCAACAGTAAATAAGCTAATAAAAAGACTTATTAAAGTAATACCTGCAACTATTATAAGTAATACACCTATAAATTTTACGAATATTTTTAATACTACTAATAGTACATCTCCAAGGGCGTCAAAGAAACTAGTAGATCCACTTTTTACTTTATCACTATATTTTTGATAATCTACGTCTTTAACTTTATCTGCAACATCATTAAATCCTTCCTTGATTTTTTTTTCAATGTTACTGATATTTACTGCCTCACCCTTCATAGCTAAGTAATCTGCAGTACTTTTTGCTTCTGGCACAAAAATCCAAAATGCTATATATATAAGAATAAATGCACCACTAGAGAATACAGTAAATAGTATCCAAGCGATTCTTAACCAAATAGGATCTATACCTAAGTAATGACTTAATCCGGAACTTACACCTCCTACATATGAGTTAGAAGTATCTCTGAATAATTGTTTAGACTTAGTAGTTCTTTGATATGATGATTTTGGCTCATCTTCAAAAATTTCTTCATCCAATCTATAATCTTCGGGTTGCCCCATTACTTCGATTACTTCATCAACTTCTTTGATGCCTATTACTTGTCTTTCATCTTTTATTTTTTCACTGAAAAGTTCTGCTATTCTAGCTTCGATATCAGCGATAATTTCATCTCTACCTTGAGAGTCGGTAAACGAACGTTTTATCGCCTGAATATAGCGCTGCAGCTTTAAGTAAGCGTCTTCATCGATATGAAAAAATATGCCTGCTAAATTTATATTGACTGTCTTGTTCATTTTTGTTTCTTTTTTTGTTTAGTAACTATGGTTACTGCATTTTGTAATTCGTCCCAAGTAGTGTTTAATTCTTTAAGAAAAAGTTTTCCTGTTTCTGTAAGTCCATAATATTTACGTGGTGGTCCTGATGTTGACTCTTCCCAGCGATAGCTTAGTAAGCCTGCATTTTTAAGTCTGGTTAGTAGGGGATATATTGTGCCTTCTACAACTAACATCTTTGCATCTTTAAGGGTCTCTAAAATCTCTGCTACATAAGCATCATCGTCCTTAAGAATTGAAAGTATGCAATATTCCAGAACACCTTTGCGCATTTGCGCTTTTGTGTTTTCGATCTTCATAAAACTGATTTTTAAAAAGTTAAACTGTTCATTTTTTGATTAATGATTGATTGATGATTATTTTAATAAATATTGATCAGAGAATACAACTCCTGCAATAAATACAGTTGATAAAAGATAATTGATTAAGTTAAATTTTAAATTGTATCTCTGCTCTTTTGATGTTTTTATTACTAATATGAGTAATGTAAAACTTACTAATAATGGTAAAATCCAATATCCTAGACCTAACCAAGCACTAATTCTAGCTTCATCATTAGGATTAAAAATTGATATTATCATAGCTAATACTCTAGAGTAAAAAGCAAAGAATAAAAATGGATACCAATACTCATTATTTGTTTTTTTTATAAAATAGAAAATGACAAAAGCCTGAATTATTGTAAATAATGGACCTGCAGCACTTACTAATTGTTGATGCCAACTATATTGATATTCTCCTTCTTTCAGGAATGCAGAGTTAAGTGTCATTCCCATTTCATATCCTAAAAGCTTCCCAGTGATGAAGTGGGCCAACTCATGAAAAAAGAAGGAGGATACCACAGCTATAGCTGTAATTAAAACATATTTTATATTGATTGATGAGTTCATGTTAAAATTACTTTATAAAGCGTATTGTTAATGGGTATTTATATCGCTCACCTTTATTTCCTTTAATCGCAGCGGAGATGATAAAAGTGATTTCTAAAAAGAAACCAATTAAAGCAATAACTCCTACAAAAGAAGCACCTATCAATGTTCTAAATCCACCATCACTAGAAAAGTGAAGATCTAATCCATTATGATTAAAAATATCGAACAAAGAAGCGTCTCCAAGTATATTGAACATAAAAAATGGAAAGGATATCATTCCTAAAATAACAGTGTATAACAAAATACTCAACTGAAAATTGATTGCTTCTTTTCCGTGTTCATCTATAAAATCGGATTTTTCTTTATTAGTAGTCCATAGAAGTATGGGAACAATAAAATTTCCGAATGGAATAAAGTACTTAGTGAACACCCCTAAGTGCATAAATGTTGCTATGTTATTATGGTTGTTAGTTGACATTTTTTTAAAGTATATAATAGTTTCTTATACAAATATATGGTTAAAAGAAGGTATTATGCAAAACATAGTACCATATTTTAACATAATTTTATGATTTGACGTGATTTTGTATGTCCATTCTTTTTCAATATTTTAGGACAATTAAATATCATAATTATGAAGATTACACCAGGAAAAATTAACACCTTCACAATGTTCAAGTTACCCTCTGCTTGGCTCTGTGGTGTTCGTGTAAAACAAATTAGTGAATCTAGTTGCACTGTAAGCGTTAAGCATAGATGGATGAATCAAAATCCTTTTAATTCTATGTTTTGGGCAGTACAAGGTATGGCTGCAGAGATGAGTACAGGTGCCATGGTTTCTGGTCAAATTAGGGAAAGTGGCAAAAAAATATCCATGTTGGTAGCAAATAATAATGCAACTTTTACAAAAAAAGCCACAGGTAGGATCACATTTATTTGTAATGACGGTCGTTTGATTAAAGAAGCTATTCAAAAAACTATTAAAACTGGGGAGGGGCAAACTGTATGGATGAAATCTATAGGAACAAATAAACAAGGTGTTGAAGTTTCTACATTTAATTTTGAATGGACAATTAGATTAAAAACCAAGTAGGTTTAAGTGTAAAAGACTATTAATTTTATTTATTGGATACTAAATTCTGTAACACTTTACGTTAATCTATAACTTATATATTGAGACTATTCATTAATCAATAAAATAAATAATTAAATATGACAGCACACGAAATTGACTACGCTATCTATGGAGAAGAAATGCAATATGTGGAAATAGAATTAGATCCTCAAGAAGGAGTGATTGCAGAGGCAGGTAGTTTTATGATGATGGAAGATGGTATCAAAATGGATACTATTTTTGGAGATGGTTCCCAAAAAGATGAAGGGTTTATGGGAAAGATTTTTGGAGCAGGAAAACGGTTGCTTACTGGAGAAAGTCTTTTTATGACTGCTTTTTATAATGAAGTTGTTGGAAAGAAGAAAGTGAGTTTTGCTTCGCCATACCCAGGAAAAATTATTCCTATAGACCTTACAGAATATGGCGGTAAGTTTGTTTGTCAGAAAGATGCATTTCTTTGTGCAGCTAAGGGAGTTTCTGTTGGGATCGAATTTTCAAGAAAATTAGGAAGAGGCTTATTTGGAGGAGAAGGGTTTATTATGCAAAAGTTAGAAGGAGATGGAATGGCTTTTGTACACGCAGGAGGAACTACTGCTAGAAAAGAATTACAAATAGGAGAAACATTGAAAATAGACACTGGCTGTATTATAGGTTTTTCTAAAGGCGTTAATTACGATATAGAAATGGTAAAGGGTATTAAGAATACGATTTTTGGAGGCGAAGGATTGTTTTTTGCAAACTTAACTGGTCCAGGAGTGGTTTATATACAATCTTTACCATTTAGTAGGTTAGCAAATAGAGTGTTAGCATTAGCTCCTAGAGGAGGAGGTAAAAGTAGAGGAGAAGGTAGTATTTTAGGTGGTTTAGGTGATCTTTTAGATGGCGATAATAATTTTTAGTAAAGTTAAATAAGGGTTAAAAGGCGGTTTTTTAGTTTTATTTGACTATATTAGTTCTAACAACTTTAAAAACTGTAAGTATTATCCTACAATTACTTGTATTAAACCTAACATTTAAACCCCTATTAATTTATGGCGAGAGCAATGTTTGATTATACCAAGACTGTACTGAAAAAGGTTAGTTTTGACGTAAATCTATTTACAAAGGAAGTAATTAAAGCACTAAACAGATTACTACCGCACGAGATTGAAGAATTAAAACTTTGGATTCAATCTTTGGCACTTAACAAACCAGAGTTAGAACCTTGTTTAATTTATTTAAAATCATAAAAATATAAAAGCGACTTTTTAGTCGCTTTTTATTTTTGATATCGGACTTATAATCTGAACATTTTGAAAAGTAATAGCTCCTTTTACTACTCCAGCTATTGTGTTATGTAATGCTTCTATAATTTGCATTTTTAATTCACTCTTGTGAAAAATAAGACTTACTTCTCTAGCAGGTGATGGTTCATTAAAGAAATGTAGATTTCCTTTTTCTTTTTCGTTAATATCCAATGTGTGAAGATAAGGTAGTAGTGTCATTCCTAATCCCTCATTGGATAGTTTAACTAGTGTTTCGAAACTTCCACTTTCTAGTTGAAAATGATCTTCATCGTAACTCTTTTGAGTTTTGCATAGGTTAACAATCCCATCTCTAAAACAATGTCCATCTTCTAATAATAACATATCATCTATATCTAAATCAGATATATCTATTTTATTTTTTTTATTTAATCGATGACTAGGAGGTATATAGCCAACAAAAGGTTCATAATACAATACACGCTCCTTAATACTTTCATTCTGTAAAGGAGTAGCGGCAATTGCAGCATCAAGATGTCCATCTTGCAAGCGCTCCATAATAGCCTCAGTTGTTAGTTCTTCAATCTTTAGTTTTACTTTTGGGTATTTTTTTATGAAATTATGTAAGAACATAGGTAATAAAGTAGGCATTACCGTTGGTATAACTCCTAATTTAAATTCTCCGCCAATAAACCCTTTTTGTTGATCAACTATATCTTGTATTCGCTCACTTTCATTAACTATATTTCTAGCTTGTTGTACTAGTTTTTTACCCACTTCTGTAAGCTCGATTGGTTTTTTACTTCGGTCAAATATTAGGATAGCTAATTCTTCTTCTAATTTTTGAATTTGCATACTCAATGTAGGTTGAGTAACAAATGTTTTTTCTGCTGCCTTTGTGAAATTTTGATGCTCAGCAACTGCTAATACATATCGTAGCTGTGTAATGGTCATGTTGTTAATTTTGGATGACAAAAATAGGAAAGCTATTGATAAAACTTATTAATGATATACTAAAAATTTGTTTTTTCTATTGAGATTTTTTTAAGATAATGTTGACCTCTCTCCATTTAATCACACTAAACAATAAAACTTATAATAATTAAAAATTTAACAAATGAAAATAGTAAGTAAATCTTTAGTGATATTGGGATTAAGTATTGGTGCGTTATTAACTTCTTGTTCAGAAGAGGAAATTTTGGAAGATCTTACGGGAGGTTGTATAGCTATTAATGCAATTGAAAATTATAGTGCAGCATTAGATCGATATGGAAATGATCCTAGTGTAGAAAATTGTGAATCTTTAAAAGCTGCATCGATAGCATATTTAAGTGCATTAGATGATTGTCCACTTATTGAAGATGCTGATTTAGAAGAAGCATTGCGCGATGCTAGCGAAACGGATTGTGAAAATTAGTATTTAGTAGTTACTATAGAAAGGGTTTTGTTTTATGATATTAGCAAAACCCTTATTTTTTGATTGATGAATATGTTATTTTGATTATTAGAATCTAATTTCTAATTCTAGATCTTCATTACCTACTTCAAATTTTGCATCACTCCACATTGGTGGTCCGTAGCTCATATTATTATTAGATACTCCATAACTTTCTTTAGGCATTCCGTTTTCTTCAAAATCCATTCTTTGATTGTTATTAGCGTCGTGTACACAAGAGATTCCATATTCGCCTGCAGGAACATTTGTAAAAGTTATTTTAGCGATACCATTTTTTATTTCTCCTTTTGTTGATTTAATAGGAGCAGCTTTCATAAAGGTAGCTTCATCATATAATCCAAAAAGAACAGCACCATCAGAACTAGATACATTAGGTACCGTTACTGTGATAGTAATACCTTTGGTATCTTGTGCATGAGTTACAAAGTTTATGGCTGTCATTGCTAAAAATAATACTAGAGTTTTCATAAGAGTTTAGTTTTTTGATTTTTATTATTTCGTTTTGATGATTCAAAAGTCTATAAAACTTGGATACTCTTATAAAGTATATCACCCAATTGTAGAATTTAATGGATGAAATGTAGATAGTGTTTGATCGGGAAATTATAAAAGCCCTCTAGCTTTTATTTCTAAATATTTATTGATGGTGTTTACCGTTAAGTCTTCTGGGGATGTTAGAACCGTTTGTATACCATGTCTTTGTAGCTCTTTTACCATGATTTTTTTATCGTAGGCAAATTGTTGTGCAATAGTTTGATCATAGATAGCTTGGAGATCTTCTGCATTCTGATGTGTCAATTGATGTAATTCTGTGTTCTCAAAGAATATAACTACTAATAAATGTTTCTTAGCTAATGCTTGTAAATAAGGAAGTTGTCTTTTTAACGCAGAGATATGCTCAAAGTTAGTGTATAATAAAAGTAAGCTACGATGATTAATTTGTCTTTTTACATGGGTGTATAACAATCCAAAATCCGAATCTAAAAACTGGGTTTTAACGTTGTATAATGTTTCTGATACATTATTTATGTAGGTTTTCTTTCTGCTGGCAGGTAAAAAATTATTGACAGAATTAGAGAAAGTAAGCATTCCTACTTTATCATTCTTTTTGAGAGCGATATTAGAAAAAGCTAATGTGCTATTTACAGCATAATCTAATAAACTTAACTCCTTAAATGGCATTTTCATTACACGACTTTCATCAATTATAGAATATATTGGTTGTGATTTTTCATCCTGAAATTGATTGATCATTAGATTTCCATGTTTGGCAGTTGCCTTCCAGTTGATTGTTCGTACATCATCACCAATCACGTATTCTTTAATCTGTTCAAACTCCATTGTATGGCCAATACGTCTTATTTTTTTAAGCCCAAATTGAGTTAATTTATTATCAATAGCTAAAAAGTCATATTTCTTCATTTGGATAAAGGATGGATATACCTTTACCATAGCTGATTTATCAAAACTATATCTTTTCTTGACCAAATTGATTTTGGTCATAGTATACACGTGTAGGTGACCAAAAATATATTCTCCTCTTTTTACAGGTCTTAATGAATATTCAAAATCAAAAGTTGATTTTGGATGTATTATTCCAGTTTTTAGAAAATCACGTTTTTGAAACTGGACTGGGATTTCATCTATTATTTCTGCGAAGGTTGTAAATGTATAGTTGCTTTTAATTCTTATAGGAATTACATTAAGATCACTATTAGAAAATTTTTCTGGTAACAATCTAATAGCTTCAATACCTTTTTTTGTATTAAATAAAATAACAATATCAAATAAAAAGGTAACTACTAATCCCCATAATAATAACCAGGCTATCGGATATAGTGCTTGGAACCAATAGGATACTAAAAATAGCACAGATAAGATAGCGAGTATATAAAATACGCGTGGGCTTAGGTATAGAGATTTATAAAATTTGATCACAGTTAACGAGGTATTTCTACAGATTGGATAATCATTTCAATAACATCTTCTGTAGTCATTCCCTCCATTTCACGTTCTGGAGATAAAATAATACGGTGTCGTAAAACTGGATATAATGATTTTTTAATATCCTCTGGAGTTACAAAATCTCTACCATTAATAGCTGCAAAAGCTTTTGAAGCATTCATTACCGCTATAGAAGCACGTGGCGAACCTCCAAGGTATAGATGAGGATGTGTTCTAGTCTTGGTAACAATTTCTGCGATATATCCTATAATTTTTTCTTCGATAATAACTTCTTGAGTTTTTTTCTTGTATTCTACAAGTTTTTCAGGCGTCATTACGGAGTTTACTAGTTCTAATGGCTTTAATGTTTTTCTTTCATGATGCGTTTTTAGAATATTTACTTCTTCCTCTAACGATGGATAATCCACTTTGATTTTAAACAAAAAACGATCTAGTTGCGCTTCTGGTAAAGCATACGTTCCTTCTTGCTCGATTGGATTCTGTGTTGCTAGTACCATAAAGGGAGGTTCCATTACATATCTGATACCATCTATAGTAACTTGTCGTTCTTCCATTACTTCAAATAGAGCTGCCTGAGTTTTTGCTGGAGCACGGTTGATCTCATCAATTAAAACCATGTTAGAAAATATTGGTCCTTTTTTGAATTCGAAATCACTAGTTTTCATGTTTAAAACAGAAGTCCCTAATACATCACTTGGCATTAAATCTGGAGTAAATTGAATTCTATTAAAGTTAGTTTCTAAGGTTTTTGCAAACAACTTAGCTGTTACTGTTTTTGCAATTCCAGGTACCCCTTCTATAAGAACGTGCCCATTGGATAATAGAGATACAATTAGTAATTCAATAAAATCCTGCTGTCCGATAATAACTTTAGCTAGTTCTGATTTTAGTCTTTCTACTGCTTGTTGTAATTCGCTAAGATCAATACGATTCTCAAAACTTATATTTTCTGAAGTTTTTTCTGTAGGAATAGTACTTTCTTGAGTAGCCTCAGAAGGAGTAGTGTTATCGGGAGCTTTTTGAGCATCATTTTGTAACTCTTCGTTTTCCATATGATTTAGTTTTTTCTCTTTTTAAGAGTATGTTTTATATCGTTTCCGTTATGATTTGTTTTTAAATTCGCTAATCATATTATATAGTCGAATTAATTCTTCTTTAGTTATTATTCTTTTTCTACTAAGTTCCTCAAAATATGTAAACAATGCTTTGGTATCTTCAAAATCATTGTTACTTCTTGCAGAAATATCTAGTAAGGTTTTTTCATCTAGAGTATTTGTGGGTATTCTAAGGTCGTGATGAACGTAATCTAAAAAAAGAAGGTTTTGTTTTTCGACTATTTCTTTATGCTTTTCTTTTTCAAAATACATGGCACTGATTGTTCTAGTAAAAGCCAAAGTTTGATTTTTAAGAGGTTCTATTATTGGGATACTCCTTTGTTTTCTTTTTCCTTCGAAAATTACAAAGAGTAAAACCCCTAAGAGCATTATGTAATATGCCCATTTTAGATACCTGTTTTGTAATAAGAAAAATAAAGGAGAGCTGTAAAATGTTTTTCCAGATTTGTAGTGATTGTCCCAAAGAATATCTTTTGTAAAGTCAATATAACTCAATAGATTTTGGGTGTATTGATAATTATTATCGGATAACATAAAGTAGTTACCAAAAGCTTCTGGAAAAGAGTGGAGTAGTATTTCACCTTGGCCAAAAGGTTGTTTGATGTAGTTTAGCTTAGGATCCTTAATTTGCAATGTGTCATTGTATAATTGGGTAAGTCCAAGAACTGTGGCATTTGTAGTATCTATTTCACTAAAATATGGATTGTAGGTATCACGATCATAATGATATGGTTTTTCTACTTTTAGTTTTTTGTTTACTAATTCGACCATCGGTTGTGTAGATATATCATCTAAGGATACTAGATTATCTAATTCAATAGATAAGGTATCTAATAATTTACTACTAATAGATTTTGAAGATACAAATAGCGTATTTCCTTTTTCTACCCAGTTTAATATACGATCCAGTTCGGCGCTATCAAAATCTACAGAACCGTTGACAAAAAAGTATGTTCCACTAATCGTATCATTATCTAATAAGAATTCATATGGTGGTTTATTAATATCTTTTAATGTACTCTTATTAAAAGTTTCTTTGATCATATTGTAAGAAACGAAAGTGCCTAAAGGAATTTTATCTGTTTTAGCATAGCTAGGGAACCAATTTATAGGCTCTGGTTCACTTGCTTCTAAAAAGGTAAGTAGACCTATTAAGGTAATAATTACAATAATGAATATTTTAGTCTTTTTAGTTAACAAATTAGGATCTTATACTATTAGTAATCGATTTAAATTTTTGTTCAGCTTGTTCAAACGATGTTTGATTAATTTCAAAACTCCCATACCAGATAAAGTCATATAACCTCGTGATATTTTGAAACTTATTTTTTAGTGAATTATCAGTTAATTCTTTTAAATAATCCGTATTTGTTTTTTGAGATTCCCAGTTTATGAATTCGTTTTCTGATAATTGTTTAAGTACAGATAGGTAATAATAGCGGATAGCTAATCTGTAGTTATTAGCTTTTAGTGCTTGCTGTATTAATTGTTCTATATTTTGGTTTTGGATAATATCCTCATCTTCTGTAAGTATGATTTGGGGGGCTTCTTGTTTTTCAAAAAGCATATCTCTTGGATTTACTCTCATAAATAACCAACCTAACAAAAATAATACACCAATGATAACTAAATAGGGTAAGAGTTTAAATAGGATTGCCCAGAAACCTGTTACTTCTCCTACGCCAAATATCCATTGAAGAAATCGACTCCATAATTGTCCAATCCATCGTTTAAATTGTGTCCAAATATTATCTGGTTCCTCATATTCGGTATAATTAAAATCTTCCTCATTGCGAAACTCATTAATTTTATCAGAACTAAATTCTCTAATTTCTTTATTAGAATCTAAATCATAAACGATTTCTTCAGATTGTTTTACAGATATACTGTCCTGTATCTTAGCAGAAATTGAAAATGGTATAATTAAAAAAAGAAAGTAGCTTAGTTGTTTCAAATTATTCGGTTTTACCTAAAGAATCAATTTGTTCTAATGTTCCTGTATGATGTTTTCTTTCATTTAGGTTGAAATAAATGAAAGCAGTAGAAATTGCTGTAAAGAGATAGATAATAATATACTGAAGAACAGAAGCTATAGTATTTAGTAGGATAAAAACCCAGTCAAACATACTAGAGGGATCAGAAAAACTACCTTCTGATGCAGCAGTAAATGTTTTAAAAAATGTATAAATAATTGCTGGAATTGAAAATACCATACTTATCACATAAGATAATAATCCAATAACAAGAAGTGTTGCAAATGTTATCCACCATTCATTTTTTACCAATTCGAAACTTTCGCTAATCGCATCAAAAACTGGTGATTTTCTAAAAACCAAAATAGGAAAAATAAGACTTAAAGGTACATACAAGTATATTCCTGGAATAACACATAGCATAAATCCTACTACTAGCATAATACTAGAAAGAATTGAAAGTCCTATGATACTTCCTAAATCTTTTTTTACTCCATTGATAACTGATTGTTGTAATACTACACCCTGATTATCTGAGTATTCTTTTATGTAATGTAGAACGGTGCCAAAAACTAATCCATAAAAAATTAAAATACTTATTATCATCACAAATGCTGATATTAAAAAAGAGCCAGAATTAAACATATTTAAATTACCAGCGCCTCCACCAAGAGCAAAAGGATCCATGAAATTAGAAGTAGCATGAGTATAATATGCAATAGATAAAAGTAGGATAATCAAAACGATTCCAGTTGTCTTAAATAAAACCGTAAATAAAGGTTTAAAATTAGTTCTTAAAAACACAAAAACATCTGTAAGAATATCGCCTAATTCTCTTTTCTTTTTAAATTCAATGTAATTATTATTCATCTGTAGAAATTGATTTTTTATATAATTGTCTTGGGTATATTACGTAATAGAATAAAATTAATGATAAAGATGAAGCAATAATAAAAATCGCCAACCAATCTGGCATTTCGGTATGTCGAGTTACAAAACCTTCTAAAAAACCTGCAATAATAAAAAAGGGGACCGTGCTAATTACAATTTTTAATCCTGCTTTAATACCTCTTACAAAAGAGGTTAACCTGGTATAGGTTTTTGGAAATAAAATCGAATTACCAACCACTAATCCTGCACATCCTGCTATAATAATAACAGAAATCTCAATAGTCCCGTGTATCCAAATAGTTCGAGCACTCTCCCAAAGAAGTCCTTTTTCGTAGAAAAAGTATTGAAACGAGCCTAACATAATAAAGTTTTGCATTAACATGTAGATCGTTCCAATTCCCAAAAGAATACCAAGTATAAAACAGTTTAGAGCTACTCTTATATTATTTATGGTGATACCTAGGAACATATCGGTCTCTTCCATTTTCTTATAGACAGCCATTGGATCGCCATTTTCAATATTTTCTAGGGTCATATTTACATAACCATCACCTAAGATTGACCTTACAAATGCTCCCTCAGTTGCCGAAGAATAAGCTCCAATAGCAGTAAAAAGTACCGAAATTAAAAAGGCAATGAGGAGTTGCCGTTGGTACTTATAAAATTCCAGAGGGAATTCTTTAACCCAAAAAGAATAAAATCGATTCTTTTTTTCTTTTTTAGTTTTATATATTTTTTGATGAGCGTTAGAAGCTAACCCATTTAGATAGTTAAATGTTTGACTACTAGGGTAAAAGGTTCTTGCGTAACTCAAGTGATCGGTGATCTCAATATATAAACTAGAGAGTTCATCTGGAGTAATTTGCGCATTATTAAGCAGAACACTTTCAAATTTTAACCATTTATCTTTATTTTGCTTCACAAAAGCCGCCTCACGCATGGATCAAAAATTAGGAGCTTCAAAGAAACATAATTAATGGATAATTTTCAAATAGAAACAGCTCAAAATGTGAGTATACAGCAAAATACTGCTGGAATAGGGGAACGAATCTTGGCATATTTAGTAGACTTGTTGATAATCATCGCCTATTTTATTGTTGTAATCTTAATTGTAGCTGCTTTGGATTTAGGAATGGCGGATGAGTGGGCATTCTGGATGGTAGTAGGTTTACCTCCTTTTCTTTACTTTTTATTATGGGAAACTTTTTGGGATGGTAGAACTCCCGGAAAAGCAACTATGAAGATACGTGTTGTTCGATTAGATGGATCTAGACCTGCCTTTTCAGGGTATTTAATAAGATGGTTACTTAGGTTGATTGATATCACACTAGCGTCAGGAGGAATTGCGGTAGTTGCAATATTATTTAAGGGAACTGGCCAAAGACTAGGAGATATGGCAGCAGGAACAACAGTGATTAGTGAAAAACAAAAAGTAAGATTCAATCAAACTATTTTAGTCGATATTCCAGATGATTATAAACCCGTTTATCCTCAAGTGACGGTGTTTGACGATAGTGAGATGCGTAAAATTAAAGGTATCTACCAGGATGCAAAAAGAAATGGAAATCATAATGTTATTTTGCAACTATCTAACAAAGTAAGTAGTATTATGCAGATCACTCCACAAGAAAAACCAATACAGTTTCTATCTAAAGTATTAGAAGATTATAATTATTATACACAGAAATAGAATTGGAGTATCAATCTATTTTTTAGGGTAACAATTTTTTATGATGATTGATATATTGATATAAATCATAAAATCAAATATCATGAAAGCAAAGAGTTTTAAACACTTAGCATTGCGAAAAGAAACTATTTCTAAGCTAAAGGGAGGATTGGCACATCCTATGGGCCCATATAAAGAGCGTGTAAAGCATGCCGTAGGTACTCGTAATACCTGTCAGTGTGAAACAATAGCTGATCCTTGCTAAGCTCTTGATGATGGCTGTCTAGAAGATTATAATTTTTTAGACAGCTATTTATTGAATTACTTCTGCTTTTATAAATATATTTTCTTTAGGCCATTCGCTACCATCTACAGGAACGTTAGAGATTTTATCAGCCACACTCATACCTTTTACAACCTTCCCAAAGATTGTATGTTCTCCATTCAGATGAGGAGCTCCTTCTTTGGCAATCACAATAAAAAACTCATATGGAGTAGAACGATTAGAAGGATTATTAACCCATTGCTTTGATAAGGCCACTGATCCTCTGTTGTGTTTAAGACCTTTTATTGGTTCTTGGGGTAATGTATAATCTCCAATATCGTGACGCTTTTGAGCCATTTGAGTACGATCACTATTTCCACCTTGAATAACAAAACCTTTGGCAACACGATAAAAGAAAGTCTCATCAAAATATTTTTGTTTAACTAGATAAATAAAGTTAGCTCGATGTATAGGAGATTCTTTATAAAGTTTAATATCAATATCTCCAAATTTGGTGCTAATACGAACTAAAGTTTCTGGGTTTTCTTTACCATATTGTAATAAAAACTCTTTCATGTTAGCATTGGCCAATTTAAATGGCTCTTTATCCGTAGTTTTAGAAATATTGTTCTTTTCTTTTTTGGTAGTTTTTAGCGAATCTTTCTGAGTCATAGTACTTTGCCCAGAATTGTCTTTTTCATTTTCTACAACTGGCTGTTTAGTTTTTTTAGATTGTGTATCTTCACAACTATAGAATACAAAAACACTAACGAAACCTAATACTAAAATCAATCGGGTTAATGACATTCGAAACATTTAAAAAATTAATTCCAAAAATACAGAAAATGTCGGTGCCTGGAGAATCTTCTCATTTTATTATGGCTCCAGAAATAAGAAAACAGGAGCTTTATAAAATTAAGATAGCGGAGAAGAATCCCAGAAATGCAGCTGTTATGATGCTTTTTTATCCTAAGGGAAATATTACACATTTAGCATTAATTTTACGCCCAACGTATGAAGGAGTGCATTCCGGACAGGTAGCATTACCTGGTGGCAAGGTGGAGCAATTCGATAAGAACTATGAAGAAGCTGCATTACGTGAAACTAGAGAAGAAATAGGCGTGAATTCTGATTTAATCGAAGTATTGAAACAATTAACAAAAGTGTACATACCTCCATCTAATTTTTGGGTACATCCGTTCTTAGGAGTTTCCAATGGATTACCAAATTTCGTAAAACAAGAAGAAGAAGTAGCTGAGATAATAGAAGTACCTTTATCCCAATTGTTAGATGAAAGCAATGTAATTGCTAAAAAATTATCTACTTCTTATGCAGAAAATATTGAAGTACCTTCCTTTGAATTAAATGGTTACGTTGTTTGGGGAGCAACAGCAATGATGCTTAGTGAACTTAAAATCTTTATAAAATCTGCGTTAGAGGTATGATTTTGTATATTTGGCTCCCATTTTCTTCTTAATATTTAGAAGAATTTAACTGAATTGTTATCTATTATTTAATTAATTGTGTTTAGTTTTAAGTATAACTAGCTAATAATCAAGTGTAGTAAATTTTGCTGCTTTAAAATAATAGATGCTGATAAATCAAAATTATTTATGGGATTATTTAAAAGAAATCCTTTTGGACATATATTATTCCTGAAAAAATGGCTTATTAGAATTATGGGATCTATGACGCATCGTCGTTATAGAGGCTTTAATGAGTTACAAATAGAAGGAAGTGAAATTTTTAAAGAACTTCCTGATAATAATGTATTATTTGTTTCTAATCATCAGACTTATTTCGCTGATGTGGTTGCCATGTTTCATGTTTTTAATGCCAGTTTAAGTGGTCGTACAGATTCAATTAAAAACATTGGATATTTATGGAAACCTAAACTTAATCTTTATTATGTAGCCGCTAAAGAAACCATGAATGCCGGTTTACTTGCAAGGATATTAGCATATGCAGGCGCAATTACTGTAGAAAGAACTTGGAGAGAAAAAGGTCAGGATGTCAATCGCCAGGTAAAGATGAGTGATATTACTAATATCAAAAGAGCCCTAGAAGATGGGTGGGTGATTACATTTCCGCAGGGAACTACTAAACCATTTAAACCAATTCGTAAAGGGACTGCGCATATTATTAGACAATATAAGCCAATAGTAATTCCAATAGTAATTGATGGTTTTAGAAGATCATTTGATAAAAAAGGTATTAGAATCAAAAAAAGAGGAATTCTTCAGTCAATGGTTATTAAAGAACCACTACAATTTGATTATGAAAATGATACTGTAGATGATATCGTTAGTAAATTGGAATTTGCTATTGAACAACATTCTTCTTTTCTTAAAGTAATTCCTCAGGAAGAGTTAGATGCAGAAGAAGAATTGAACAAGAAAAGACAATGGGAATATTAAAATATCGGATTCTGTATTTTATATTTCCCATTTATTAAATGTTCAAAAATCAATAACTCAAGCTCCAAAATTGCTTGATACTCTAGCTTTTTTGTATTTTATTAAATAGTAAGCTCTAAGTTTCCTGACACTAAGTTTACGTGACAACAATCGGTACTTACTGTGTAGTCACTACTAATAACTTCTTGATTATTAATAAATCCTCTAAACTGTATTTGTTGTACTTGATTTACTCCAAGAACATCATCCTCGATTAATAGGTATTGTCCTCGTTGTAATTCTTGCTCCTGTTCTGCTGGGGGCAATGAAACTGTAATATTTTCTCCATTCTCTAGATTAATCACTTCATAGGAGTCTAACGCAATAGGATTTTGGTCCTGATCAGTTATTGATACCGAAATTCTAATCAGTACTAGCGTACAGATAGCATCTTCGCAATTATCTGTATCATCACAAGACATCTGTATATTCGTTAATAATAAAGATAGTACGATAACGATTAATTTGAATGGTTTGTTCATTGTCTTTTGCTTTTTTATAAGATGTAAAAAATTGAAATGGTTGCGCAAAATTATAGAACTACTTAGAACTTTAGTATTTAAAGAGGGTTGCCTATGCCTGATTGTATTCAAATCTTTTTTACTCTAGTGTTAAGTATGTCTTGAAGGTGAATTGATAGTGACTTATGTTAGCTAGCTAACATTACTAAGAACACTTATTTGTTAAAGCTATCTAATATAAATGTTAATGTTATTCTAAAAACTCTAGATTCCATAACTCCTGTGTAAGTACTTTGTTTTTATTTAAAATATTGATTTTCAGTGTTTTATTTAACTTATTGATGTATTTTTAATTTCTTTTTGTGTTCGATAGATTTTTTTAGACTTGTAAGTACGGAAAGTATAAAGCGTACCAAATATCAGTCAAGAAACTTAAAAATTAAAGTACTTCATTTCTTGATTTTTGCATTGTATTCGGCCGAATAATAGTATGTGAATGAAATTGATCATTGTCTTGTTTTTAAGAAAAGATAATGTGCAAAGTTTGACGTAAACATAAACCTAAAACTCAAAAAAAGAAACAAAATGAAAAATCTAAAATTTAGCTTATATATACTATTGGCCTCAACATTAATATTTACTTCGTGTAACGATGATGATAATTTCGTTCCGGATGGGGGAGAAGAACCTAATAATTTTGTAGGAGCGGTGTACGCAATGACAAATGGTGAAGGACAGGTAGATGGAGTAGAGCAAGGACCTAATACTATTGTAACTTATGGTAGAAATGTAGATGGAACACTAACTCCAATAGGACCTGTTGCTACAGGAGGTAATGGTGGTGATTTTGATGGTGGAGAAGGATTAGATCCATTAATTTCTGCTTATGCAATAACCAAAACGAGAGATAACTCATTTATTTTAGCGGTAAATGCAGGTAGTAACACAATTTCTGCATTGCCAGTAAATGATGATTTCTCCTTAGGAAGTCCGGTTCTTCAGACAACTTCTGCCGAAGGTCCTAATAGTATAGATTCTTATCCAGCACCAGAAAGTATGACAGGAGTAAATAGCTTGGTTCTAGTAACGAACATTACTCGTTCAGAGTTTTTAGATGGTGGAGAGCCAATGCATAGAGGTACTTTAGATTCTTTTTGGTTATTAGATGATGGAACTTTTCAATCTGCTGGAGCTTCTGTTAATCTAGATAACAGACCGTCTTGTGTATATATTGCTCCTGGTGGAGAGTATGCGATTGTTGCTTCTATTAATGCGGGAGCTGCAGGTTTAGATGTAGGCGCTACAGATAATTTAGGAACTGGGAGTACTGCAGTGGGTAATCAAGATGAGGTGGTTTTATTTGGTATTAATGGAGGTTCACTTACTAGATTAGATGGCACTACTTCTACTTTAAGAGGAAATACAGAACAAAGAAATCTTCCTTCAGCAATTGGATCTCAGATTGTTAGAGGAACAGATGGAGAATTATATGCGGTTGTTACTGAGGCTAGAGAATTTCAATATAATGGAGCACCACCAGCATTTCCAGCATTACAAGATGGTTCGGTTTCTACATGGAGAATTGATGGAGATCAATTAGTAGATGTTAACTTAGATGTTCGATCGGGAGAAGGAAACACAGGAAGAACGGCTTGCTGGTTAGATTTTACATCAGATGGAAATACGTTTTTCGTATCAAATGCTATAGAAGCTGGTCTGGCATCCTTTAGCTTTAATAACGGTGTCGTAACCTTGTTAGATCAAACAGCTGCTCAAGGTGTAGGAGCTACAGGTAATACTACAGATCCTGGTGCTGCATTTGGAACTACAGAAGGATGGATTGATATGTGGATTTCTGATGATGGAGCTTTCTTATACCAGTTATATGGATTAGATGGTACTATTGGAATCTTTGGAGTTAATGGACAAACACTTAGCCCAATAGGTGAAGAGTCAGGTAATCTTCCAGATACAAATACACAAGGAATTGTAGCGATATAGAAGAATAATTGTAGTTTTATTTATTATTATTTTCCCAAAAGCCTTAAGATTTTTAAATCTTAAGGCTTTTTTTGTCTACTCCAACCAATCTTTAAAATCTTTAACACGTTCTCTGGCGACAATGATTTCTTGTTCATTAAAATGGTTTAGTTTGATTTGTAATCTAGAATTGGTATACGAGATGATGTCTTTTATCGCATTTATATTTACATAGAATTTGCGATTCACTCTATAAAATTGCTGTGGATTTAATTCGTCTTCTAGAGATTCTAAAGTAGTGTCAATAAGATAATTTCTATTTTCTTTTGTATGAAGGTATGTTCCTTTGTTTTCTGAATAAAAGCATTCGATATCTTCTACAGAAAATATTTTAAGATGCTGACCCACACGCGCAGTAAAACGCTTTTTATAGACTCTATCTATTGGATTGACCAACAGTTTTTTGATATCTTCAAAATCTACTTGAATTGATTGATTTGGTGATGCTTGATCTTTATATTTTTTTACAGCTGTTTCTAATTCCTCGTCATCAATTGGTTTTAGTAGATAATCAATGCTGTTTAATTTAAAGGCTTTTAATGCGTATTCATCATAGGCAGTTGTAAAAATAATTGAACTTTTGATTGCAATTGCATCAAAAATCTCGAACGATAACCCATCACTTAATTGGATATCTAAAAATATCAAATCAGGATGTTCATTATTACTAAACCATTCAATAGATTCACTAACAGAATGAAGCATTGTATTGATCTTAATACCTAGATCATCTAGCATACGTCCTAGTCTTCTAGCAGCAGGTTTTTCGTCTTCGATTATTATTACGTTCATAGTTTAATTAAAATTACTTTTTTGTTTGTACTTTTTTTCCAGCTTTCCACATAGATACCATCGTATTTATATGTGTAATATCTTCTATTGGGTTTTTATCTAATAATAAAAGATCAGCAATATACCCTTCTTTTATATATCCTATTTTTCCTAGTTTAAATTTATCTGCTGGTAATGAGGTAGCTCCTTTTAAGACTTCTTCATTTGGTATACCTGCTTCAGACATTAAAATTAATTCTTTATAAAGATCGGTTCCATAGTTAATATCCACATTTGGAGGATCAGTTCCTGCTAAAATAGGGACTCCTGCATCGTGTAATCGTTTTACTTCTTTTTTCAAAAACACTTCCATTTTTGCAGTTTCTTCAGCAGTTTTATTTTTTCGTTTCTTTTGAACTTCTATGGAAACCAGAAGTGTAGGGATTACAAAAAAATCTTTTTCTTTTACTAATTGTTGTAACTGATCTTCTGGCATTGGAGTATCTCTCCAGATATGGACTAATCCATCGGCATTATTATTTAGAACTTGATATCCGTCATTCATTTTAGAAACATGTACTACCACCTTTTTTTTGTTCTTATGACCTTCATCAATAATCGATTTAACGGTTTCGTGGGATAATGTAGGTTTCCATGGTTCTACAATTATTTTAATGTGGTCTACACCCGCTTTTACTCTATCTGCTATATATTTAATTGCATCCTCAGGTTTAGTGAGGGTAGGAACAGGAAAACCATATTGCGTTCCGTGTCCATCTGGCGCGGTGGCAGCATATCCGGCTACAAAGAAACGAGCATAATTTGTAGAATCTCTATATGTTTTCATCATCCCTTGGTAAGGTTCAACACCATGCATATCTAATAGATTAAATACACCAGCTTCTACAGCTTGTTGTAAAATAGGAATTCCCCAAGCATGTACATGGCAATTAGTCATTGCAGGCATTAAGAATTTACCATTTCCATTAATAACTGTAGCGTTGCGATTTATTGATTTAGCAATTTTGGAAATAGCTCCGTTTTCTATAAGGATGGATGTTTTTGGGATCACTTTCTCACCATCAAAAATGGTTACATCTTTAATGATAAAAGATTCTTGAGCATTACTAAGTAAGCTGATAAAGAATAATATAATTAGATGAATAAGTGTTTTCATTTTGATTGATCTTTAAAAAGATTATTAGAATTCTTATTGTATTAAATCCTTTTGTAATTATGGGAAACACGATCTAAAAAATCAATTATTCCCAAAGTTGTTTTTCTTTATCTTCTTCATCCATATATTTTCTGATTCTACGTTCCTCCCAATCTTTATCAAACATAGGATTAATTCTATATGCTTTAACAGCATGAAAAGCCAAACCTATTCCCCAACCAAATGCAGCCCATAAGAACCAGGCATAACGCCATTCATTAGTGTAATAATTTATCCCTGCAAGAAGTCCAATAATGATAATGTAAGTAAAGAGATTGTTATAAAATTTCTTTAGTTCGTCTACTCGTTCTTTTGCGCGTTCGTATCTTTTTTGTTCTTCGAAATCTTTCATTATGATTAGTTTTTAGTGTTAGTTTTGATTGATGTTATGATACATCTGGTGTATCTTCTTCGTCCATTAGTTCCTTGATTTTTCGTTCTTCCCAGTTCTTTCCAAAAATGAAATTATGTTTAAAAACCTTTAATCCATGAAACAATAATCCTATTCCCCAAAGTATTGGGGTAATATATAAGTGCCACTGCAACCAGTTTTTAAACCCTTGACTAGCAAAATTGGTATTGATTATTAATATCACTATATTAATTACAATATAGAAGGTTAGATGTGTATAAAACCCTCGCTCATCATCTACTCTTTTTTTAGCACTTTCATATCGTTTATTTTCTTCAGAATTTAGCATGATGAATAGCCTTAAGTTTATTAGTTTTTAGAAATAATCTGTAGTATTATCTTTTCTGATAATCTCTTTGATTTTTCGCTCTTCCCATTGTTTACTGAAAATTATGTTAGGATTAAAAACCTTCACCCAGTGAAAGAATAAACCAATTCCCCAGAAAAATGGAGTAATGTATAAATTCCAATTTAGCCAATTATTAAATCCTTCATCTATGAAATCTGAGTTGATCAGAAGTAGAAAAACATTTACAATTACATAAGCTGTAAAATGGCTATAAAAACCTTTTTCTTCTTGGACTCTCTTTTTTGCTCTTCTATATTTTGTTTGTCGTTCTAAGTTTTCCATGTTATATTTTTTTGAATTAGTTATTTTCTTGCATCAGTTCTTCAATCTTTTTTTCTTCCCATTTCTTGCTTAAAAAAGATGGTTTTGATGCTTTTCTTAATACATCTTTATTTCCAAAAACCCATAGCCCGTGTCCAAGTAAGAATATTCCCCAAATGACAGGAGAACTAATTAGGTTTAAAAATAAATATCCGTCATATATATGGTGTTTTAGTTGTAAAATTATATAAGTAATCACCATATTAATTACTATATACAAGGCAAGGTGTGTAAAGAAAGATCGTTCGTCTTGAACTCTCTTTTTTGCTTTAGAATATCTTTTATGTAATTCAGAATTTTCCATTTGTTTAGATGTCATTCTTCTTGTTCATAAATTCTTCAATCTTTTGTTCTTCCCATTCTTTACCAAAGATGGATTTACTAAATAATTTTCCTAATCCATTTTTTCCTCTGAATGTCCATAATCCGTGAGCCAGTAAACCAATTCCCCATAATATCGGAGCACTAAATAGATTCCATGGCAGGTAATTGTCATAATTTTCACTATTTACATAATCTCCAATTTTTATTTTAAAAATTATGATTATTATATTCATTACCACATACACTGCGACGTGTGAAAAAAAACTTCGTTCCTCCTTGACTCTTTTTTTAGCACTGTTATATGCTTTTCTTTTATCATTATCATTCATAATTTCTTCGATTAGATTCGTCCATATATTTTCTAATTTTTTTCTTCTCCCAATCTTTACCAAATATTGGATGATGGTCAAAAGCCTCTGCATAATGGAAAAGTAATCCTAATCCCCATCCGGCCATCGGAAAAATAAACCAAGGAAGGCCAAAACCTGTAGTTCTATAATTTATAAATATTAAAAAAGGAATTACGATGCAATATGCTGTTAGACTTCCGTAGAATTCTTTCATTTTTTTAACTCTGTCTTTCGCTCTTTTATATTTTAAATCTTTAACGATTTCTATATTCTGTGATGCTGTCATATCGATTGATGTTATTTTTTTTGTTAATATTGGAAGCTTTGCAATGAAAGCTGTTTCTGTCTTGAATACCGAAAACTCTCTTTTAGTTAGTAATCCGTATCGTTGTTGCACATTTCCTAAACCTACACCGCTACTTTGCTTTATAACTTCTTTAGGTTGTAAGTTGTTTTCTACAATTAGAAAACCATCGTCCTCATAAATTTTTATATGCAGAGGCCTATCTGGCATAACTACATTATGTTTGATCGTATTTTCTAATAAAATCTGTAATGATAGTGGTACTACCTTTGCTTCAGAATTACCGGCAGATTCTGGCATTTCAAAAATGATACTATCCTCAAACCTTAATTTTAGTAAGGTCATATATGTTTTTGCAAATTTTAATTCTTCATCTACAGTTACTAATTCTTTATCTTTTTGTTCTAAAACATATCGATACACCTTAGATAATGAGGTGGTAAACTTCTGAGCCATTCTTGGGTTTTCATCAATCAATGATGTTAGCACATTTAAACTATTAAATAAAAAATGTGGATCAAGCTGATTTTTTAGCGCATCAAACTTTGCTGATGCTGTTCCTGCGATTATTTTTTGTTCAGTTACCTTTTTCTCTTGTAGTGCTTTGTAGAAATACATTGCATGAAAGAATAAGGAAATTACTGTGGTAAATAATAAAGGAAAAATATAATCTCTAAACGATTGATCAGCTAAAAACTCCTCTATGGTTTGTCTTTCTAGAATAATAACCGTTGCTACAAATTCGCAAATTGCAAATCCTATCATAGTAACGATAATAGAACCTCCTGCACCAATTACAATTCTTTTAACTCCTTTGTTTTTCCATTCGAATTTATAGTTGATAAATCTAAAATATACAGTGTTTATATAGCATAAAAAGAAACTATACATAAAGTTGATCCCAAACCATGAGATTGTAAAAACCTCTTCGAATTTAAAACCATTAGTTAATAAATTTAATACAGCAACTACTAATGAAATTACTAGAGAAACAATTACAACAAACTTTATGTCTTTTAGGGTATTCATATATGCTAAATATTGTTTTATTTATGATTTACAATTTTCTTGTATTCTTGCTATCTGATCTTTTCCCCAACTTGGATAAAAAGGTATCGCAGAAGACGCCGTTTCAAAGTACAAGATAGCTTTTTCTACTTCAGGACAAAAGGCTTTTGGGTCTTTACCCCAGAATTTTGCTGCTCCCATTTGCCATTCTGCGTGATATAATATTGCTCTTGGGTTTTCAGGTTCAATAATCTTTGCTTTTTGATATAACTCCTCAACTTTGGCAGAATGTGTCATTCCATATTTTGCTCCATCATATACTACGTATGCAGTATTTAACATTGCTTCCATAATTAGGATTTCTGCGTTATTCTTAGAAAAAGTTTTGGCTTGATTAAGGTAATCTTGGGCTTTTGTAAGACGAGACTCTACTTCTTCTGCATTTTTAGTTCCAAACGTTTTTACGATATGGATCTGAGCAGCATAATAAAATGGTAGCCAGTTGTCTTTTTCTGCTTTACCAATTCTTTCGAATAAATTGGCAGCTTCATCATTTTTTTGGTTTCCCCAAAGTTCAAAAGCTTTTCCCATTCCTTTTTCATAGGCCGATTGAGCAGTGGTAGTTGTAATTGTAAAAATGCTAAGTATAATAATTAATGTTTTCATAGTATTGGTTGTTTTGTTTTACATTGTAAAGATCCTTTAATAGGGTGTGTTTTGGAATTAAATAATACCGAACTGTAGTTTTTTTGTGATGAATTGTATTACAGATTATCTAATTGATTATCGTTTTTATTATCACTGATTGTCCAAAAGAAACCGACTATAAAGAAACGATCAGCAGTTGGTCTAATAGCACGTCTAGCAAAGTCACCATTAATGTTAGGAGTATTGGCATATTGATAGTTAAATATATTGTCAAAACCTAGCACATTAGATACTGATACAAATAAAATCTTTTGTTGACTAATTAGATAAGCCCAACTCATATTTAAAGAATTAAATGTCTTTGTCTTTTCGCCTAAAAAGTTAATTGTATTTGGATCCGTGTATGGACGTCCAGAAGCAAAATTATAGGTCGCACTGATTAAAGATTTCCAATCTTTAGCCCAATATTTTCCAACTACCGATAGATTATGTTTTGCGGCAAAATTTGGAGTAGCACGTTCTGGGTAATTTCTATAATTTCTCTTTGTATCCAAATAGGAGTAACTCGCCCAATATTCGAAATTCTTAATAGATTTATTGTCTCTCCAATAAAGGTCCAATCCAGCCGCGTATCCATCTCCATTGTTGTTGTAAAAACTATCAAATTCTGGTAAATCAGTATCGAATTTGACTAAACTGTTATAACTTTTATAATACCCTTCTGCTCGTAAGGTTCTTCCATCATTTTGGTACAAGTAGTTAAGAATATAATGTGATGACTTTTCTGGGTCTAATGAACTATTATATTTAAGGACATCTTGCTGAGGCGTTTGGTAAAAATCTCCATATGCTAAAGAAATTTGAGATTTATCTGCAATTTTATATGCTAAAGAAGCCCTAGGGGATATCTTCGTAACATCAAGTAAAGCATTGTGAGTAGCCCGTAATCCGACCTGCATTGCTAATTTTTTGTTGAAAAACACATTAGCTTCAGAAAAAGCAGCAGTACTGTTATTTTTAAAACTACTCTGAAAATTTCCAAAGGATTGAGCATTTACTTCTTCTTTAAAATTACCTAAGAATTGTTCTGCTCCAAAACTTAGTTTAAATCGGTTGCTAAATCTTTTTCTTAGTTTTATTTTGAGATGTGCACTATTGTCATCATTATCAACATTAGTTTCTTCAATTTTTATGTCATTGTGATCATTGGCAAAACTTGCTCCAGTAGCTAATGTCCAATCATTTCTTAGATCACCTTTATAAGAGGCATTTAGATATAGATTTCTATTAGTAAGTCCAAAGTTTATTCCTTCAGGTCTGTTAATATCTTCCTGAATTAATTGGAAATCAGCGTAATTTATGCCTCCGTATAATTTGAATAAACCATTATTAAATTGATGTCTATAAACAGCTTCACCTGACAGTGACTCGAAAGGTTTAATCCAATCTACACGTTGAGAAATGATTTCCTGATATGGTTTTAGATTAAGATAAAATGCGTTGATACTTAAGGAGTTTTTCTCCCATTTTTGTGTGTTTCCTACACCAAGACCTACAGTTATAAAAGATAAATCTGTTTTTTCTTGTTCGGGTTCATTAATGGTATTTAAAAGTAATACACTAGATAAAGCATCTCCATATTCTGCAGAATACCCACCAGTAGAAAAATTGGTACCTTTAAATAGAAAAGGAGAGAAGCGACCACGAGTAGGAATATTATTAGCTGTTGCTGAAAAAGGTTGAAAGACTCTTAAACCATCAATGTAAACATTAGCTTCATTAGCATCACCACCTCTTACAAATAGTCGACCATCCTCTGCCACTGTAGAAGTTCCTGGTAAGGTTTGAAAGGCGCCAATATAATCTCCGGCTGCTCCTGCGGTAGTAACAATATCCAAGGGAGTCAATACTGATGCTTTACTATTGTCTCCTGCAGAAAAAGTACCTGCGTTAAGAATAACGCTTCCTAAAGAATTTACATCTTCTTTTAGTACTATTTTTAGATCTTTCATTTTGTTTACAGAGGCACTGAATACATAAGTTTCGAAAGAAAGAAAAGATACAATCAACATTTGTTCTCCCGTTTCGGAGGTTGTAAAAGTGAATGTGCCATCATCTGTTGTTGATGCCCCGTCGTAGGTACCGTCTAAATAAATATTTGCTCCAGGAATAGGAACACCAGATGGTTCTGTAACGGTTCCTGAAATAGTAGTTTGCGCGTGTGAAAATGATACGGCAAGTAATAAAATTACGGTTAATAATGATCTCATCTGTTCTTTTGTTGTTTTTAATTGATACACCAAAATTGAATCAAAAAATCAGATGATAAAATTGAATATAACCCAACTGTCGAAATAAGAGGATGGAATGTTATTTATGAGAAAAATGACACTGAAAAATAAACTAAGAAATTAGTTGAATGATTCAACTAATTTCTTAGTTTTGTTTTTTGTTTACAAATCTCTTTATGAAAACTATCCTTTTATTATCAATTCTTCTATTTGCGTGTATGGGGAATTATGCGCAAGAATTTACTGTTTTTTATAACGAAGCAAGAAAAGCAAATTATCGTCAGTTAAGATCTTCTATGTTAGATATTATTCCAAGAACAGAGGATGATATGTCCTTGATAAGAGATAAAGCCAAAGACCATAGTAATGAATTGAAAAGTTATCAATATAATAGTGTACTGAGAATAGATGGTAGTAAGTCAATCTATTATCCTATACAACGACAATATAATGACACAATAAATAATTCAGTTACTTATGGGAAAGGAGGTAAGCGAGTTTTTATAAGTAGAGAAACATCAGAAAAAGAGTATAAAGTTGTGTATGTCAACAAGCGTAAAAAGAAAAAATCAAGTGTTGAATATGCGTATGGAAAAGAATATTTAATTGAAGAAAAGTTATCTAAATTAAATTGGAAAAAAACCAATGAAACCAAAAAAATGTTTGGGTATACTTGTAAAAAAGCATTATTGTTTAAATCGTTAAAAAAAGAATTTACCGGATCTTACGGGGTATATACTACTAAAAACCAAAAACCTGTAGAAGTATGGTATACAGAAGATATAGATAGTTCATTTGGTCCAGCTGGATATTGGGGCTTACCGGGATTAATAGTAAAAGTGGTGGAGGACGATGCAATTATCGTTATAGATAGAATACTTTATACACTAGACGGCTTTAAAGTAAAACCACCGAATACAGGAGAAAAAATTACTAGAGAAGAATTAGAAGATATTCCAATGTTACTTTTTAATGAACATTGATTGATTTTTTTGAATATAAAATAGATGTTACAGGTAATTTATAAGTATTAAAGGGTAACATTTTTAAAGAATATAACACTTAGATATATACTATAGTTTATAATATAAATTAGAAACTGATGAAAACTAAACTACTCATAATCGTTTTCTTTATTTCCTTTTCAGGAAAAAGTCAGGAGATTACTGTGTTTTATAAAGAGAAAAGAAAACCTGCTCAGATTTCGAGGCGTCATGCACCGATGGATACAGAACACTTTAAAGTTTATATGGATGAAATAAAAAGAATCAAAGCTGCTAGTATTGCTGACAAGGATAAAGATTCTACCGATATATTTCGTCAAATGATACAGGAACAAGCAGATAAAATGTCTGCTCACTCTATGAAAATTTTTAAAGAAACTAAGAAGAAATCTTTGGATATTCCAGCATATGATTTCGTTACTGTTTTAAAAATCAAGAATGAAAATTCATTGTACTATCCACAAGATAAAGTTAGTAATGATACTGTATCCTATACCAGAACAAATAAAACAGGCCGCGAATTTGTAGATGAACGGGTTAATTATAATAATTCGGAAATTATTTATATAAATCATAAGAAAGATCAAAAAATCAGTTCGTTAAAGATTTATGAATTTGATCAAAGAGGTAGAAAGTTTTTGATAGAGGAAAAGCTAATAGATTTACGTTGGACATTAACGAAAGAGACAAAAAAAGTTAAGCAATATGTATGTTATAAAGCTGTACTAAACAACTCAGATAAAAGGGTAGAGGCTTGGTACACTAAAGAGATTATAGCTAATCATGGTCCAAAAGGATATTATGGATTACCTGGACTTATTCTAGAATTAAAAGAAGGAAAGAAAACAGTCCGTTTTCACAAAATTCAGTTACTTTCTTCGGATACTATAGATATTAAACCACCAACCGAAGGAGAAAAAATTACTAGAGAAGAACTTAAAAATTTACCTTCTAAGCTATTTAATCAGTATTAGAGTAAGATTTTTAGATATAATTACACTCGTTCTACTTCATTTTCTTTTTTATTCTTAAAAGGTCTTACTATAAGTCTTGCAGCTTTATCATAATTAATATAGTTATACGTCCAATTAAAAAACGTAACAAAACGATTTCTAAAACCGACTAAAAACCATAAGTGTATAAACATCCAAACAAACCAAGCGAAAAATCCTCCAAAACGGAATTTGCCTAAATCTACAACAGCTTTATTACGACCAATAGTAGCCATAGATCCCTTATCAAAATACTTAAAAGGAATCATTGGCATTCCTTTTAATTGCCTTTTAAGGTTCTTTACGAGATGATTTCCTTGTTGTATTGCTGGTTGGGCTACCATAGGATGTCCTTTTGGATATTCATCCGTTTGCATTAAAGCAATATCCCCAATAGCATATACATCATTATAACCTTCAATTTGATTATATTTATTTACCTTATATCTATTAGCTCTTGGTATAAGAGTATCTGCTTGCAAACCTTCTACAGGCGCACCAGTAACTCCTGCAGACCATATAAAAGTCGCGGTTTTTAAAGACAGGTCTGTATTGGTAGAAACTAAGTTTGATTCATAATTAGTTACCTGAGTATTGGTATGAATACGAACCCCCATTTTTGTGAGAAATTTAGAGGCTTTTTCTGAAGCATTTGTGCTCATAGGTGGTAAAACGCGATCTGCTCCTTCTATTAAATGAATTTCCATTTCACTAAAATCCATATCAGGGTAATCACGCGGAAGTACATTGAGCTGTAATTCTGCAATTCCTCCTGCTAATTCTACACCAGTAGGTCCTGCACCGGCTAATACAAAACGTAATAATTCTTTTCTCTTTTCTGGATCTGTAGTAATAACTGCCTGTTCTAGATTTTCTAACAATAAGCTTCGTAAATTCAATGCCTGCGGAAGATTTTTCATTCGCATCGCATTTTTTTCGATAGTTTCATTGCCAAAGAAATTAGTTCGCGCTCCAGTGGCAATAACTAAATAATCATAAGTAATACTACCTATGTTTGTATTTACTTTTTTTTCGTTAGGATCTATAGAGCTTACCTCAGTCATTCTAAAAAACGTGTTTTTTCCACGTTTTACAATTTTTCTTAAAGGATACGCAATAGAATCAGGTTCTAAAGATGAGGTAGAAACTTGATATAATAAAGGCTGAAATGTGTGATAATTGTGTCTATCTAATAGTACGAGTTGTACATCTTCTTTGACCATTTTTCTGGCCAATGCAACTCCTGCAAAACCACCTCCGATAATCACTAATCTTGGTAAATTAGTATAAGGAATGTTCATAAATAAAGTGTTGTTCTACAAAGATAAAATGATAATATCATATACCCTACAGAATATTTATTTTTGTTGTTTTTATGTGATAAACTATCTGATTATTAGTTTTTTATTGTTTGTTTTTATTAAAGGATATTTATAATATATGTAAATTTTAGTTTTTAATGTGTAACGTATTTGTTTTATTACCTACTTATTAGGTGTAACTAACTGAAGTGAATAAAGAATTAGAACATAGTTTTGTAACTAATCTTGAGCAAAATCAAAATATTGTGCACAAGGTTTGTAGGATATATACGAATGATGCAGAATCACACAATGATTTGTTTCAGGAGATTACTATCCAGTTATGGAAGGCGTATCCGAAATTTAGAGGAGATTCTAAATTCAGTACTTGGATGTATAGAGTTTCTTTGAATACGGCCATTACGTTATATCGTAAATCAAAAAGAAGTATTAAGACTTCTGATTTTGATACCATGGATTTCAAAATTAAGGCTGAAGAATATGACGATGAAATAGAACAACAGCTTAAGTTAATGTACGCAGCGGTAAAACAATTAAATGATATTGAAAAAGCGTTAGTTTTTTTATATCTGGAAGACAAATCATATAAAGAAATTGCAGAGACTATGGGAATCTCTGAAGTAAATGCAAGAGTGAAAATGAATAGGGTGAAAACGAAGTTGAAAAAAATATTAAACCCATAAGCATGGATGAATTAGAATTATTAAAAAAAGACTGGAAGAATCAAGATGAAGCGCTTCCGAAGTTATCATATAATGAAATCTACAAGATGATATTGAAAAAATCATCTTCAATGGTAAAATGGATTTTTATCATAAGTGTTTTAGAATTTATTTTATGGTCATCAATAGATATTATAGTTAGATTAACTGGTCAATACGAAGAATTAGAGGTTCTTGGTTTAGAAGGTTTTTCAATAATCACTACGATATTATCTTATGGGATATTAATATACTTTATGGTCAGGTTTTATCTAAATTATAAAAATATCCAGACAACAGATTCGGCCGCTGTTTTGATGAAAAACATTCTAAATACTAGAAAAACAGTAAAGCAATACGTATGGATTAATATAAGTTTTCTTGCGATAACGACATTGGTTGTAATCACATATATGGCATTTTATACAGATGCTTATACTAGTAAATCAACAGATCAAGAAGTTCCAATGTATCTTATTATAGTTACTTCTGTAATAGTATTGGCCATTTTTATAGGGCTCTTAGCACTGTTATATCGATTGATTTATGGCATACTAACTAGAAAGTTAAAAAAGAATTATAAAGAACTTCAGAAATTAGAAGTATAAACAACAAATAAAAAATCCTGATTTAATCAGGATTTTTTATTTGTTTTCGTTGAATGCAGAGGGCAATAATTGAGGAATAAATTTTATCAATAAGGGTAATAATAAACTACCGCCTGGAAGAATAAAAATAGCAAGAGAAGGAATTGTTTTGCAAACATCTAGTAATTGCTGTTTCATTTGTTGTTTTTCCTCTTTGGATAAATCTCTAACCGCCGATTGTCCTAATAAAATCATTAAGTCTTTACTTTCAGAAATTTCCTTAATTAATCTTTTCTTATTTCTAAGTATTAAGATACTTACAGTTCTCGAGGTTTGTTTATAGAAGTGGTGAGCAGGATTAGAATAATTAAAAAAAGATATTTCCTCTTTATAGTCTTTTACAAATGATTGCACGGAATGTAGGGATTCTTTAACCCATTGATTTGGCAATATAAGTTCTGCTCCTAATGCACGCATAAAATCTTGTTCTCCTAAATCAATTTCTTTATCATTCCAAACAGCCAAACTTGTTAGATCTAGAATATATCTTTTCTCTAATTCATCAGTATACGTATCTAAATCTATTTGATCAAAACTAGCATCTTCATCAGTATTTACCTTGGTGTATCTTACAGAAGAAGCAAAAAGCTTAACTAGTAACTCATAGTAATCATCTTTTTCTATTTTCGAATTTAGAGCAAGAAAAACAATATTTGTTAACGTTTCTTCTAGAGAAGCAGCGTACTCAATGGGGTTTATATCGTGAATCAAAAAATGCTCAAAAGCTAGAACATCAATAAACAATAAGGCATTTGTTAGTAAATGACTAAAATTCTTTTTGAAAATAGATTCATTCGTCTGAATCCGCGTATTAATTATTTTTTCTAGTTTCTCACTTTTACTATTTGTCAACGCATTGACAAAGGAAAAAAAAGATTTTTTGGTATCTAGGTATTCATAAAACTCTATTAAAGCTTTAATGCAGTCTTTAGAATCTCCATTATCGATAGTATCATAATACGTAACTACCAAGGCAGTAAAAAGATTTATCTTAGTTTTCTCTTCTTCGGAGTATGTGATTTCCGAATCATATGATAAAGCTATTTCTACAGAAGTACCATATATAAAACCTACCTTCCTTAGTTCTGGATACAATTCATCTAGTGATGATAAAGAAAGAGAATCTATATCAAAATCTCTCAGAAATTTATCTATCCAACCAGCAGTTGATGGGTTCATAGGTTTGTAGGTTTATCACAAAGGTAAATTTATTTTTCATCTAACGGCATTCAACAATAATCTAGATCTATAAAATAACAGTTAACAAATCTTTAACACACTTCAGAAAACCGTGTTCTTTTTATCCTCGTATGTAATAGCGTAAACATTTAAAATTAAATAAAATGAACAAGATTAGAAAAACAAATTTATTTATTCTAGCTGGTCTCTTTAGCCTAGGAGCAGTTTTTATGGCAGCAGATCATATAGATGCTCCAGCAGTTGTAGGAAGTACCGCTGACATTACTGATCTGTATGCTTTTGAAGGAGCAAATCCAGATAACACGGTATTTGTAGCAAATGTTCAAGGGTTGTTAGCTCCAGGAAGCTCGGCAACTTTTGATGAAAACGTACTAGTAGAAGTTAATATTGATAATGATGGTGATCTAGTAGAAGATCTAGTGATACAGGCTATACCTAGAGATGGTGTGATGTATTTTTTTGGTCCTTATCAACCTTCACAAACCGGTTTGAATAGCACTATTGATGATGACACGCAATACTTAGGTCAAGTTGCAATTAGTACAGGATCTAATGCTACCACATCAGAAGCAAACGGAATTTCTTATTTCGCAGGTTTAAGAGAAGATCCTTTCTTTTTTGACTCCAATCAGTTTAATGCCATTATTGGCGGAATGGCTTCTGGAGGATTTAATAATCCTGGTAATGATGATTTTGATGGTACCAATGTATTATCAATAGTTGTAGAAGTGCCTAATTCACTTTTAGGAGGAACATTTAGCCACCCGGCAGGAACGGGTGTTGAGGTATTTAATACTTGGGCAGAAGCAAAAAGAAAACAATAATCAAGAATTTTTAAATAATAGATATTATGAAACTAAATAAATTAAAAAATATATCGGTTGCTTTAATCGTACTAGTTGGACTAGCAAGTTGTAGTAATGATGATGATGTAATTGTAGTTAATCCGCCTATAGTTTTAGATTTCTCTGGAACCTTTGCGCAAGAAGATCAAATGGGACGTCCTGGTATTAATACTGTTTTTAGTGCGACACCTGATATAGAGAATAGTTTTAATGTAACGATTCCTTCCGAACAAGGAGCAAATTTTCAATCATTATTCGAAACTCAATTAGCCGGGCTGCATAATGCATTTGGAGCAACTTATGAGAATAATATCTTAGGATTAGATATTACAACCTTAACTACAGTTTTAGCATCAGATGTATTACAAGTAGCGCCAGGAGTACCAACAACTTATTTTGATGGCACCAATGTGCTAACAGGAAGAACATTAACCGATGATGTAATCGATGTATCGTTAATTTTATTATTTGGTGGACAAACAGGAGATCGATTTAATGGACAAGATTTAGATAATGATGGAACTCCAGATTTACCAATACTTGTTACAGATGGAGTTAGTAATTCTGGGGAGACACCTTCAGATACATTCCCATACTTAGAGTCTCCACACGGTTCGTAAGTAAGACCATATTCTTTACTGTCAAGCTGAGTCTATCATCGGTTAAATCAGCCCTCGAATGATTTGGTATGCCTTAATAAAGGTCGATATGGTAGGCTCAGAATGATGGTGTAAACTCAAAAAACAAAACAAATGAAAATATCAAATAGTATCATAGTTCTCTTAATAGGAATGTTTGTTGTTTCCTGTAATAAAGAAGAAACAACCATTACGAATCCAGAAGATTATGCCGTATATCTTACTAAGCATAACAATCAAACAAGAAAAGAAGCTAAAGAAAAACTTCAATTTTGGAATTCTAGGATAAAAGCAGATAGTCTTCAGATTACAGCTTTAGCACCAGCTGCAACTGCATATACAGAACTATTTCATTCTACAGGAGATATAGCTTATCTTAAATTAGCTGAGAAAGCATTAACAAAATCTGTAGATGTAGCAGCAATTGGAAAATCAGGATATCTCTTAGCATTAGCACATAATTATATATCTCAGCATAGATTCATTGAAGCAAAAGAAGCAGCGCAAGGTGCTTATCTTTTAAAAACAAATAGTGAGGAGACAGAAATGGTCCTGTTTGACATATCTATGGAATTAGGAGAATATGAAAATGCGGAGAAGTACTTACAAAAAATAGCGAATCAAAGTGATTATAATTTTCTAATTCGTTTAGCCAAATGGAATGATTATAAAGGTAATCTGGATGCTACTATTAGGAATATGGAAAAGGCATTGAAAATTGCGGAAAATGGTAAAAAGAAAGGATTGCAATTATGGTCCTACACCAATTTAGCAGATTATTATGGTCATGCTGGTAGAATAGAAGAATCTTATGATCATTATTTAAAAGCTTTAGCAATTGACCCTTCTAATGCTTATGCAAAAAAAGGGATTGCGTGGATTGTATATTCTTATGAATATAAACCAGAAGAAGCATTAAAAATTCTCGATGCTGTTATGTCTGATTATCAAAGCCCTGACTATTTTTTATTAAAAGCTGAGATAGCGGGGTTTCAAAAAAATGATACTGTCAAAAAAATTAACCTAATAAAATATTATAATTCAGTTAAAGATAATAGATACGGCATTATGTATAATACACATACTGCATTGTTACTTGCAGAGGAATATGGTGAATATGATAAAGCATTAGTTATAGCTGAAGAAGAAATACAGAATCGTCCAACACCACAATCTTATGATTTAAAAGCATATATATTAAATCTAAAAGGAGATCATAAAGAAGCATTGACAATTGCCGAAAATTATATAGTTCATAAGACATTTGAACCTCTAGCGAATCTTCATATTGCTCAAATTTATAAAGCAAATAATTTATCAGAAAAAGTAAGTCCAATAATTGAAGAATTGATGGATAGTAGTTATGAGTTAGGGCCTGTTATTTCTAAGGAATTAATGAATCTGTGAAAATTACTTTCTTTTAAATTATTAAAAAATACCATGAAAAATATACTGGTTACACTTTTGCTGATATTCGGCATAAACGGGTACGCTCAAAATCAAACTTTAAAAGGAAAAGTTGTTGATGCATTTGATACGGCTCTCTCCGAAGCTTATGTATATAATAATCAAGCTGAGAGCCATACCCACACTTTAGAAAACGGAACTTTTTTACTTCCTAAAGTAGCAATTGATGATACATTAACCATACGCTTATTAGGTTTTGAAACGAAAAACTTAATTATTAAACAAGTCGATTTTGATAACGGGATTGAAATAATGTTAGAAAGTAAAATTTTTCAGTTGGATGAGTTGGTTTTAAAACAAGAGATTAATCCATTACAGCTGATTAATAAAATAGATATGAAAGTGAATCCTGTTAATTCTTCTCAAGAATTGTTACAAAAAGTTCCAGGCTTATTTATAGGTCAGCATGCAGGCGGAGGTAAGGCAGAACAGATTTTTCTAAGAGGATTTGATGTTGATCACGGGACAGACGTCTCAATTTCTGTAGATGGTATGCCAGTAAATATGGTATCTCATGCACATGGACAAGGATATGCAGATTTACATTTTATTATTCCCGAAACTATCAATAAAATACGTTTTGGAAAAGGGTCTTACACGGCTGATCAGGGAAATTTTAATACAGCTGGATATGTCGCATTTAAAACAAAAGAAAGTTTTACTAATAATAAAATTAAAGTAGAAGCAGGAGATTTTAATACATTACGTACAGTAGGCTTATTTAATCTTTTAGATGCTTCTGCTAAAGAAAATGCTACGTTAGCATTAGAATATCTAGAGAGTGATGGTCCTTTTGATTCGCCTCAGAATTTTAATAGAATTAATGTAGTTGGAAAATATACTAAGGAGTTATCAGATAATAAAAAAATATCAGCCACAGCTTCACATTTTACAAGTCGTTGGGATGCTTCTGGACAAATACCAAATAGGGCAGTAGCGCAAGGTGTTATCTCGAGATTTGGAGCTATTGATGATACAGAAGGTGGAATCACATCTAGAACAAACTTTAATCTGGCATACGATACGTTTATAGCAGAAAACTCGACATTTAGAACTAACGTGTTTTATACAATGTATGATTTCGAATTGTATTCTAATTTCACTTTTTTCCTTAATGATCCCATAAATGGAGATCAAATTAGACAAAAAGAAAGTAGAAAATTGTTTGGTTTTAATAGTGTTTTTAGTTCTAGAAAATATTGGGATCAGGTAGAGTTAGAATTAATTGGTGGAATCGGATTGCGAAATGATGCAATTGATAATAACGAATTATCTAGAACAGCTAATAGAAATCAAACACTCGAACGTGTAAGTTTTGGAAATGTAAATGAAACAAATGCATATGCTTTTGCAGATGTTACTTTTGATTTCGGGAAGCTAAAAATAACACCTGCTGTTCGTTTGGATTATTTTAAATATGTCTACGAGGATGCATTATTGGCTCCTTTTACTGTTCTATCTGAGACAAAATCTATTATATCACCTAAATTGAGAATTTCTTATGATCCAAGTGATAACTTACATTTTTTTGCAAAATCAGGAATTGGATTTCACGGTAATGATACTCGGGTAGTTACTGCTCAAAATGGAGAAGAAATTTTACCTAAATCGTATGGTATTGATTTAGGCTTGAACTGGAAACCTTTCTCCAAGGCATTTTTTAATGCTACATTTTGGTATTTAGGATTGGAACAAGAGTTTGTTTATGTAGGTGATGAAGGGGTAGTGGAACCTAGTGGAAAAACTAGAAGAACCGGAATTGATATTAGCGGAAGATACCAGCTAAATGATTGGCTGTTTTTAGACACTGATGCCACATATACCTATGCCAGAAGTATAGAAGAAAAAGATGGTAATGATTATATTCCTTTAGCACCAGAATTTACTGCAGCAGGAGGAATCACTGTAGAGAACTTACATGATTTTTCAGGAGGGATACGTTACAGGTATTTAGGAGATCGCCCAGCAACAGAAGATAATAATATCCAAGCAAAAGGATATATAGTGATTGATATGTCATTGAATTATAGATGGAAGCAATTTGATTTTTCTTTAAGTGTTGAAAATCTATTTGATACAGAATGGAACGAAACACAATTTGCTACAGAATCAAGGTTAGTAGATGAAACTCAATCAGAAGAAGAGATTCATTTTACACCAGGCACTCCATTTTTTGCAAAAGCTGGAATAACCTATAGATTTTAGAGTATGATGATAAACAAGTAAAATATCATAATGACAATTAAGTTAATTGGTTTTGTTTTTTGATGTTGTTAGGAAAGGCTTGTTTGTAAGGGCAAACAGGCTTTTTCTTTGTTATACGAATATTTTTAAATATAATATGTTTAATATTACTAATATAAAATAGAAGTGGTTATTAAAAATAGATAAAATAATGAAAGTACATATAGAAACTGAACGATTAATTATAAGGGATTTAGAGGAATATGATGTACAAGGAATTTTTGAACTTGATTCTGATCCTGAAGTCCATGAGTTTTTAGGAAAAAAACCTATAAAAACACTTGAAGAAGCAAAACAAATAATAAAACAGATAAGAACTCAATATAAAGAAAATGGAATTGGGCGCTGGGCAGTAATCGATAAACAAACGGAGGATTTTATTGGTTGGACTGGATTAAAATATGAACAAGGTCTACGAAAAGAATTTAATTACTATGATCTAGGTTACAGACTTAGACAAAAGTATTGGGGAAAAGGAATTGCAACAGAAACGGCAATAGAATCTCTTAAATATGGATTCGAAAAACTTAACTTAAAAGAGATTGGTGCTGCCGCAGATATAAATCATCTGGCATCAAATAATATATTAGAGAAAATCGGTTTAAAATTTATTGACAGATTTGATTATGAAGGGGTACCTCATAATTGGTATAATATCAAAAAAGCTGAATGGACAAAAAAAATAAATTAAGAGATGATCTTAGGAATGAGATATTTAGGCCTTATGTAATTAATTTACTGATAATGAAAAGTGGGTTTACAATTAAGCATACCTTTGATTTTAATATCTCCATAAATCAGACAATCAAAACTATCTAATGAAGAGACTTACAATAATTATTTATAGTTTTATCTTTTTATCCTTGGCACTTAATTCGTGTAATTTTTTAGGTAGTAATAATGAAGGTAATTCCACCAGGGACATAGATAGTGCGGAAGAAGATAATAGACCTTATTTTGAAGGTGAAATTAAATTATCAGAATCTAGAGGACTTTATGGCGATTTAACAAAAGTGCATACTACTTATTTTATATCAGAGTATAAAATAAAAAGAGAGCAAAGATGGGGAGGTGTTTATAGTGTATTGGATAATTATGCAGGTATCATTATTGATTTAAAAAAAGACAGTGTAGTAATGTATTATGCTGATAAATTCAGTGACAAAAGAAATAAACATACACTTAGTATTAAAGATTATAAATTGCAACTAAAAAATAAAGTGATTCCAAGTGGTATTCCATCTCCTGTAGATCATACTTTTAAACTATTACCGACTTACAGATTGATTGAGCAAATAAAAGATTCTACGATAATTAAGGAGTTTAGTTGTGATTTTACGCGATATCACGATGATACAGATTTTCTAAAACAGGATATATTTGATTCTAAAGAAATAAAGGTAAAACGCGAATTATTAGATATGGTTTTTTTAAACCTTCCTGATGAGATTAATTTCCCTTTAAAATCAGATGTAAAAACCACCTTTTCTGAAATTAGTAATGATTCGATCATAAAAGGAAAACAAACGAAAGCCATTGATCAATTAGCAAGAAATATATTGCGTAAAAAAGATTCTACAATTAAAAAAGAAACAGATTTAGAAAAATTATCTAAAAATAAATGGCTCAATATGGGACTACAAATTCTTAAAAAAGGAGTAGATCTGAACATTCATATAACTACAGATGTTTCAGAGTTTTCTGTTAGAGCATTATCAAATATAGATATTTCTATACCATCTGGAGATTTTGATGAAATTTCGGATTTTGATGAGTTTCTAAACACGCTTCCTACGGGTGGAGGTGGAGATTTTGATGATTAAAACTTAACTTATAGGAGATGAAATCATAGAATATATACTATACCCTATGATTCATACTGAGAATTATAGGATATAGTATGTTATTAAATTTTTAAGGTGTATTTACTGTTTTAGTTTCATTTAAGGCCTGTATAGCTTGGTATACGTGACTAAGGTCTGTTGGTTTTAATCCCGGTGTTTTAGAATTAGAATGACATGAAAAACAACTACCATATTCACTATATCCAGCTCCGTTTTGTGCATAGGTTTCCATTGTGCTATTAGCTAATTGACTTGTTCCTATCGCTACTCCATTAGTTGTTAAAGTTTTAGAATAACTTTTTCCAGTTGGGGCGGCACCATCGTTTGTCCAAGTAGCACCTATAAAGATGTAATTTTTACGCATATCTCCACTTGCTAATTGTCCAAGAACACTATTGTTAGTAGATATAATTTGACTATTAGAGGCGGCAACTGATGTGTTTTCAGGGTTTGGTATGCCGGCATCAGCAACTCCCCAAGGTTTTGTCATTTTTGTATTACTAGGAGTAATGGTCTGCTTTGGACTTGTCTTTGTATTTGCTATGATATCACCGTTATCATAGGTCATATGAGATTTGTTATAGATGCTACTAGAACTATCATTATTTAATAACCAATTATTTCCAGTATCGGCAGCAACGGTAATAGTATCTGATGGAGTAGTATTGTTTACGTATTTATAGGTTAGGTTTGGTGCATTGTTAACATGCTCAAAAGTTGCCCAAACCATTTCTGGATGCCCTGCTGTACTACCTACAATGTGTATTCCTACAAGAGCTAGTTTTGCTGTTTTAGTTCCATTTGGTGTCCATTTTGTATCTGTTTTAGTATATGTTGGGATGATAGCATCCATTGTGATATACGTACCAATATCTGATTTAGAAATACTATCAGCCTCTACCCATGATGTTTTGATTTCGATTGCTAGAGTTTCAGGATCTTTTAATGTTACTCCTTGACTTTTAGCAAATGCCGTAATACTATCTAAGGTAGCTTGGGTTGTAGGAAACTCATTATCATAAAGTTTTCCTGTTTTGGCACCTGTCAAAAATTGAGCATATACATCATTAACCATAGTAATATAATATAATAAGGATCCATTTTGTGCTAATAATACATCATCGGTGGCTTGGCCTTCTTCAGTATCAATTAAAGGATCATTTTTTTGAGTGTTTGCAACTGCACTAATCAATTGTCCTGGTACATGAGGAATTAATGTTCTTTCTTTATCTACAACTGGAGAAACTGTATAAAAAGCAGGTGTTTCTATTACAGTACCATTGCTATAATCACCTTGTTTTACTGGAGATGTCATCCAAAGAAACATTCGTTCAGACCATTTATAAAAATCGCAATTGTTTAGGTGTTTAAAGGTTACACTATTGGCAGGCGTTACAATACCGTTTTTGGAAACACTATTAGTTTTAAACCAAGATTCAAAACTAGAAGCATCTACTACACAAGATTGTAAAACATCAGAGGGAAGTTTAGAGTTTACTGGAGTTACTGCTGCGATCAATGTCTCGGTATTTTCATTTGGTGAGTCTGTAGTATATTCTTTTTTTTCTTTTTTATTACAAGAAATAATTATAGCTACCATTATAAGTAGTAGTACTACATTGCTAAAAGATGATTTTTTCATTTGTTAGTTATTTAGTTAGTATTTGCTTAGGCAAAATATTATAATCGAATAGACTAAAATTACCCCAAAAAAAATAACTGTAATAGCGTATTTATACGTGTTTTTTAGTAAAAAATACTTCAAAAAAAAGCAATAAGAAAAAGCTAAAAGCACCTTTAGTAGCTAATTATAAGTTTCCCGTAATTGAGAAAATGATAAATGTTATGATTCTACGGTACCCAGAGTGTATAGTTGTTCCATAGTAGGGGATTCACTTCCGCCTTCTGGTTCGAGAGTGATACCAAAAGCTTCTGAATCATTAGTGTTTGTAAGAGAGAATATTTTGATTCCATCTTCTGCGAACTTGTCTAAAATACCTAAACTAGTTGGAGTAAGTGGATCCAATTTTAGAGACCACACTTGATATACTTTACCTGGTGGTGGAGTAGGTAATCCAGCAACATCTATGTAAGTAGTTTGTTTTTCTTTATCCCAATAAACAGCTGCGTATGCTGTAGGGTCAACTTGTTGGGCTTGTAAAGGAATCTGTAATACATCTTTATTACGTAATACACTTAAAAGTGATTTGACTTTAGATAGGTCTTCTTCTGCGACATTAATTTTTCCTTTGAGCAGCTGTTGCTCAATTTGTGATTGAACAACTTGTTGGCGTAGTGTTTTATTTTTGTTAAACTGAATGAATAACCCAATTAACAAAGCTATAGAAGCAGCCCAACCAATATAGGTAGTCCAATTTGTTCGCTTAGGAGTAATATGGATCACATCTGTTTCTTTATCTGTAAGATTTAGTTTTTCCTTAATACGATTAAAAACAGATTCTGGGTTATAAGGAGCTGCTGATACAGAAAGTTGCATAAGAGATTTTTCAATCTCTTTTACTTCTTGTTCAATTTCTGGATGTTCTTTTAAAGCTTTGTATACTTCGGCATTTTCTTTTTCGGATAATGCGCCGTATACATAAAGCTCTAATATTCCAGATGATATGTATTGTTCTATATCCATAATTATACAGCCAAGACTTCTCTTAATTTATTAATGCAAATTCTGTTCCGAGTTTTAATCGTTCCAATTGGAATGTTTAATTCTTCTGAAGCCTCTTTTTGTGTGAACCCTTTAAAAAACAATAAATCAATAACTTTTTTACAAATAGGTTCAAGTATTTCTATATACTTTTTTATACCTATAGCGTCAACTTTACTTGAGAAACTATTTTTATCTTCTAATATATCTACGAAATAATCAGCAGTTTGGTTTTGTTGAGAATTTTTAAACCCTAAAGATCTTGTTTTGTCAATAGCAGCATTTCTCGCAATATTAAGTATCCAAGTAAAAAAACGTCCTTTTTTTTCGGAATACGTATCCGCTTTATTCCAAACTTTTATGAATACATCCTGTAATACTTCTTCAGATAAAGCCTCATCTTTTAGAATACTATAAATAATACCGAGTACATTTTCGGAATACATTTCATAAATACGTTGAAACGCCTTTTCGTTTTTTTGTTGTAACTGAATTATTAATTCTCTGGGCTGCATGCAAAGTCCGTTCGTATATTACTAAAGTACTGTTTTTCTTTAAAAAAGAAAAAGAGCACATCTAGCTGATATACTCTTTTCTTATTTAATTACTATATAAAATTTTATTTCTTATTCTATGATTCCACCACAACTAACTCTGCTTCCGGCTGCCCCAGAAGGTTGAGAAGTGTAATCATCAGTTCCTTGATGTACTATTATAGCTTTACCTACAATATCTTTTTTCTTGTCTTCGCAACCGATACACCATTCATTAGTAGCGAATGTGATAGAGCCTTTACCATCTGTAGCAGCATTAAAGTTACCAATATCTCCTTTGTGATAGCCTTCAGAAGCTCCCCATTTTCCATGAGGCTCCATAGTAGGATTCCAATGGCCTCCAGTAGATTTACCATCTTCAGAAGAACAGTCTGCTTTTTCGTGAATATGAATTGCATGTTCTCCTTCTGACAAACCATTTAAATAAGCAACCATAGTAACCATACCACTTTCTTCGGTAAAAGTAATATTGCCAGATACATTACTATCACTTTTTGGTGTTAAAGAAATAGCTAATGTTTTTATCTCGCTCTTATCTTCTTTTTCTTCAGTAGTTTCTTCTGTAATTTCTTCGTTTACTTTTTTGTCATATTCCTTTCCTTCCTTCTTATCTCCCTTACAGCCAAGAATAACAATAGTAAGAAAAGCAATTACTACTAGATTTAGAGTTTTCATAATTTAATGAATTGTTACGTTTAGAGTAAACTAATATAGGACTGTTTTAGCTTATAGCAAAGGATTTAAGAGGTTTTTAGATTTTGTTAAATATTAATTGTACTTAATTCAGTAATACTTATACCTAAATTTACATCTGGAGTAAGTCTATATTGATATAAGCCTGTTTCACCAATTGCGATTAATAAATCCCCAGATATAATGACATCAAAAGCATTGTTGTTAATCGAAGTAACGAGATTTGATTCTGATGGATCAGAAACATCAAAGACTTTAATTTCGTCATCACAAACAATTAAAAAATCGTTATAAAGACTTAACCCCCTTGGGAAAGCCAGGTTTCTGGAATTGATCAGAATGGGTTCTGTGATAGTGGTAACATCATATATTTGTAAGACATTAAGATTATTTCCACAAAATGTATCGGAGTGTAAAGTAACGAATGCATGTGTGTCATTTGCAATAACAGGGTCGCAAGCAGTAAAATGTTCTACTTGCGAAAGTTTTTCGGGAAATTCTGGATTTGTTAATCCATATATAAACATTCCGTTTCTTGATCCAATATATAAATAGTCTTTATAACTAAAGAGTGTTTCAATATTAAAACCAATCGGTATGGTGTTAACTTGTACAGGATCTTTGATATCAGTAATATTAAACACCGTAAGATCCGTATTATCTACAGTGTATAAGTAATCTCCTTTTAAGGTAAAGGTTGCTAAAGATCCACCAATTCCATCATTAGTTATAGGGGAAAAAGAATCGTTTGAAGAATCGGAATCGCAACTAAAAATAATAAAGGAAGTGAGTATCATAAGTATGCATTTTTTCATAATATTTGGTGTTAGTTGATTAATGTCCATCCAATTACGACGTTGTTTTCTGGTATATCGAAAGGCAAAAAACCATCTGGTGAGCGCATTTCTGGAAATACATTGATAACTCTTTTAGTAAGTGTAATACCGTCAGCGTTATTGTATTCTACCGCAATTAAATCAGTTGCTTGATTGATGTATATCATATTATCACGAATCGCCAAATCAGTTGATCCTGGAGCTTCAAGAAATTTTAACGGGGTAGGAGATGTCGGATCTGTGTTATCATAAATATGAAAACCTTTATGGACTTCATTGATAAAAAGTAGATTATCCTTACTGTAAATTTTACCCGAAGTATTAATCGAAATTGGATCTTTTAAAGAAACTGAATTTTCGAAATCATTTCGATCCAATAAAATAGGTTCGTATTGTGAAAATGTTGGTTCTATTGGAAAATCATCATCGTTGTTTTCGCAATCTACCAGAAAAGGGCAGCAACTTTGTAGGCATATAAATAGTAAGCCTACAATGATTAATTTCGTTTCTTTCATCTTTTGATTGTTTGATTAAAAGATGAAAATATTTAGAAAGGTTGCGTCAATTAAAAGAACTTAATTTTCTTTTTTTGGCATAATTATTTTCCATTATAGCTTTTTGATAAGTTGTTTTTTGTCTCTTATACCAAGTTTTAGGTTCTCGGTAATTATCAGAGACTTGTCTATTTTGGTCTGAGAGTTTTTAAACTGTAGTACATAATAAATTAAACTCCTTTTCATACCGGCAGTAAGTGATTCGAATATGTTAGATGCTTCAGGATCACTTTGTAGTACAGCTTCTAGTTCTTCGGGCATTTCTACTCCATATTTAGAACTATCTTCTAGTAATTGTATATTAAAATAATCATTAGGTAGAACACCAAGTTGTTTCTGTTTTTTCTGACTAAACATAACATAAAATTGTTCTTTTCTTTTTAATAAAGCTGCGTGAAATTTAATATGAGTATCCTCAAAACTTATTTCGACAATTACTCTTTTTTGATTAAGAGTAATAAATGGTTTAGCAATCTCCAAAGGAATCAATACACTATGTGATGATTGTAAGGAAGTAATAAAAACTGGGCTTTTCATTTATATATGTATGTTTTCTTCTATAATACAGTTATCCAAATAGTTTTTTTTATCTGAAAAGTTATAGTAATATGTTTTTGTTTTAACCAAAAACATATAAATGTTTTAAGTCAAAATATTTATGTATTAGAATAAGTTGTTTAATGTTTTTTTTGTTTCGTTAATCAAATCGATCTAAAATAACTTATAAAGTGCTGTTTTAATAAAAAAAGTAAAAAAAAAATCTACAGGTATCCCGTAATTAAAAAAAGGTATAGTTATTATTCTGATTATCAGTATATGTGTGGCGATATGTTAAAAAAAAATAAAAAGTCTAGTATTTATGTAGGTTAACTAACAATTGGTAGTTTAAATAACTACCTGAATTTTTGTTTTAGGGAAAATTCAGTGAAAATGTGAAATTGTTAAACTTTATTCAGTGATATTAGATTTGTGTCTAAGATGTTTTTGATTTTGTTAATTTTAGTTAACACAAATTCAAATTTTATACATATGAGAAAAATGTACTCGTTTGTCTTATTAACTATGTTGATAGGCCAGGCAATGTTTGCACAAAACATCATGGATGGTATAGTTAAAAACCATCTGAACAGCACAACAGCTAAATCAGCACTAACATCAGACGATGTGTCAGAGTGGGAAGTAACCGATGTGGTTCCTTCTTTAAATCCCGATATACAGCACGTATATGTACAACAGCGTTATCAGGGAATTCCAATACAGTATGCTACATATAAACTTACTGTAAAGAATAATGAAGTAACTTGGAAGATAAATCAATTTATATCGGATCTTAAGTCCAAAGTTACTTCTGCAAAAGCCTCTCTTCCAGCAGAGACGGCAATTATGAATGTTGCTAGAGCTCACAATTTACAATCTCCTCAGTTGGTGAGATCAAAAAGTAAATCTGATGGATCATTAGTTTATGAAAATTCTGGAATTACTTTAGAACCTATAGAGGCAAAACAAGTTTATATCAAGCAAAATAATCAATTGATATTAACTTGGCGTGTTAGTTTATACCAAAAAGACGGTCAACATTGGTGGAATGCTAATGTAGATGCCACTACTGGTGAAATTTTATATACGGAGGATTGGGTAATAACTTGTAATTTTGGTACTCCTGATCATGAAAATCACAATCACGGAGAGTCTGTTTTATTTGAAAAAGAAACGCCAATTGTTCCTGCTCCTACAGCTAAAACTAAGTCAGAAGCGTCAGCAGCGTTTGCGCCTGACTCTTATAATGTATATGCAATGCCTGTAGAAAGTCCTAGTCATGGTAATCGTTCTATAGTAACTGATCCAGCTGATCTTAATGCTTCTCCATTTGGATGGCATGATACGAATGGTAGTGCTGGAGCAGAATTTACAATTACTAGAGGTAATAATGTATGGGCTCAGGAAGATAGAAATGGGAACAATGGTACAGGTTTTTCTCCTGATGGAGGGGCTAGTTTAGATTTTAACTTTCCTATTGATCTTAACCAAGCACCTACAGCATATGATGATGCAGCAATAACAAATCTTTTCTACTGGAATAATATTATGCACGATGTGTTTTATCAATATGGTTTTGATGAAGCTAGTGGAAACTTCCAAGAAAACAACTATGGTAATGGTGGTGCAGGAAGCGATTCTGTAAATGCCGATGCGCAAGACGGTAGTGGAAGTAATAATGCAAATTTCTCAACTCCTGGAGATGGAGGGAATCCTAGAATGCAAATGTTCCTTTGGACAAGTCCAAATCCTGATAGAGATGGAGATTTAGATAATGGAATTATTGCACACGAATATGGTCATGGTATTTCTATAAGATTAGTAGGTGGACCAGCTTCTAATGGTCTTGGAGGTTCTGAGCAAATGGGTGAAGGATGGTCCGACTGGTTTGGGTTAATGCTTACTATGAAAGCTGGTGATTCTGGTACAGATGCTAGAGGAATAGGAACATATGCGTTAAATCAACCAACAACAGGAGGTGGTATTCGTCCAACTCCATATTCTATAGATAGATCAGTAAATAATACCGATTATGCAGATATAAGTGGATTAGCAGTTCCTCATGGAGTGGGATATGCTTTTGCTACTGTATTATGGGATATGACTTGGGGTCTAATTGATGCAGAAGGATTTGATCCTGATTTTTATAACGGAACAGGTGGTAATAATATCGCATTAGCTTTAGTAACTGAAGGATTAAAAAATACAGCTAATAATCCAGGATTCGTTTCTGGTAGAGATGGTATTCTTCAGGCTGATCAAGATTTATATGGAGGACAATATGAATGTATTATCTGGAAAGCATTTGCTGATAGAGGTGTTGGTCAGGATGCAAATGAAAATAGTAACGGAGGTACCAATACAAATTCTGATCAGATAGTATCCTTTGTTAATCCTTGTGATGGTGGTGGACCTGGACCTGGAGGCGATGAGTGTACAGGTGATATAGCATCATTCCCATATAGTGAAAGTTTCGAAGGAAATATTGGAGATTGGTCCCAAGTTACTGGAGATGATTTAGATTGGACTGTTGATTCTAACGGAACTCCATCTAATGGAACAGGACCAAGCGGTGCGGTTGATGGTACTTCTTATATTTATGTAGAAGCTTCAGGAAATGGAACAGGATATCCTAATAAGAGAGCAATTTTAAATTCACCTTGTTTAGACTTTAGTGGATTGACTTCTCCAACATTAAGTTTCCAGTACCATATGGTTGGTAGTGCAATAGGAACTTTTGACGTTGAAGCAAGAACAGATAATACAGGAGACTGGACCAGTGTATTTAGTAGATCTGGTGCTCAAGGAACAGATTGGAACACTGCAAGTGTTGATCTTTCTGCATATGCAGGAAATGCTAGTGTACAATTACGTCTTAATACAGTTACAGGATCTAGCTGGCAAGGTGATGTTACCATAGATGATTTAAGTATTACTAATGGTACTGTTGATCCAGGACCAACTTGTGAGTCAATTAATTTCAATGACTTCTCAATTACTCCTTTCTCTAATCAAGATGCAGCTGGTGATTTCTCTATTGTAAATGGCGGAGCAGGATTATCAATGTCTAATAATACTTGGAAGTATATTCCTCTAAGTTATACGGTAACTGCTAATACGGTTATAGAGTTTGATTTTAGCAGTACTTCTCAAGGAGAGATTCATGGTGTTGGTTTTGAAGATGATAATACATTAACTTCTACTAGATACTTTAAAGTTCACGGTACTCAGAATTACGGGGTAACTAATTTTGATAATTATTCTAGTGGTACAACAACATACGTAATTCCAGTAGGTAATTTCTATACAGGAAGTATGGATAGATTGGTATTCATTAATGATAATGACGCAGGATCAGGAAATAATTCAATCTTCTCTAATGTTAAGATCTATGAAGGATCTTGTGATGGATCGGCTGCTTTAGTAGCAGATTTCGGACCAACAACTCCAATTATAGGAACCGAAGATGAAGAAGGAATTTCTACTTTCACAATTGCACCAAATCCACTACAAAGAGGTGGAGTATTACAGATTGCAATGAAGGATACTAAGAGTACTAATAATACATATTCTATTATGAATATGGTTGGACAAATTGTTGGGCAAGGTACTTTAAGTAGTAGTAAAACTATAAGTGTTGGTAATCTTGAAACTGGTATGTACTTACTAAAAGTTCAAGGAGAAACTAAACGATTTATAATAAAATAGATTTAATTTAAATCTTAAGTTTTTTTAAGAAGGCCGTCTGAAAAGGCGGTCTTCTTTATTTCATAATAGTATTTTTTAATTATTAAGATTACTAAAAGAGGAGTAAATCCATGTGGAATTCTATACAGTACTTGATGTAAGTTTTGATGAATCGATTGAATAGGGAAATCCCAATAAAAATTAGCTGTTATCCTAGCAAAAGCAGTAAGTAATCCCCATAAAAAAGCATAGCATAGTGCGTAAAACCTTAGTTTAGGAACAAAAATTAGAATAGCAATTATAAAATCTAAAATTCCAGCAATGTATAAAAAGGTAATAGCTGTTTCTTCAGAAAAACCGAAAATTTGTATAACCATATCAACAAACTTTCCTGGAACTGGATAAAATCCGAAGGCATATAATCCGTGAGAGAAAAATGTAAGAGCAATTAGAATATTAAAGATTAAAATTAATCGGATAGTATTCTTCTTTTTCGAATAATAGTATAATAAAACAAAAGGTAGTCCAAATTGAATACTGTGTTCAAAAAATTGAGCGAAATGATAGAACTTTTCCTTGGTTATTAATAATGTTAGTAATAGCAAACTAATTCCACCAAATATAATAGGAATTCGAAACCATTTCATGTTTATTTTTTTAATTAAAAGAGAAGATATTGCTCCGATAAGATATAAGAGGCCATTAATTTTTATACCATTTTGTATAGCGCTATCTGTTTTGTGATTAGTAGCATATTCTTGCCAAGGAGTATTAAAAACTCCTTCTACAACAGGTTGTAATATAGATTCGTCCCAGAAAAAAGTGCGATACGGTGCATCCCAAAAAAGATGTTGCAGCGATCTGCCTAAAAAAATTAAGAAGACACTAATTTTAAGAAGTAATTCTATTCGATTGCTTTTCATTGCACAAAGTAACATAGTAGGATGTTAATAGATTGTAAATTCAAGGTTATACTTTTTGTAATCTTAAACTATTAAAATTAAGTATTAATTAAGAATTTAGAATTAGATTTTTTTAATTATTGGATACCTTAAATTTGAGAAAACTAACTTAATCTTCATAATAAATGAAACAATTCATTACACTAATATTAATACTATTAGGGCTTCATTTACAAGCATCTAATGATAAGTATCGACTGACCCTAAGAGGTAACCCTTCTACTTCAATAGTTGTAGGATGGAATCAAACATCTGGTAGCAATCCTACTGTTTATTTTGGAACTATTGATTATGGAACTAATTATAGTAATTACCCAAATTCTAAATCACCAGATAGAATAGTTTCATATAAAGGAATGAATAATAATTTTGCCAGACTTACAGGATTGCAGCCTAATACCGCGTACTATTTTGTAATTAGAGATAGTCAAGGTACAAGTGAGCGTTTCTGGTTTAAAACAGCTCCAGCGGATAAAAGTAGGTTATCCTTTATCGCAGGGGGTGATTCTAGAAATAATAGAACACCAAGACAAAATGCAAATCGTTTGGTTGCTAAATTAAAGCCTCATGCTGTATTGTTTGGAGGCGATATGACAGATGATGATACTAATAGTCAATGGCAAACTTGGTTTAGTGATTGGCAGTTAACAACTGCATCCGATGGAAGAATGTTTCCAATTGTGGCAACAAGAGGGAATCATGAAGATAGTAATAATAGCGTTTATAATTTATTCGACACACCATCTTCTAGTGTTTATTATGCGCTAACTTTTGGTGATAATCTCGTTAGAACATATACGTTAAATACGGAAATTTCTATTTCAGGTAATCAAACAACGTGGTTGCGTAATGATTTGAATTCAAATACTAACGTTATTTGGAAAATGGCACAATATCATAAACCAATGCGTCCACACGTATCTTATAAATCAGAAGGAAATAGTCAGTATAGCAATTGGTCTCAATTGTTCTATGATAAAGGTGTGAAATTAGTAATAGAATGTGATGCACATACTGTAAAAACTACTTGGCCCGTAAGACCATCTACAGGTTCAGGAAGTGATGAAGGTTTTATAAGAGATGATCAGAATGGAACAGTATATGCTGGAGAAGGATGTTGGGGAGCTCCTCTGCGTTCTAATGATGATAATAAAAATTGGACAAGAAATTCTGCAAGATTTAATCAGTTTAAATGGATTTTTGTGGATGAAAATAAGATTGAAACTAGAACTATAAGAGTAGATAATGCTTTGCAAGTAGGTTCTGTATCTAACAACAATGTATTTCAAATTCCTTCGAATTTAGATATATGGAATCCTTCTAACGGAAGTGTAGTTACTATTAATAAAGAAACAGTAGATCCTAATCCAGATAGTGGGACAATCGAAGTAGCTATTAGCAACGGTAATGATGATGTAGAAGAAAGAGAAAATGGAGATGTGTATACTAATAGTAGTGATTTAGAATTAGTATATGATAGTTATAGTGATGCAGGAAATCAAATAATTGGACTTAGATTTCAGTCTCTGGCTTTACCTAAAGACGCAACAATCACTAACGCATATATTCAGTTTACGGCTGATGAAAGTAATAGTGCTGATGCAGAATTAGAAATAGCTTTACAGGATAGTAGCAATTCTTCTGCGTTTAGTACAAGCGATTATAATGTTTCTAACAGATTAGTATTTTCTAACAAAGTAATTTGGAATCCTAATTCTTGGTCAAGTGGTCAGAACGGTTCAGGACAACGAACTCCTGAACTTAAAAATATGGTTCAACTTCTTGTAAATAAAAGTAGCTGGACCTCTGGTAACAGTGCTTCTTTTATTATAAGAGGAAAAGGTGTTAGTTTAACTAGCACTTCGGCAAAAAGAGTAGCGGATTCTTATGAAGGAGGTTCTGATAAAGCAGCACGTTTAGTTGTTGCTTATACTACAGATTCGGATACAGATCCTGTAGATATTTGTTTAGGGATTTCTCCTTGGCAGAGTGGCGTTAGTTATGCTATTGGAGATAAAGTAACATATCAAGGTTATCTGTATGAAAGAACATCGTCTAGTTGGACTAATTTGGGAGCTTGTGGAATAGTAAGAGTTAATACAGATGTTTCTAAAGTACAATCTCCACCACTAGAGGAGTTAGAGAATGATATGACTTTTGATATATATCCTAACCCTTTTACTGATCAATTGAATATTACTATTTCTAGAAGGTCGAAAGAGAATTATAAAGTTATGATTTACAATTTACAAGGTAAGATTGTATATGATAAAATCGTAGAATCTAGTGCTGATAAAACTACTATTTTATTGTCTGGAACCCAGAAATCAGGAATATACTTATTGTCTATAGAAGATAGTAATGGTAAGATTATTAAAACAAAACGATTGATTAGAAAATAAAAATTGATCAAAAAACACTAATCCGAGATTATGGATTAGTGTTTTTTGTGAAGTAATGAATAATACCAATTTAAGAAAATGTTAGATAACATTTTGATAATCATTAGGTAAACGAATATTTGATTTTTATTTAGAAATTTAAACTCTAACTCTTAAACCCATATTATTATGAGATTGATCAAAGTGATGTCATTTTTGATTGTAGTATGTTTCTTTTCTTCTTGTGAAAAGGAAACAAATAGTATAGAAGAAACAACGTCGGCAATTGAAGAAAAAAGTGAAGTAAAGTTTGATGTAATTATCAAATTAGTAGATGAATGGACCGGTCAGGAAATTCCCGCTGGAACTTTACCTGGATACGGAGCTACTAATTTAGAAACTGGAGATATTTATTTTGATTCTAGATACGAAGTAGGGCTTTTCGAAAGTCTTCCAATTGGAACATATAGGTTCGATGCTCGTGATGGTTATTTCGATGGTGCATCCTCGGCCATTGTCGATGTGAGTTCAGAAAATGAAACTCCAGAAGGATGGATTGAAGTAACATTAAAATATTGGTCGGAATAATAAAGATCAAAAATTTTTATACTTTCATAATGGAAAAAAGGGAAGCGTGAGTCCTGTATAGCTTCCCTTTTTTATTTATATGAATTAAGTGATAAGTTTTTTACTTAGCTTGTATAATTACAATTACTGATCATCAGATTCGAATATAACTGATGAGTAACCTACAACAAGATTTTTAGTGTGTGGTCCATCATCATTATATAGACCAGCTTTAAGATAAAAACCATTAGCTATACCGCTATCGTTTACCCAATCAGTGGTATTACCCGGTTCATATGATTCGTTCACTATAACGGTTCCATTTTGTTCTACTGTTATATGTGCAAAACCATTGCCCTTAGCAACAATTATTTTTAGACTTGATAAATCATAATCTATTCCTCCAACAAAAGAAAAATCTTCTTTTTGGAAAGAAGTATCCCCAGAGTCTACTTCTGGATCTTTTCGAATTACTGTTTCTAATCCGTCTTTATGTAATACCAGTCTAAAAAAAGGCTTATTAGAACTACCTCCTCTATTATGAACTTGAGCAATGGTGACACCATTATCAGGAATATCATAATAAATAGCTTCTAATTCAATCTTGGCAAAGGATGTAAGAGGTCCTCTAGAAATTTGTTTAAACTCAGCTCTTCTACCTTTATCTAGTTGACATTCTAAAAACAGTTCAGACTCATCCTCGGCTAAATAGAAATAAGGATCATCTGGTACAGCATTTACAAAAATTCCGACAAGATTGTTATCAATAGTATCGCAAGGAGGGCTTTCGCAACCTCCAGTATTATAACTATGTTCAATGACTATATTGTTATCAAACATAAATCTAGCTTCTAATTCAGAACTTTGATCATCATCATCATCATCCACTGGGGAATCTTCTTCACTAACAATTTCTGTTTCATTATCGTCATTACTAGAACAACTGCTCATTAAACCAATAAAGAAGACTAATAGCACTAAGACAATTAAACGTGAAAACTTCATAAGTATACAGATAAAAAATTCAACAATTTTTCGTCGCAAGAGTACTTCGAAACTTACAATGTTTTCAAAAATACTTAGAATTTAAATCAATTTAGTGATCACTTGCGTGTCGGAATGTAATGTTTTATGAACTGGACATTTATCTGCAATTTGTAGAATTCTAGTAATTTGTTTTTCGTCTAGATTACCTTCTAGTTTAATTTCTCTATCAAAAGTGTCTATTTTAGCTGTTGGATCTTCACAATTTTCGCAATCTTCTACATGTTTTTTATCATAAGTTGTATGTACTTCTACATTTCGAAGATCCCAACCTTTTCTGGTAACGTACATTTTTATAGTCATAGCGGTACAAGCAGATAGTCCAGCAGAAACCAATTCGTATGGAGAAGGTCCAAAGTCACGACCTCCTACACTTTCTGGTTCATCAGCAACCATATAATGATTTCCTACCTTCATTTGGGTAGTGTATCCCTCATCGTTTCCGAGACTAGCTACTACGTGGTGTTGGCTTTTTAGTTTAGGTTCTTCTGGGATATCAACATATCTAGAGGACCATCCTGCTATCACTTTTCCAACGTATAAAGAATCTTCTTTTCTCATGAGTAAATGATCCGCTCCATCTAAGGTTACAAAACTTTTTGGATGTTTGGCAGCGTGATATATTTCTTCAGCATTTTTGATACCAACGGTAGTATCTTGAGGAGAATGTAAAACGAGCAATGCTTTATTCAAATTTTTAGCTACTAGAGGCAATGATTTGTTTTCTAAATCTTCTAAAAACTGTTTTTTTATCGTAAAATCTCTACCGCTAAGGTTTACCACGGCTTTACCATTTGCTTCAATTTCAGGTAATCCACTTTTCAGTAAATGCTGTACGTGTGTGGGGTCAGATGGAGCCCCTACTGTGGCTACAGCATTAATAGAATTAATTTTTGTCGCTGCAAAAATTGCTGCAGCACCACCAAGAGAATGTCCTATTAGTAGCGAAGGAGCTTGGTACTCCTTTGCTAAAAAATCAGCTGCTGCGATAAGGTCTTCTACATTTCCAGAGAAGTTGGTATCTGCAAAATCTCCTTCACTTTCTCCTAAACCCGTAAAATCAAAACGCAGTACACCAAACCCTTGAGAGGTTAATGCTCTACTAATATTTCGCACTGCTCCTAAATTTTTATTACAGGTAAAACAATGTGCAAATAGAGCAAAGTTATGAGGGTGTTGATCCGCAGGTAATTCTAAACGACCAGAAAGTATTTGTCCTTCTGCGTTAGTAAAAGAAATTTTAGAAAGGCTCATGTGATTGTTGTTTTTACTAAATGTCGTTTTTTTTGAGCTTTTCTAACTTTTTGAAGAGGTTAAAAATGTGTTAACGTTTTTAGTTTAAAGATATCAAATAAGAATTTGTTTAGTAGCCTATTAATGTTTTAGGAAAGAAAATCATCATACTGATAAAAAAATATATCAGTATGATTTTTTTTCATTTAGGCTAGATGCGCCTCACAAGGAATCCAAACTTCATCTCCATCAGTATCTATAGAAGACCCACAATCCATCATTGCTGATCCTTCTGGGTAATATTGAACAAAAGTACAACTGTTAACCTGCTCCGGAGTGCATTGATCTCTCTGTCCACCACCAATTTGGATGAGTTCTTCTCGGGATAATGTTCTAAAATCATTAAAATTTTCTAACAATGTTTTCATAAGTATTTTATTAAATTAAAGAATAAAACATGCTTCCTTAAAAACACTAATAAAAGTTGTTTTTTCCCCGTTTTTTGAAATGTGTTTTTATTGTAAAAAGAAAGTTATTATCTGTTAGTCAGTTGATTGTGTATGGTTTTGTAGCCCTTTATACTTGAAAGGTTTATTCTAAATTTTTAATAATTTTATTGAAGAATAAATTTGAAGAATTATCCAACAAAACAAAACTTGTTTTCTTTTTAGTGTTTCTTACGAAATAGGAGTTAGCAGCTAACCAAACTCCATTGTGCATTACAGTATCTTCATTTAGAATCACCCAACCAAATCCATAGTTTGATTTTTGACCATTATTTAAAATAGGCTTTTTAAAGGCTTCTTTAAGATTCTCAGGGCTGATAAGATCATTTTGATACCAGAATTGGTCCCAAATCACAAAATCTTCTATACTACTAAAAACAGCACCATCTCCAGCAACTCCATCAATAAAGTTAGGTTTGATCTCTCTAACCTCTCCAGCCATGTCTTCAAAACCATCAGTCTTGTCTTTAAATGTCTTGTCTTTAGACAGTAAATTCCAAACTCTAGTAGTTTTCATTCCTAACGGAGTAAAAATTTGTTCACTCATAAAATCTTCAAAAGATTGATTAGAAATAGTTTCTATAATCCTAGCTAGTAAAATATAGTTTGTATTAGAATATTGATATTTCTCATTTGGAATAAAATCAATTTTTGGGTGATTTTCAATTAATAGATCCACAGCTATTCGATTTGTAAGAATATTTATACTGTCTTTATTTTTATCTGCAAGACTCATATATGCATCCGGAACACCCGAAGTTTGATTTAATAGATGTCTAATAGTAACTTTTTTATAAGGAAATTCTGGTATATAAATACTTACTAGATCATCATAATCTAATTGGTTTCTCTCTTTTAATAACATGATACCACTAGCGGTAAATTGTTTAGATACCGATGCTAATCTAAATGCAGATTTATTCGTTAATTGGATGTTTCTCGACGCATTTGTGAATCCATAAGTTTTTGCTAATAGTGGTATGCCTTCTTTTGTAATTAAAACACCTCCATTAAATTTTCTTTCGGTATGAAGTTGTTCTAACCAGTTATCTATCTGCGTCACTCTTTCTGTTGGACTAGCATCTTTAGGAATGTTTAATGCAGGAACTTGTAAATAAAATGCAAAGAACCAAACGAAAAATCCAATTACGGCTACAATACCTAATAGAAGAATATATAGTATTACTTTTTTCATATACGATAATGATTTTATAGTATATAAGTATTAAAAATGACGATTTCGTTACTGTATTTTTTTTACTAATATTTCTAAAAAAGATAGATTGGTAGAAGATGAAAGCTATAAAACATAGTTGTCAAAAAGGTGATCTAGTTCTTTTTGAGGATCGTGACATATTCCTGGATGGGTTTTAGAACTTTGTATAATTGTACTTCTACAAGCGGTTAACCAGCGGAATCTATCTGATAGTTCTAATTTTCCGATTGCTCCACCAGAAGGAGCCCCAATACTAATTAATTCCCAGGATTTAAGATATTCTTCTAAATGTTCTATAGTTATGTCACTAGAAAAAGCTTTTAATTTATGTTGATCAATATGATACTTAACCTTAAGAAACTTTTTTCTTTTAGAGAACACGATCACTCCTATATTAAAGAATTCTTCGCGTTCTACTTTAGGAACGAATCTTATGATCGCAAATTCAAATGTACATCTATTTTGCATCTTCAGCTTCTTTAACTAGTACATCAATTTTAGAAAGTCTACTCTGAATAAACTCTATATAGGCGGCTCTCATATCTTCTGAAGTGAGTTCTTCAGATTCATCTGTTAACCAATCTTCTGGTATTTTTGATACTATTTGATTAATTTTTTCTGATGTCATATATGTTTTAATCTCTTTAGCTGCTTGTTCTAGGTCAGTAGCTCGTTCTAACAATACATGATCTTTTATAGCTGGAAATGTTCTGTCCAGATGATTTCTCCACTGTTTCCAATTATGATGAAAGTAAAAACTAGCACCATGATCTATTAACCATAATTCTTTTTTCCAGTTAAGTAAATTGGTGTTTTTTGCGGTTCTATCAATGTTACTAATGATACTATCCAATAACACCACTTTTGAAGCAGTCATTCCATCTGCAATAGAAACTAGTGGATCATACATGATAGCCTCTGATAAAAAGTGCAACCCTAAGTTAAGACCAACACTAAATTTTAGTAAATCTTGAATTTCTTCATCTGGTTCAGTTTTACTGAAAGAATCATCTAGATTCATAAACACTAATTCCGGAACTTTTAATCCAATAGATCTTGCTAGTTCACCACCTATTAGTTCCGAAACAAGAACTTTTTTACCTTGGCCAGCTCCTCTAAACTTTAATACATACAGAAACTCATCATCTGCTTTTACGATTGCAGGCAGAGAACCACCTTCGCGCAGTGGTTGTATATATTGTACCACATCTACTGTCCTAATATCAATAGTATTCATAGGGGTCTAATATAATAAAAAGAAGCAGCCATTATATAAAGTTAAGAACAGATTTTTTTGGTAATAATATCGGGGAAAAATACTTTTTTTAAGATGATTAAATAAAAAAACAGGTATAAATACCTAGGTAACTAATGATTCTTTTTGGTCTAATTGGGATTTAATTTACGTAGTTTTAAGATATTAAAACATTTATATATGAAACATAATTACATACCCCTTATGGTTTTGATGTTTTTTTCTTTTGGGATCACCTTGATGATCGCACAAGAGAATACTGTTTCTGGTAGCGGAAATGCTTCAGGAACAAGTGGAACATCAAGTTTTTCTGTTGGACAAACCTTTTATACAACCACCCAGAATGCAAGTGGATCATTATCGGAAGGAGTTCAACAGGCTTTTGAAATCGAAACGTTGAGCAATCCAGAGTTCGAATCAGTACAACTTAATGTTAGTACATATCCGAATCCTACCACGGACAGATTATTTCTTTCCATCGATGAGATTGATTTAGAGAATACAAGTTTCGAAATCCATGATATTCATGGGCGATTAATTATTAGTAAAGCTATTGATAGTAATACTAATGTAATAGAAATGAGTTCCTATGCTTCTGGAGCGTATATTTTAAAAGTGAAGAAGCAAAACACCTCTTTAAAGACTTTCAAAATCATAAAAAAATAAACCGATGAATAAAATAATTACTTTTTTAATTTTTGCGTGTACAATAAGTATTACGGCACAAAATTCATATAGAATTAACTATCAAACTGTAATTAGAGATGCAGATAATATGGTTGTAGGGAATACAAATGTAGGAGTACAAATTAATATTCTGCAGACATCCGCTTCTGGTACTTCTGTTTATTCGGAGAATCAGAATGTTACGACCAATATTAATGGACTGGCCAATTTAGTGATTGGAAATGCTGCTGGTTTTGATTCTATTGATTGGTCTGTTGGACCCTATTTCATAAACGTAGAAATAGATCCAACAGGAGGAACGAGTTATACATTGTCGACAGTTAATCAACTTTTAAGTGTTCCCTATGCTTTGCATTCAGCTAGTGCAGATGTTGCAGCAACTGCAGATTATAATTCATTAACAAATCTACCGACAATAATAACTTCAGGGCAAGCTGCAAAGGTCGATTTTATCACTGTTACATCGGCTGTAAATTTAGATCAATTACAAACGGACGTAACAGCTAACAATGCCAAAGTTACATTTCCTGGATTTGGAACTGTTCCTGGTACCGCTTTAGAAGGAGATAATGTGATATGGACAAAATCTGTAACTGACGATATCTTTTATAATACAGGGAATGTTGGTGTCGGTGTGGATGAATCGAGCAGTTTTAGTGGTTCAAAATTACATGTAGGAGGCCCAATTTTGTTTGATGGTACTCCGGCGGGAACTGTTCCTGGAAGTTTTTATTATGACAATACAGGTAATGGAAGCTTTCATTATATAGACAATACCAATACAGATGTAACTATCAATACAGGAGCTGTTACATATACTGGTGGATTATGGAGTATAGAGAATGGAGACGCTACTATTAGTACTGATGTAATTATTCAGAATAGTTTAGGAGTGGGTGTAGATGCAACATCTGGTGTTGACTTTGGATTTAATACACTTCTTCTTACAGAAAATAATCTAAGAATATTATTTGATGATAGTGATGATATCTCTGGGACATTACCAGCTAATGATTGGCAAATAGAAATCAATGAATCTTCGAATGGAGGTACAAATCATTTTGCGATTGTAGATGTTACAGGAGCAACAACGCCTTTTAAAATTATGGCTGGAGCGGCTGAACATTCTTTGTTTGTCGCAGCTAATGGTAATGTTGGAATAGGAACAAATTTACCAACCAATAAATTAGAAATTGTAGGAGCAATTAAAGCAGATTCTTTTGTAGGAGATGGCTCTGGAATAACAGGAATAGCTTCAGGTACTGGTGGTATTACTAATGCAGGAGATACTACTATTGCGGCAGATAATGATGCAGATACTGTTGGAGAAATTGCTTTTCAAACCCAAAATACAACCAGAATGACAATTAGTAATACTGGATTTATTGGTATTGGAACAACAACTCCCTCGGTAGCTTTAGAAGTAGTTGGGGATGCCAAAGTAGATAATATGACACTTAATGGTAATGTTGCGGTTCAAGGGATTGCGATTACACCTAATGCAGAAATATCAGCTACAACTTTTCCTGCAACTTATGATGTAACAGATAAGAGTTTTGTTACGTTTGATGGTCAAGCAGCTTCTTCAATTCAGGCATTTTCGGGCGGTATCACAGGACAATCTGTAATAGTTGCCGTTTTGACTTCTGATGTAACATTCGAACATAATGCAGGAACTACCGCACAGAATTTTCAGTTGGCAGGAAATGCGAATATTTTATTGACGGCTAATAGTAGTGCCACATTTATCTATGATGGAACTAATTGGTATTGTGTAGGACTTAACAACTAATAAGAAGATGAAAAAGTTATTTATAAGCCTATGTTTGCTAATAATTACGACAAGTATATATGCACAGGCACCAGAAAAGTTAAGTTATCAAGCTATTATACGGGATGCCTCCGACGCATTGGTTATTAATGCTAGCATATCTGTACAAATTAGTATAGTGCAAGGCAGTGCAACTGGAACTACAGTATATAGTGAAGTTCATAATCCTATGACTAATTTTACAGGAGTTGTGAGTTTGTTAATAGGGGATGGAACAGTTGTTTCCGGATCATTAAGTGGAATTGATTGGGGAAGTGATTCTTATTATATTAAAACTGAAACCGATCCTACTGGAGGAACTAATTACGATATTGTAGGTACAGCTCAATTATTAAGTACGTCTTTTGGATTAATTAGTGTGAATACAGATAGAGCCCTAAGTGTAGATTATAATAATTTAACTAATTCACCTGCCACGATAACGACAGAACAAAGTGATAAGGTAAACTTTCTAAGTATTACATCTGCTGCAGATTTAAATCAGATTTCAACCGAAGTATCTGATAATACAGCTAAAACTTCGTTTCCGGGATTTGGAACTACTACAGGAACAGCATTCGATATTATTTGGTCTAAAATAGGAGATCATGCGTACTATGATACGGCAAAAGTTGGTATCGGTTTTACGGATGCAACTACTTTTGGTAATGCTGTTTTAGGAGTTAAAGATGGAATGATCTTAAGCAATACAAATGATGAAGTAGCGCAGCCAACTCCTGGTTCTCTTTTTTATGAAGGAAGTGCTAAAGGATTTATGTTTTATTATGACAATACCGCAACATTAAGGTCTTTAGGAACAGGAGATATTACTTTTAATACCAGAAACAACTTGTTTTTAGAAGAATCTATTATTAAAAATCGAGTAGCTATAGGAAGTGATGTTACCACAGGAATGGAATTTGGAGAAAACGATATGGTTTTATCAGATGATACTATTGGTATTTGGTTTAGGGATACGAGTGTTAGTTCAAGCTTTCCAACTAATGATTGGGTGATAAAAATCAATGATGTTTCTGATAATGGAGAAAATTATTTTGCTGTTTTAGATACTACAGCTAATAGAGTTCCATTTAGAGTAATGGCTGGAGCTCCAGATAAATCTCTAGAGGTTAATGCTAATGGGAATATCAATATTGGTAACCTGATTTCTGCCGAAAAAATGGAAGTAGATGGTAGTGTTGTAGCAACTTCTTTTGTAGGTAGTGGAGCTAACTTTACTAATCTTGTTGGATTAGGGACAGCAACTACATCTAATACAGGAAGTACTACTGTTGGAGCGGATAATGATGCAGATACCAATGGTAGTATTATTTTTGAAATAGAACAAAATACCAAAGTAAGAATTGAAAATGATGGATCAATAAATAATGGAATCGTAGACGTGTCAAATCTTTTGAGTATTAACGGAGATGCCAATTTTACTGATTTGACTACACAAAATCTCTCTGTAGATGGATCTGTGCAAACTTCTGTATTTACAGAAACAAATGTTGGTAATTTTACAACTTATGATTTAACAGATAAATCTATTGTACTTTTAAATAATGGTTCTAATGTTACTGTTTTTGGGTTTACCAGAGGTGTAACTGGGCAAAAGGTACATTTGATTAATATTCATCCTACTACTACTATTACTATATTTCCAAGTCTGGTTCTTTTACCCCCATCTTTGGGGAACCCTGTCTTAAATCAAAACGAAAGTATAAGTCTAATATTTAATGGGTCTAGCTGGATAGTTACGGATTTTGTAGGAACTCCTTAGTTCTAAAATATCATAGATCCTTAGAAATTATAAAAGCCCTTTGTTTTTAAACAAAGGGCTTTTGTAATATATAGTTTAGAAGTATTATTCCTTTTCATTTAGACTCCAGTCATATTCTAAGTATTTTATTGTAGAGGCATTGGTAATTTTTTCTTTAGCATATCTATTAATATAACTTTTTATATCTCCGTTATCAAAGTCTTTAGCATACCACTCGAATACCTTGGATATCATCACTTTATCTTTGGTGATAAGATTTTTAGTAGGATCGTTGATATAGTTTGATGTACTCTCTTCTAATGCCTGTGTTATATTTCTATTGGTATATGCTCTGTTCCACAGTTTTGGAGATGAGGTAGCAGCACAGTTAAGTAGAAAATGTATTCTAGGTTCATTCATTTTTCTTAATATAGTGTGCTCTATATCATCTAGACTATATTGTACATTATTAATAGTTATTGATTTTTTCTTCCAAGGATTTTTAAGATCATTTATTGATTTAATAGGATAGTGATCTATAATCATTTTCATTACTATAGCATTATATAGATTTACCCAATAAGCAAGTTTCTCGTTATTTTCAGAGTTTTCTGAAGGATAATTAGTGGATAAAGATGTAAAGTATTTGTCAAATAAAAATTTATCTCTAATAAACCCCTTGTAATCTACCTTACCATCATTTGAAACATTTAGTAATAGAAGTTGATCCCATACCATATGATCGATATGTTTCTTTTGTGCTTTTAGATTTGATATAGAACTTGATAATAATATTATTGCTAGTATTAAATATGTTTTTTTCATATTAGGGCTATAGTATTAGAATTATCGATAATTAAAATGGGGAAAATTACGTTTATTTTTACATGTGGTTTTACCGTAAAAATACATTTAATATCGATTAAAAACAAATATTTACGATGTAATAACATTTGTTTATTTGTTTTTACTAAATGTAATACATTTTTTCAATGTTAAAAAATGCTCTTAATCGATTAGCTGTGATTGTAGAAATCGTAAATTGAATGTATAAGGTTAATGGTGTAATTATATGGGGTTAAACAAAATAAGAATAGAAGATCTTTTATTTAAATAATAATCGAATTAAGAAAGTTTAATTATTTCTTCTGCTAGCACAACCGTAGCGAATTCATCTTTAAGATTAGCAATTTCAATGTCGTGTACCATTTGAGCACTATATCTTTTACCACTAAAACTAATTTTATCAAAAGCTGCTACAGCGTCTTCTATTAAAAACGTATTAAACCCATAATTTGAAGCCATTCTGGTACTGGTAGATACACAATGTTCTGTGGTTAATCCTACAATAACTACATTTTTAATATTTGCATCTTCTAACTGTGTTCTAAGGTCTGTACCTATAAATGCACTGTTTACATCTTTTTCAATAATTGGTTCATTTTGTTGTGGTACAATAAAATCTTGAAATTCGTTACCAGTTTTCCCTTTGGCTAATGGAGAATCTGGGTTAGAAGAACAATGTTTTACGTGATAGATTGGTAAACCTTCTGATCTCCATTTTTTTAGTAAAACTTCAATGTTTTTTTCAGCGTTAGGGTTATTACGTTCCGTACCATAATATCCCGGATTGTTGATTCCTTTTTGTACATCAATAAGAAGTAATGCTGGATTATCTTTTTTTGTAAGTACCATAGTTTTCTTTTTAAAGAGCTTTAAAAAAATGAAGTTTTTATTGTTTAATTGAGCCTTTGGAAATTTTAATCTTTTAATAAGATAAAAGTGACCAGAGGCTCAATTAGACATCAATGTTTTTTTATTCTTTCTTTCTGAAGTCGGTATTATAGATGATACCTAACTGCAATCGATCAAAGTTGATACCAGTAAAATGATTTTTTAAGTACCCAAACTGAATACTAAAGTTTGATTTTACATTATAACCAATTGCACCATATAAACGATTTTGTCCAAAAATAGGCTCTTGTAAATTAATGAAAACTTCATCATAAACATTTATGAACCATTTCTCGTTAAAAGGATAGGTTAGTTGTAATCTATACCTAGCTCGATGTTCAGTAAAATCATCAGCTTGTGTACTAATAAACCTTTGTTCTAATCGATATCGATGTTCGAACTTTACTTTTCCGACTTCATTTTTAAGAATAAATTGCTCAAAAATTCGATGTTCATTACTATTTTCTTCACCAGGAATATCTGCAAAAGTACCATCTGTATTGATATAACCATATCCAATAGTTGCGATTGCATTTTCCGTAAGATGATAATTTAAACCAGTTCGAAGTAATAATTGATTAAAAGTATTAGCTACTTCGTAGAAACGAAATTGAGCTTCAGAGTGAATGCTTAGCTTATCTGTTATTCGATTCGTTCCAAAATACATATACCAAGCGCCTAAGTCATCTTCTCCAGTTTCTTGAGCGCTAGTATAGGTAATACTCATTAGTATAGTAAGGAATACAATTGTTTTTCTCATAAATATATTTAGTAATGATATAATACTAGGATTCTGATTCTACAGTTTTAGTTTCAGATTTTCCGTCATTAATGATTTCTGATCCTGGTTCTTTTAGATATTTATCTAAGAATTTTAGGATTCTTCCGTATGCTTCGATCTGATTCTCTTTTTTTACAAAACCATGTCCTTCATCTTCAAACAATACATATTCTACAGGAACACCATTTTTCTTAACTCCAGCGACTATTTCATCCGATTCTACTTTTAGAACTCTAGGATCCTTAGCTCCTTGTAACACAATTAAAGGTTTAGTCACTTTTTCTGTGTGAAATAATGGTGAGATTTGTCGTAACCTTACAGAATCAGCTGTATTCGGATCTCCCATCTCAGTATATAAAGCATCTTTAAAAGATTCCCACCATGGCGGAATACTTTTTAATGTTCTTAGCCAGTTGGTAACTCCGAATATATTAACTCCTACTTTAAAATCTTCAGGAGTATAGGTAAGAGCCGCCATAGTCATATAACCTCCATAAGAACCTCCAATAATTCCTATTTTATTGGCATCAATAATATCTTGTTGTGCCAACCAATCTTTTCCGGCTACACAATCTTTTAGATCTTTATCTCCGTGATTTTGATCATCCATTTTATAGAACGTTTTACCATAACCACTACTTCCTCTATTATTTACGGCAAGAATTGCATACCCGTGATTTACATAATATTGGATTTGTGAACTAAAACCTTGTCTAGATTGCCCTCCAGGACCACCATGTACCCACACCAATGCTGGAACTTTATTGTCCGCAGTAGCTTGTTTTGGCTTATAATATATCGCTGGAATTTCTAAACCATCAAAAGATTTAAAACGAACAACTTCTGATGCTACTAAATGGTCTTCGTTAATATCTTTGTTTAATACATCTGTTAATTGATAATATTCTTTAGATGCCATATCGTAAGAATAAACGTTTCTAGGAGTACTTGAACCTGAAACATTTAAAAATGCCATGGACTCATCTCTAGAAAAACTTGCACTTGAAATTTCTTTATTTTCAAATGAAGGAAATGCCACATCTGTGCCAGTAGCCACTTCTTTTACATCCATTACAGTTTTAGCATCCTCATTAGTAAACATTACTTGATATTTTCCATTTCTGGTAAAATAAAAAGAATTAATATCCCAATTTTTTTCTGCTACTTTTTCTTTTGTACCATCTGCAAGATTATATTTCATTAAATAACTAAATTCTGCATTATCATCTGTGGTATAATAGAATGAAGTGTTGTCTGGAGAAAAATCTTGAGGTTGATTACCGCTAATATTCTCATTGATTTTAGTTTTTTCTTTGGTTTCTGTATTCATTAAATACAAATCGACATCGTTTGTAGTCACTGCCTTAGTAAGTGCAATGTACCTTCTATCTTCAGACATACCGCCAAAATCCATTCCATCGTTATTTTGATAAATCATTTTAGAAGTGAAATCGGCAATATTCATTTCATAATGATCCATATATTTAGGATCTCTTTCATTACTTCCATAAAAGAAACTTTTTCCATCTTTTGACCAACCTCTAAATAAAGCTCTCACATTTTTTTCGGGAGTTAGTCGCGTAATACCAGAACTGTCTTTAAGAAATATTTTATATATTTCATCTCCATTGCCATCCATTCTAAATAGTATTCTATCATCTTCTGGGAAATAAGAAATTCCAAAAACAGAAGAGCTATCAGATTTTGTAATCGGAATTAATTCTCCACCTTTAACAGATGTGGTATACATATTATAAATACCAGAACGATTACTAGTCATAAGAACTTTGGACTTATCGTTAGAAAAGCCATTAGAAAATGCATTTTCATTGTCCATAAATTGTTCAATTGAATATTCTTCAATTGCAATAGGAGGAGCAACAACTTCTTCTTTTTTTTCTTTTTTGCAGGAGTAGAGTAGTAGTACCCCAAGTCCTATAATAAGGAGTTTTTTCATGATTAAGAATTTTTATTTGATTGTGAAAGTTTTTATCTCTTTAAACGGAGACGTTTCTAATTTTTCTATTGCTTCTTGATAAGGTTTCCAATCTTCTCTGAAGAAAGAATTCGTTTTATCTAAAGCTTCTTTTAATGCGTCATTTGCGTGTTTGATTAAGGTTTTTTCTGTAACTGTTAAACCATTTTGCCTACTTCCGGTGTACCAACCCGCAGTTCCTAAACGTTGCATCACAGTTACTTCTGGATTACGAGTAATACCTTGTCTTTTATCTTCTTTACCTAAATAAATTGCTATGGTAGAATCAATTTTTTTGATAATATCCTTAGAAGATTTAATTTGATCTTTAAACTTCTTTTTATCTAGTTTCTTAAGCTCTTTTTGGTATTTAGAAGCTACTTCTTTGCTTTCTACCAATTGTTTAACTACATCTGCGACTGTTTGCCTCATAGATTCAAGATTTTTAGAAGCATCGTATATTTCGTTTATATTTTGTTGAGAAACTTGCAATCTTGGATCAGATTTAACTTCTATGTTAGATTCAGATTTTTGATCACCATATTCCATTATCAACTTATAAGTTCCTGGTTTAACACTAACTCCACCAGGTTCTCTTTTTGATTTTTGAATTTTTCTTGATGGTCGGTCTACACCTTTTTCATCCATAAACCAGCTCATTCTATGAATTCCTGTAGAATCAGGAGTTTTTTGTTTTAACGTTCTGATGAGTCGATCGCCATCATATATTTTTAGATGTATAGAATCCCACTTCACCTTTTTTTCTTCCTCTTCATTGTTTTCCTCTTCATTGTTTTCTTTTTCATCTTTTTTATCTTTCTCTTTTTTAGACGCCTCTTTTTGTTCTACGGTTACAAAAAAGCAAATATGTGCACCAAAATCACGATTCTCACCATTGTATACGGCATCAGCACCAAAACGACTTCCTGTTGGTTGTTGATATGCAGCTTGATACGCAGTTGGAGGATTAAATAATTGTAATTTTTGATTAAGAATACTTTTATTTTTAGCTAATGCGCGTAAAGGTCTAATATCGTCCAGTACCCAGGCAGCTCTACCAAAAGTTCCTATAACTAGATCGTGTTCTCTAGGTTGTATTATTAAATCTTTTACTGAAACTGTAGGAAAACCAGAAGTCCATTTTGTCCATGTATTACCTGCATTTAAAGAAATATATAAGCCATCGTCTGTTCCTAAGAAAAGTAAATTTTTCTCAATAGGGTCCTCTACAATGCTTAAAGCATAACTTTGTACATCATTATCATCTACGATGCGTTCCCAAGTTTTTCCATAGTCTAAAGTTCTGTATGCATAAGGAGTGTAATTAAACCTTCTATAATCATTAGCTACTAAAAGAGCTTCTCCTTTTTTCTTGTTAGAAGCTTTAATCTGAACTATCCAACTGCCACTAGGTAATCCTTTAATATTTTTAGAAATGTCAGTCCAATTTGCACCACCATTCTGAGTGATATGAACACGTCCATCATCAGTTGCAGCCCACAGCATATTTTGTTCTAGAGGAGAAGGTTCTATTACTAAAATTGTACAATGATTTTCTGCTCCTGTAGCATCCATAGTTAAACCACCACTTTCTGCTTGTTTTAATTTTTCTGGATCATTTGTAGATAGATCAGGAGAAATTACCTCCCAAGTCAATCCTTTGTCTTTACTTTTGTGTACAAATTGACTTCCAAAATATAATGTACTATTATCAAAAGGATCAATATTGATTGCAGCATTCCAATTAAAACGTAGCTTTACTTTAGGATCTGGATGCGTAGGTTTAACTGTATAATTATTACCGGTCATCCAGTCATAACGGCTAACAAAACCTTGTTGACTCATAGACCATCCATATCTAGAATCATCTTTATCAGGTACTACATCAAATCCATCTCCAAAAGATATTTCCTGCCAGTAAGAATTTCTAATTCCTTGAGCCTTCCATACATATGCTGGACCTCTCCAACTACCATTATCCTGCATACCTCCATATACATTATATGGATATTCATTATCTACATTAATATGGTAAAACTGTGCGACAGGCAGATTACCTATAAATCTCCAAGTTTTTCCTCCATCTCTGGTAATGTTTAAACCTCCGTCATTTCCATCAATCATAAAATTACCATCTTGTGGATGTATCCACCAAGCATGATGATCAGGATGTACACCATTATCAACTCCATAGGCTGGCATTAACTGCTTGAAATTTTTTCCACCGTCTTCAGATACATTTACATAGGTAAATACAGAATATACTCTATTCTCATTCTGAGGATCAACATATATTTCTGAATAGTAGAACGGGCGATTACCAATGTCGTTTTTGTCATTTATTTTTTTCCATTTAAACCCACCATCTTCGGATTTATATAAAGCATTTTTTTTAGCTTCAATTAATGCGTAGATAATATTGGGTTTATTTCTAGCTATAGCGATCCCGATTCTTCCCAGATCACCTTTCGGTAATCCATCTTTGTCGGTTCTTTCTTGCCAAGTTTTTCCTCCATCATGTGTAATGTATAATCCAGAGCCTTCTCCACCTGATTTAAAAAACCAAGGATCACGTTTATGTTCCCATAAGGCTGCAATCAGTTTATTCGGATTAGTAGGATCCATTACTAGATCTGCAGCTCCTGTTTTATTGTTAGCAAAAAGCACTTTGTTCCAAGTTTCTCCTCCGTCTATTGTTTTGAAGATCCCTCTTTCTGGATGTATTCCCCAAGGAGATCCAATTGCCGCAACATACACAATGTTAGGGTTTGTAGGATCTATTACGATTCTATGAATATGACGAGTTTTTTCTAACCCCATCAATTTCCAGTTTTTACCTCCGTCTAAAGACTTATATATTCCATAACCTCCATTAAGACTATTTCTCGGGTTACCTTCTCCCGTTCCAGCCCAAATCACAGATGGATTGGATTGCTGAATAGCAACTGCGCCAATTGAACTTGTAACTTCTTTGTCAAAAATAGGTTTCCATTTTATTCCACCTGATGTAGACTTCCATAACCCTCCAGAAGCCGTTCCTGCATACATAATGTCTGGATCAGACGTAACAACATCAATAGAAGTAACACGTCCACTCATTCCGCCTGGACCAATATTACGTGGATGTATTTTTTTTACATGATCCATGGAAAATTCTTGTGCAGAAATGGAGGATATGAGGATGAGAGATAATAGAAATAGTAATCTTTTCATTTTTATAGAGTGAGTTAATTATAATTGAATTTGTTCTTCTAATGTTGTTAAAAAATGTACTTCAGGATATTTTTTCTTTAAATCCTGTAATTCTTGTTTTTTTATTTTAGGTGAAATATGTGTAGCAATAATTTGCTTTGCATTAATGCGATTTTTAATAAGTTGACTTGCATTATTATTTAATAACATCCAATAAGGAAGAATTACAATGTCAATGTTGTCATTTACCAATTTTAATTGGTTAAACAAATCAATATCATCCATCCAATTAGTATCACCGACGTGTAGAACTTTTTTTGATTTAAAATCAATAATGTAACCGACATTTTCTACACTTAGATGTCTTTTTCCTGCATGATTGATTTTTACACCTGTGATATCAAGTGTTTTGATTTTTATGGTTTGTTTTTTATAATCGGAGGTTGCAATTGTAAATAATCGATTATTAAAAGGAGTTATTTTTTTTGTTATTTGATTAGGCCCAAATAGAACAGCTTTTTTATTAAAATTTAAATAATCATTAGAAAGTAATGCACTAAAATGATCTCCATGATGATGTGTAAATAGTACAACATCTGGTTGTAAATCTGTATGTATTTTAGTAATCAAAGAGGTTGGAGGAAAAAGATAATCATCTCCATATTTAGAATGTAATCCATCTATTAATACAGAAGATTCTCCATTAGAAATATAAACACCCATATTCCCTGTATAGATGATCGATATTTTTTTTTGAGAAAAACCAGAAACACTAAAAATTACAAGAGTTAAAAGGAAAAATCTTTTTAACATTTTTGATTGATTATCTAATTAAAAAGCTAAAGTTAAGAAAATGAAAATGCGAAACTCTTAAAGGGGTGTTAAGTTAGAAAATAGCTACATTTGAAGAGGTTAAATACTAATAATATGAAATTTATAGAACTTACTTTGCATAATCATACTATCGTGCATGGATTTGATGCAAGAAATCAAGAGATAATAGAGAAAGTTGAGGTGAAATCTCCTTCTAAAAAACTGGTTTCGGTAGATCGAATATTGTCTATAAGCGAGAAGTATATTTTAATAAAATACGCTTTCGATAGGATTATCTATTGGGAATACTTGGAAGAATACGATAATCTAAAGACAATGCTATCCTAATAGTTTTTATTTTAAGGAATCATTATTTTTTTTTTCTTACTATTTCTAGCCGAAATTAGTTTGAAATTCTTATCGACTTTTATAATAATAATGTTCCCAGTATGGAGGTTAACCATTTTCCACCTAAATCCATATGAAGTTTCAAAAATTGCAGATCGAGCCATCTTCCTTAGGTCAATTTCATCAATCTGTTCAATAATTTCTGTAGCTAATAAATCTAATCCACGTTTTTTTTCTTCATCCTCAGATAGTTTTCTATCTATCTGATTTTGAATTGTCATTGAAGAATTTGATGTTATAAATAGATTGTTAGGGTATAATACGCCAAAGGTAAATAATAATAAGAATAGTATATATTGTTTCATATGTTCTTGTTTTTAAAACTATATACTATACTTGTTGTATTGTATATAGTTACTTAATTATAAAATGTGTAACCATATTTTGTTGTTATTTGTACTAAACTTAAACGTTCTTAAAACTAAGGGATTATAAAATTAGTTCATTAGATGTCTTTTGAATATATAATTTTGTTAAAAAAAGATTAATATTTCTTAAAGTTTGAGGTTTTATCGAGTGATTTAGCGTTTATTTTGAGAAATTGTTAAAAAAAGTCGTTATAGAAACGAAATTATTTACTTTTTTGTTTTTCTAAGTCGTAGATCATTCTTCCTAATTGCGCTAGAAATGGAATTCCGATTTCATCATATTCATAATTGTCATCGTTATAGATTTCATTTTCGTTTACGTGTATTGTAGCCGATAATATAAATTCTACATTGTTTTTTGTGTCTTTAATATATGCGCAATCGGTAAGATAACCATAAGCATATCCTACTTTATTGTAGATTTCTATATGTTTGGGAATGTCTTTTTTTGTATCACCAAACATAAAAAACTTAACATATCCATCGTAGTATTCTTTTTTATCGTAGCCAGCTTCATAAGGAATTGTCTTCATTGCTTTAATTATAAATTCAAGATCCCTTTCTGAGATATTAAAACGTTCTTTTGGAATAAATGTATCAGGAAATTGAATACGTTTCATTAGCCCATGTAAAGATCTTAACGGAAGATAATTTTTCTGTGAAAAATCTTTTGGAGTTCTTATTAAAGAATCATTAAGAATATAGCCTTTACCTTTTTGAACTTTTTTTAACGCTAGTTTCAGGTTAGGTGAATTTTCTATACCTTTTTGTTCATATAGTGCAATACTATCCTGGATTTTGTTTTTAAAAATTAATGATTGAGATTTAGTATTAGAAGCATTATTAGTCGATAACCTATGAGATATTCTACTATTGATGTTTTTAGAGTTTAACTTTTGATTGATATAATCTTGTCCAAGAAATTCAAATAATCGATTATATGCTTGATTATCACTTACCGCAAAAATCTTAGTAATTTCTTTTTCTACAGAAGAGTATGAGGAATCTTGTTCTGTAATAAAACTAGTTTCTTTAGAAATCGGGATATTATTTTTTTGTAACTCGTTTAATTTTTCTAATGCAAGTACAGCAATTGGGAATTTAACCGAGCTTGCCGGATAAAAATACATGCTATCCGAAACATTAAATTCATAATCAGTAAATGTTGTTTGTCCTTTTTTATTTCGATTGATCTGACTATATAAAATCTGAACTTCGTATTTCTCAATATTCTTACTTACGTTTACTATTTGTGGTATATCAGAGTTTAAGATCTTTTCTAAAGGATCTTGTTGACTACATGATATCATAAGTAAACTTATAAAGCTAATTAAAACAATTGATTTCATATGGACTGATTATAAAATGATAATCTATTTTTTGTTATATAATTTTATACCAGCATCATAGTATTTATCACCTTCTACCCAGAAAGGTGTTTTAGGGTTATTAGCAATATTTCGGCACGCCAACACATAGGATTGGAAGAATTTTAAAAGATAATCATAATCCAAGGTGTCGGGATTGTCGGTTACCTGATGATAATATTTTGTTATTTCTTCGTCAAAAGCTGTAAACCCCATACTAAATGTTGGAGCAGGAATTCCTTTAGCAGCAAAATGTACATTATCTGATCTATCGAATAGCCCTTGTTCAGGAGCTGGATCATCAATTGCTTTGAGTCCAAAAGGAGTTGCAGCCTTCTTTATATCATCCGACGCAGTAGTTCGTTCTAGACCAACAATTGTGGCTATACTAGTATCATTATATCCACCATTATCACTATTAAAACAGTATACCATTTTATTTAAAGGAATCAAGGGGTTTTCTACATACCATTTACTACCTAGTAATCCTTTTTCTTCTCCGGTAAACAATATAAATAAAGCCGACCTTTTAGTTGGATACTTAGCAATATTTTCTGCTGCAGACAATACTGTAACAGTTCCAACTGCATTATCTCTTGCTCCGTTATAAATAGAGTCATTATCGACAGCTTTCCCTATACCCACATGATCATAATGAGCAGAATAAATAATGTATTCATCCTTAAGTTTTGGATCCGTTCCTTCAACCATTCCAACAACATTTTGAGTAGTTATGTTACCTTTCTTGATACCTTGAATATTAATTGATCCATTCACCTCATTTTTGTCCGTAAAGAATTTACTAATTTCTTCTTTTTGGTCATTTACCCATAAATAAGCGAAATTATTAGATGTGTCTTCTTCAGAAACATACATTTTTTCTCCATTAAAACTATGATCCAATTGAGACCAAGTTCTATCATCTATATTATTAACCTCAATAATACCAATGGCACCTTTTTCTTTTGCAATTTTGATTTTCTCTTGTGTTTTAGAAAAGGCAAATCTTAGATTATTATTTTCTTTTGTTCCAGAATATGAAATAACTATTTTACCCTTTACATCTACATTAGCATAGTCTTTTTCGAAACCATAATTAACAAATGCCAATGAACCAGAATAAGATGTATTCATTTTATTAATTGTTACGATTTTTGAAGTACTAAAACTTTTTATTTTCAGTTCTGCTTTATCAAATTGAGATACTGTTTTAAGTACGACTTTCTGAAGATAACTTTTATCTTCTGTAACGGGTTTTACTCCATAAGAACGTAGCATATTAGCTAAATATTGAGCGGCTATTTTATTCTCAGCAGTTCCAGTTTGTCTACCTTTTAGTTCATCAGATGCCAAAAAATAAATGTGCCCTTCAATTTCACTTTTTGAAATTGTAGTTTTTACTTTTTCGATATCATTTTGGCCATAATTTATAAATGGAAAAAGAAAGAGTAATAATAGGAATGAATTCTTCATAAACTGAGTAAGATGATTTTTGATTATTATAAGAATATATTCTTAAAAATATACTTGATGTCTCAAAGATAAGAATTGTATAGTGTTTATTGTTTTTAGATAAAAGTGTCTTTAAGCCAGAACAATTCCAAAACATTTGTTAATTATCTATTATTAGCATTGAGTTCAGTATATATCTTTTACAAAATATGCTAAATTTATATAATGAAAGAGAAAAAGGGATTTTTAAAAAAAGGGTTCGCTTTTAAAAACTATGAAGCACCTGAGCAATCTCCATTTGATAAGCTTTTTGATATTTTTCAGGAGATTATTACTCACACTTCTGGCGACCTAGATGAGGCTTTGGATTGGATGAGAGAATTGGATAAAGAGTACAAACTTACCACAGAAGAATACACATTAGATGATTTTATTGAGGATTTAAAGAAAAAAGGATATATCCGAGAGGAAATCAAACCTGATGGAAAAGGCGGAATGTCTATTACAGCTAAGACAGAAAGAGCAATTCGTAAAAGGGCATTAGATCAAATTTTTGGTAATTTAAAGCGTAGTGGATCAGGAAACCATAGAACTAAATATACAGGAAGAGGAGATGAACATGCAGGAGAATATAGGAATTATCAATATGGTGATGGATTAGAAAGAATATCAATTACAGAAAGTTTAAAAAATGCTCAGATTAACCATGGTATCGGAGATTTACATCTTACTGAGGATGACCTTGTTGTAGAAGAAACACAGTATAAGGCGCAGATGAGTACTGTATTAATGATTGATATCAGTCATAGTATGATATTGTATGGCGAGGATAGAATTACTCCCGCTAAAAAGGTGGCAATGGCATTAGCAGAACTTATTACTACAAGATACCCGAAAGATACCTTAGATATTTTGGTGTTTGGAAATGATGCTTGGCCAATTGCGATTAAAGATTTACCATATTTACAAGTTGGACCTTATCATACGAATACTGTTGCAGGATTACAGTTGGCTATGGATATGTTAAGAAGAAAGCGTAATACAAATAAGCAAATTTTTATGATTACCGATGGGAAACCTAGTTGTTTAAGAATGCCAGATGGACAGTATTATAAAAATAGTAATGGGTTAGATCGGAATATTGTGAATAAGTGTTATATGATGGCACAGCAAGCTAGAAAATTACATATACCTATTACTACGTTTATGATTGCGCAAGATCCTTATTTAATGCAGTTTGTTAGAGAGTTTACCCACGCGAATCAAGGTAAAGCTTTTTATACTGGTTTAAAAGGACTCGGTGAGATGATTTTTGAAGATTACGAAGCGAATAGAAAAAAAAGAATTAAAGGATAAAAAAGATTATAAATAAAGAATATTTCGGAAAAGAAAATATGGATTTTAAGAATATAAAAACATTCGGAGAACTAAAAGCATCGGGATATAATAGTAGAAGTATAAAAGATGAACTTAGAGAAAATTTAAGAACTAAGATTGGTAATAACGAGGATACTTTTACAGGAATTCATGGATATGAAAACACTGTTATTCCTGAGTTAGAACGAGCAATATTATCCAGGCACAATATTAATTTATTAGGTTTGCGAGGTCAAGCAAAGACTCGTTTAGCAAGACAAATGATTAATTTATTAGATGAATGGATTCCAGTGGTAACTGGATCTGAGATTAATGATGATCCGTTTAACCCGATATCAAGATATGCGGTTACGTTGATTGAAGAAAAAGGTGATGATACCCCTATTTCTTGGATGCATAGAAATGATCGGTTTGCTGAAAAATTAGCTACTCCTGATGTTACTGTAGCTGATATTATTGGTGATGTAGATCCAATAAAAGCTGCGAATCTAAAGTTAAGTTACGCAGATGATAGAGTTATTCATTTTGGGATGATCCCAAGAGCCAATCGTTGTATTTTTGTAATTAATGAGTTACCAGATTTACAAGCTCGTATTCAGGTGGCATTGTTTAATATTTTGCAAGAAGGAGATATTCAAATAAGAGGATTTAAACTTAGATTGCCGTTAGATATGCAGTTTGTATTTACTGCAAATCCAGAGGATTATACCAATAGAGGTAGTATTGTAACTCCTCTAAAAGATAGAATTGGCTCTCAGATACTAACACATTATCCCGAAAGTATAGAGATTGCCAAAACAATTACCCAGCAAGAAGCAAAGTTAGATTCTAGACAAAGTACATTAGTTTATGTGCCTGATTTAGCAAAGGATTTATTAGAGCAAATTAGTTTTCAGGCTAGAGAAAGTGAATTCATCGATGCTAAAAGTGGTGTAAGTGCTAGAATGAGTATTACTGCGTATGAGAATTTATTAAGTACTGCAGAGTATAGAGCACTTAAATCAGGAGATGAACAGACTTTATTAAGACTTAGTGATTTTATGGGCGTAGTTCCGGCAATAACGGGTAAAGTTGAGTTAGTATATGAAGGTGAGCAAGAAGGAGCGGCATCTGTAGCTCATACCTTAATTTCTGATTCTATTAAAACATTATTCTCTGATTTTTTTCCAAAAATTGAGAAGTTAGAAAGAGAAAGCGAAAGAAGTCCCTATCAAGAGCTAATAGATTGGTTTTTTGAACAAAGCGGTTTTGAACTTTTGGATGAAATTTCTGAAGAAGACTACAAGAAAAAATTAGATGAAATTGTTCCGTTAAATAATCTAATTAAAAAATATCAAGATGATATAGATGAAAAAGATAGTTATTTTATGAAAGAATTCTTGTTATGGGGATTAGTGGAACATAAAAAATTAAGCAAATATCGATTGTCTGAAGGTTTTAGGTTTAAAGATTTATATGGTAGTTATATAAATGACTTATAATCATAAAATTATTACCACCAAACAATAAAACACTTGGTAAAAGAATCTTCATTACTTTTTATCCAAAGTAATGGAGATTTTTTTTTGATCAGTTGTATTCGAAGCTCTTCTAGTATTGCCATATAAGAGTACCAAACTCTATTGTGTTTTGGTTGTGTGACCCAATCTTTCTTCTCTGGGATGAAATACTGTCGAGAGCCATACTTATCTGATGTAAAATCTTTTTCGTGTATCCAAAACCCTTGTATACAACTATTATTTAGATCCGGAAGTTTCTTGTTTTTATAGGATAGAGGGACAAATAAATTTCCATAAAAACACACTTTTTGTAGTACCTTGTTTGGATCAATATTTAGTTCTCTAAGCTTTAATGCAGTTTCAGGACGATAGAGTAGTGGTAATTGTTTTTCTTTTAATTTGGTTATTTTTTCTAATAAACTATCTTTTTGATTAGGGCCTATCCATCTTTCTAACGAAGTAGTACTTTTTTTAGGATTATAGAGGTAGAATTTATAAACTAACTCAATGTGTAAAATATTTTTTTTACGCAAATCTTCTACTATAAAATCTAATTCTCCAATAGTTATTTTGTTTTTGAATATTTGAAGACCTTTTAGTATCAATTTATAATCACTTGTACTATGTATGTAGTGTTCAAAAAAATGTTCAATTCTTTTTCCTAGCACTTCATTAGGTGCAATATTAATAGAATACTCTTTGGAGAGATTACTATTTGAGTTTACTAAATCGAATTGAAGAAGTTCAAAAAGACTTGCGTTTTTCCACAATAGTTTACTGTTTAAAAAACCAGCGTACTGATGTTCAAAAGACATTATTGATTCTATTGTTTATTTCTAAATATAGAAATGTACTTATCTAATATTGGGCGTAATATTTTTCGATCTACGGGTTTAGCAAGAAAGTCATCACATCCCGCTGCTAAGGCTTTTTCTATATCTTCTTCGGTAGAATATGCTGTCTGAGCAACAACTGGAAGATCTGGCCGCATTTTTTTTATACGTTTAGTTGCATCATAACCATCCATAATAGGCATTTTGATATCCATTAAAACTAAATCAATCTTTTCGTTTCCTTCGCATATCTCTACAGCTTCTTTCCCATTTTTAGCGCGGTAAATGATAAATTCGAAATCAATCATTTTGGTTAACACCGTTTTTAAAAATAAGAAGTTGATTTCTCCATCTTCAGCAATAAGTACAACATGTTTTTCTGGAATTATTTCTCCCTTTTTTTTAGTAGCTAGTTCTGCGTTATTTTGCATTGGGGTATATGGAATTTTTAATAAGAAGGAACTTCCTTCGTTTTCTTTACTTATAAAGGAAATATTTCCTCCGATTAAGTCGGTATATTCTTTAGCGATTGCTAGACCTAAACCAAGACCTCCAAAATTTTTAGAGATTTCTTTTTCGGATTGAGAGAAACTCTTAAAAATAATATCTTGATCTTTTTGTTTAATTCCTATCCCAGTATCTTTTATGGATATAGCAACATAATCTTCTACAAGATAAGAAAAGATTATTATTGAACCAGTATTAGTGAATTTAATACCATTATCAATCAAGCTATCAAGTATTTTATAAAGTTTAGGATGATCTGTAATAATTATGTTTTTTTCTTCGGGAATTTCGTTGTTCAACTGAATTTTTAGGTTTTTTTCATCTGCCTTAGTTGAATATTCTGAAATTAATTCTAAGAACAATTCTTCTAAGTTTGTTGGCGCAAATCGAATTTTACTTTGTTTTGTTTCTAATACCGAAATTTCTAAAATATTGTCAACAGAGTTAATTAAATCTTTACCACTCTCAATAATAATTTTAGTATACTCTTGCCTTTCTTCTTCTGTTATCGCAGAGGATTTCAATAATTCTGAGAATCCCATAATTCCATTCATAGGAGTCCGAATTTCATGCGAGATATTCTGAATAAAATTGGTTTTTATCCTATTACTTTCTTCAGCTTTATCCTTAGCAATTCGAAGTTCTTTAGTTTTTTGTCTGATTTTAAATTTTAAGTAAAAGTGTACTAAAATAATACTTGCTAAAGCTGTGAAAAATATAATTGATGAAATAATCCAAAACTTCGGTTTTTTGTAAAATGGTTTTACAACATCAAAAAGCCAATTGTCGAGTATTTCTTGCTTTTCTTCATCGGTGATATTACGTGTAGCTTTGGTTATTATTTCGTTTAATATCTTATTTTCTTTATTAACAGCAATACTTGGGATATAGCTGTAATCAATTTCTGTTATTACTTTTAAACCGGTGATGCCTTCTGACTTAATTAAATAATTAACCATTGCTTTTCCACCAATATATGCATCTGCTTCTCCAGATTGTAATTTAAGTAGACAGGTGATATCGTCAGGAAAATTTTTAATGTTTAAGTTGGAGTAATTTTCTTTAAGATAGTCGTCTATAGAGTATCCTTTAGGAACTGTAATCCTTTTATCCAAAAAATCATTAAATTTTAATGTACTATCGACTTCTTCTCTAACTACTAAAACGAAAGGGGTTTCAAAAAATTTAGTGTAAAAATTTAGATATTTTTCTCGCCCTGCAGTTTCCTGCATTTCTAATACAATATCGATTTTTTTGTTTTGAGCATCTTCGATTAAATTGGACCAATTGGTATAATACTTTTTTTGAAAACGATAATCAATTTTATTTTCAATAAGACCAAAATGATCTACTAAAATCCCATCGATACTATCTTTTTTATTTATAAATTGATAAGGAGGATAGTATGCATATACTGCTACAGAAATGGTATCCTGTTTTACTAACCAATCTCTTTCTTTTTTGTCGAGAATATCTTGATCAGAACAAGATGTTATTCCTATTATTAGGTATAAGAAAACAAAAATATGAGTTATCTTTTTTAGCATATACTAGTGTGTGTTAGAAGTCTTATTTCTATTTTTAAATAATGGGAAATACTTATTTAGCATCGGTTTTAAAATCTTTTTGTCTACAGGTTTAGAAACAAAATCATCACATCCGGCATCTAAGGCTTTTTGTACATCTTCTTCTATAGAATAAGCAGTTTGGGCTATGATAGGTAGATTGGGTCTCATTTTTTTGATATAGGAGGTAGCATCATATCCATTCATAATCGGCATTTTAATATCCATAAGAACTAAATCAATATTCTCATTTTCTTCACAAATGGTTACCGCCTCTTGACCGTTTTTTGCTCTATATATTGTGAAATCATAATCGTTCATTTTGGTAAGAATTGTCTTAAGAAACAAAAAGTTAGTTTCCCCATCTTCTGCAATTAATATGATATTCTTTTCTGTTTTTAAAGGATTTTTACCAGTAATGTTTTTTGTATTAGAATTATTCTTTTTTACTTGATTATATGGAACTTTTAATGAAAAAGTAGTTCCCTCATTTTCCTCACTTATTACTGTAATTTGACCACCAATAAAATCAGCATTTTTTTTGGCAATGGTAAGACCTAATCCTAACCCATTATTTTTTTCTATAGGATTTATTAGGTTGTTTATTGGGTCTAAGCTATTAATTATTTTGTTTTTCTTTTTTTCTTCTATTCCAATTCCAGAATCCTTAATAGAAATAGATAAAAAGCTATCTACTATAGAATATGAAATATTGATAGTTCCGTTATCCGTATATTTTATAGCATTGTCCATAAAAACATTTAGGATCTTATTTAGTTTAGGACGATCCATTAGAACTAAATTTTCTGAATTTGTAAGTTCGCTTTTAATGTTAATTCTAATGTTTTTTTCTTCTGCTTTTACTTGATATTGTGAAGTTATTGTGCGAAATACATCTCGAAGATCGATTTCGATCAGTCTTAAGGTAAATCTTTTGGTCTGTAGTTGTGAAATTTCTAAAATGTTATCGATAATGGATAGTAGTTCTTTACTATTTCCAATAATCATTTGAGTATATTTTTTTCGTTCTTCTACACTTAGATTGTTATCATTTAAAAATTCCGAAAGCCCTATGATTCCATTCATCGGAGTTCTTATTTCTTGTGGAATATTATAAATAAAGTTTGTTTTTAAGCGATTACTTTCTTCAGCAATGTCTTTTGCAATTATTAATTCTTCAGTTTTCTGTTTGATTTTATATTTCAAATAGGCATTGAAAGACGCTCCTAAAATGAAAAATAATAATGTAATTAGGAATACCATTATCCAGAAAGTCGGAGTTTGATAGAAAGGGGTAACATTACTATAGTACCAATTATTTAAGATTGATTCTTTTTCTTCTTTTGTTATACTGGATAGTACTTTAGAAAAAATATTATGTAGAGTTGTGTTTGTTCTATTAACGGCAAAACCTGGTTCATAATTTAAGGTAGTATCTGAAGTTATTTCGATATCATTTAATTTCTTTATCCTTATATAATAATTAACTAAAGCTTTAGGCCCTATGTAAGCATCATAGACTCCAGAGTTTAATTTAATTAAACAGGTTTGTTCATCTTTTTCAGTTACAATATTAAAATTCGGATAAGTACGTTTTAAAATTTCTGTAATGGCGTAATCTTCTGGTAATACAATAGTTTTATCAGTTAAACTATTAATATTAATTCCAAAATTAGCATCCTTTCTAGTAACAATTACGTGAGGGGACTTAAATAATGGGGCATAAAAGTTTAAATATGATTTTCGTTCTTTAGTTTCTTGGATTTCTAATATACATTGAACGGTATTGTTTTTTACATCGTGTATTAATTCGGGCCAGTGATCATAGCGTTTTTTTTGAAATTTATAACCAATTTTCTGTTCAATCAATTTTAAATAATCGATGAAAATACCATCAATTTCATTTTGGTCATTTACAAACTGATACGGCGGGTAATATGGATATATGGCAACAGTAATACTATCATTTTTCTCTAACCATTTCTTTTCTAAGTCGTTGATTACTATTTCTTTTGAACATGATAATGTAGATAAAAATAAAAGGAAGATCGGGAAGAAATATAGTACTTTTTTTAGCATATGAATTCACAGTTTAAATACTTAACTTTTTTCTTCCCTTTAATAAAGATAGTATTTTAATAGTAGTTTTAAAAGGATACTACTTTTAAAACTATAGTTATAAATATGTAAAGTATTGCTTTTGAGTACTTAAGAGTCTTTAATAATTTGACTTCCATCGGGATACAAGGCAAAACGTCCTTTTGACCTATTATGCACGTGATCATAGCTAGGCCAGGGCCATTTACCAAATTGAGTTTGTTGGTATTCTATAATGGCTTCTCTGATTTCTTGTTGACTATTCATTACGAAAGGTCCTTGTTTAACAACCGTTTCGTTAATTGGTTTTCCTTGAAGAAGTAAGAAATGAGATTCTTTATCACCATTTTTTATTGTTAGTTCTTTATTAGCTATGGTAACAAGTTCATGATTTACTGGGATTTTATATCCATCACTTTCAATTTTACTTCCTTTAAAAAAGAAAATAGAACGATTTATTCCCTTTGATGCCTTCTTAAATGTGTATTGGGCATTCGGTGCCATTTTTATAGTAGCTATTAAAACTTCGTTTTCTGAATTGGATGCCCAAGAATTCGGAGCTGGATCTACCGCATTTTGATTTTCTATTTTTCCAGAAATTAAGGTTATTTCTGTTGTTCTTTCATACTCATCAGTTATATTTAATATGGGTATTTCTTCATTCCAAAGCATTTTAAAATGTGGTTCGACCATTTTTTTACTTTTAGGAAGATTAAGCCAAATCTGAAATAATAAAAAGGGGTTCTCTTCTTTTGAATTCAAAAGCGGGAACATTTCGGAATGTTGTACACCTTTACCGGCAGTCATCCATTGTACATCTCCATTACCGAAACGGCCAGCAGCTCCTAAAGAATCAGAGTGGTCAACGAGTCCTTTTTGTACAATTGTTATAGTTTCAAATCCGCGATGCGGGTGCGCAGGAAAGCCTGGTACTTTATTACCATGGTACATTCTCCAGCCATCTTTGAGAATGAAATCTTGCCCAATATTTCTTCCTTCAAGAGATGCATCAGGACCTAATTCTTCATTTCCTTTAGGGTATTGATCTTCGTGATAGGCACAGAACAAAAATGGATCTGGAGTTTCCCAGGTAAATCCTAATGGTTTTACTTTTTTTATTGCATCCATAAATAATTGTTTTTTAGATCAAAAAATAGTTCTGATAATTTTATTATGAGTTAATCAAGTTACAAGTTTTTAGGATCATAGATTTTTTTTCCTTTGATAACCTTATAAATATCTTGAGTATTCTTAATATTTTGTATTGGGTTACTATTAAGAATCACTAAATCAGAAACTTTTCCTATTTTAATGGTTCCACAAACTTTATCTTTCTTAAGATATTGAGACCCATGATATGCTGATGTTTGTATGGCCTGTAATGGAGTTAACCCAGCAGATACCATTGCTTCTAATTCTTTGTGTAATGAAATCCCAGAATAGATGTAGGAGTTAAAAGCGCCACTATCCGATCCGGCCAAAAGTTTTACATCAGCATCTTGGAGAGATTTAGTTAAACCTTTAAAAAAGGTGTTTAATTCATTTCTTGATTTTTTAGATTCGTTAGATGCTGTTAATGCACGTTTGATTCTACCTTCATAGGTTTTAATAATTCCTTTCCCTATAATTTTTAGATAAGGATCATTACTATGATCTACTTCATCCAGATAACTTAGGATGTCTCCGATGTGTAATGTCGGAACAACATAAGTGTTCGCTTCCTTTAGATCTTTAAATGTTTGTTGAGCGATTGAATCATTATAACTTTTGATTAGATCATCCATAGCACCCCAAAAACTTAACTCTTTACGAATAATGGCCTGAGTGATTTCGGATTCTTGAGAAGAGCATCCTTTTAAAATATAATATAAATGTTCAATTGCTCCGATACCAGAATTTACAGCTTCATTAAGTTCTACCGTAAATGGCATGTGACCTGAAGATATGATACCTCTAGCTGAAGCTTGTTTTAATATTTCTAAATAATTCTCTCTAGAAATTTTACTATCATATATTTTTACAAAATCAGATGGTATTTTTTCTAAAGAATCTAGTGCTTTGGTAATATCTTCGACAGATTCGATAGGCAACGAACCTGCCCAAGTGGCATTAGCTCCATCTAGTTTAGGACCAGAAGTGTAGATAGTAGGACCAATTAATTCATTGTTTTTAATTTCTTTTCTCCAAGTTAAAATCTCCGAAGTAAGATCTCCTCCAGCATCTCTGACAGAAGTAATCCCATTAGCTATAAATAAAGGAAGTAAGTTCCTGTTTTCTTGTACCAAAGAATCTCCTCCTCTAAGATGTATATGATTATCCCAAAATCCTGGCAGAAGGTATTTGTTAGTTCCGTCTATTTTGTTTTTTGTCTCATAAATGCCAACACTATCTAATGACTCTATTTTTACTATTTTTCCATCAGTGATATATACTGTTTTTGTCGTTATATTTCCATTCTCGATTTCAACTAGATTTACATCAGAAACTACAATATCATATTGTTTTTTCCCCTTTTTAGCACAACTAAACATGAAGAGAAGCGTAATTATAAATATAGCTATTTTATAATTTTTGATAATTGATAGCTTCATCTTTTGTGAATTTACTTTTAAATGAGAATGCGTAAGGAGTTTCTCCGTGCTCTTGTAAATAGTATAATCTTTCTTTAGCTTCTTCTGGAGAAGGCTCATGACCATTTTCTATGTACCAAAATGCTATATGCATTCTAGGCATTTTATGAAACCATTCTTTTTTTCTTTTTAATATTGCCACATGATCTGATTTATACGTAAAGTTGAATAGTGCATCCAAGCTTTCCCATACAGACATATTAATTATCAAAAAAAGATTATCAAAAACAGTTAAAGCAGTTGCGTTTCCTTCTTCGCCTTTTAACCTCCATACAAAACCATCACTTTGTTCGGCTAATTCATTTATGCGATCTAAATTATTTACAAAATCTGCCATAATTGGATCATTGATAGGAGCCAACATTTCGGCGATGTTTACTTGTGCTAATTGCATGATCTTAGTTTTTAAATATTATAATCACTTTCTAATTATGTCCCAAATGGCATCCACAACCTGGTTTCATAAAACTTTGAGATGCTTCGTGCCATGGAAAAGCTTTGTTGGATTTGGAATTTTCCCACCAAAACTTCGTTCTTTCTTTTGTAGTATTTCCAATTTCATTCATAGTTTCGGTGTCATACAACCTGCCATTTACCATAGTATATTTTACTGTTTCTGTATTTCGAATATTTTCTAAAGGATTTTTATCCAGAACGATTAAATCCGCTAGTTTACCTTCTTTAAGTGATCCTATATCATTACCCGCACCGATATATTTAGCACCATTTATAGTTGCTGCTTGTAATGCTTGCATATTGGTCATACCACCTTGCTGAAGCATCCAGAGCTCCCAATGCGCTCCAAGACCTTGTAATTGTCCGTGTGCACCTAAATTTACTTTTACTCCTTCATTAGTTAGTTTTGTCGCTGTTTTAGAAACCAAGATGTGACCATTTTCATATTCTTCATCTGGTACCATAGTTCTATGACGCGATCTAGCATCTACAATAGATCTAGGAGTATATTTTAGTAATTTTTCATTTTCCCAAACATTATCTTTTTGATAGAAGAAATATTCTCCGTTCATTCCTCCATAATTTACAATTAGAGTAGGAGTATATCCGGTTTCACTAGTTTTCCATAATTCATATACATCTTTATATACGGGAGCAACTGGTATATTGTGTTCCACACCTGTATGGCCATCCATAATCATGCTCATATTGTGATAAAAAGTAGAACCTCCTTCTGGAACCACATTGATTCCTAATTCGCGAGCTGCTTGCATTACTTGTTGCCTTTGTTCTCTACGAGGTTGATTATAACTTTTCACGGATTTGGCCCCAAAGGCTTTTGTTCGTCTTATCGAAGATCTTGCATCTTCTAAATTATTTACTACTGCTTTAAAATCTCCATCAGCACCATATAATATAAAACCAGTAGAGTAGAGACGAGGTCCTACCATTTTCCCGCTTTTAATTAATTCCGAAATACTAAATACAGTTTCTGTATTGGCAGATGGATCATGTGCCGTTGTAACTCCAAATGCTAAGTTTGCATATAGCTGCCAATGTTTTTGTGTAGTTAGTCCATATCTAAATGCCCCTACATGAGCATGTGCGTCTACAATACCAGGCATTATTGTTTTTCCTTTAATATCAAATATTTTAGCATTTTCTGGTATGGTAACCTCGCTGCTTTGCCCTATCCTTTCAATAATATTTCCGTTTATAATAATTGTTCCTTGTTCAATAACGGTATCATTCTCCATGGTGATGATACGGGCATTAGTGAAGACAATTTTTCCGGTTGGAGCATCTGTTTTTGTAACTAAACCAATAGGACTTCCATTGTTAGTTATTTCTCCTACTTTTTCTGGAGAGTTTGGTAAGAAGATAAACCTATCCTTAATATTATTTGAAAAATATTCATCCCCAAGTGTCCAGAATATTTGTTTACTGTCTTTAGACCAATGTAAATTGATACCAGCGTCTTTAGAAATTTGTGATACGGGTACTAAAGTTGATTTATTGTCTAAGTCAATTGTTTTTCCATTAATAATTAAAGGAGCTATATAGGCTTTATGCAAATGTGTAAATGCGATCCATTTATTATCGGGACTCGGAACTAATCGGTTGGCATATTTTGATTTTATATGTGATTTTTTATCTTGTCCGTTTAGGTTTACTGAGTTCAATTCTTTTATTAAACTACCAAAGTAGATTCCTCCTTTTTGATAAAAAAGGCGTTTTCCGTCTTTAGTAAAAGTTGGATATTCTCCTTCTTTTAAAACTAATTTCGGATTGCTTCCTGAAGAAGACATCGTATAGATTCCGGTTTTTTTACTAAAACTTCTTCCTTGGTCATTATTTCCTCCTTCTTTTCTGTATGCGATTAAGCTACCAGAAGGGTTATATGAAGGAGTTCTGTAGATGCCTTTTTCGGATGTTAGTTTGATAGGAGTTCCTCCAGTAATTGGAATTTTGCAAATAGAACCTAATGTCTCATCATTCCAGGTCACAAATACTATGTTTTTACCATCAGGAGAGAAACTTGGCTCGAATTCAAAATCAGCATTTTGGGTTGTTAATCGTTGAGGTTTACCTTTTGGTAATTTTTTACTCCATAAATGTCCCAAAGCACTAAATACTAATGTTTTTTTATCAGGAGAGGTAACAGCATGACGAATAACTTTAGCAGTAAATTCTTTCGGAGATACTGGGGCATTAAAATGTACAGTTTCGGCTATTTTTAGAGTAGCATCTACTGTAAAAGGGATATTAGTTACGTTAGAGTTCTCCACATTTATTTTGTGAATTTTTCCTGCTGACCAAAATATAATCTCTTGGTTATTTGGCATCCAACTAAAATTGGGGTATATCCCAAAAATTGCCCAAGCTTCTTGTTGATCTTTATTTAATTTATCATAAATGGGCCATTCTTCACCAGTTTCTAAATCATGAATATATAATACTGTCTTGGTTCGTACTCGTTTTACAAATGCTAATTTTTTCCCATCTCTTGAAATCTGAGGTCTTGCAGCTCCTCCAGGACCACCAGTTATCCTTGTGGTTTTTCCTGTTTCAAAATCGTAACGTTTGATTACATAAATTTGTTTGTTAGGATCTTTATTATATTGAAAAAAACCACCTGGATACATATCCTCACTATAATATAAATATTTTCCATCAGGAGAAATACATGGTTCGTTTACATCTTGTTGATCATTCTTTCTTTTGGTCAATTGTATTCCAGATCCTCCTGTAATATGATATTGCCACATTTCTCCAGCTCCTAAAGATCGTTGAGATGTAAAGTGTTTTCTGGCAACGATATAATTACCATCTGGCATCCAATAGGCATTGTTTAATAATCTGAATTTTTCCTTAGTTATTTGTTTAGGATTACTTCCATCCGAATTCATTGTCCAAATATTATCTCCACCACCTGCATCACTAGTAAAAGATATTTTTGATCCATCTGGACTAAAACGGGGTTGTACTTCAAAAGGAATACCGGTACGCAAGGTTTTAGCTTTTCCTCCTGTTATGGGAATGCTGTAAATATCTCCCATAAGATCAAAAACAATAGTTTTTCCATCTGGACTTACATCTAGATTCATCCAAGTACCCTCATCAGTCGTAAAACTGTGATCTTTATAATTAAACTGACCATTAGGATTAGAAACATCCCATTTATCCTCTTTTTTGTCTTTTTGTGCTTGGGTATTAAATACTAGAAACAGCCCTAGGAATAGGGTAGTTATAATGTGTTTGTGCATGGTATTTGATTTATCTGAATCGAAAATAATGAATTAGACAACAAAATGTCTTAAAGTGTTGTTAATGGAATATAGGGGATTATGAGATCAAAAGTAGTATTTCTTAGTATTTGGTTTATCTGCCACCATCTCTTGTTTTGATATTAGCTTTGCAAAGTTTGATAATTTCTAAAATTCTTCTATCCCTAGTTTCTTGACGTTTGGCTTGATTAAGCCAGTACAGGTAACTTTTTCGATAACTTTGGGCGAAGTTTGAATAGTTGGTGTATGCTATTTTATTTGTATTAAATGCTTTTTGTAAATCCTCTGGGATAATTCCATTTTCTACATTATCTAACGCTGTCCAAGATCCATTTTCTTTTGCAATACTTATAGATTTTAGACCACTATCCTGCATTAAATTGTTTTTGATCAATTCAATGATATATGTTTTATTCACTTTACTCCAAACACTTTTAGGTTTTCTAGGGCAGAAATACTGCCTTCTTTTTTCATTATCAATTTTTTTTACTGTAGAATCAATCCATCCATAGCAAAGAGCTACTTTTACAGCTTCTTCCCAACGCATACTAGGTTGTTTGCTTTCTACTTTATAAAAAATCAAATATATTCCTTCAGAACTTGTATGATTTTCATGAAGCCATCCGCGCCATTCTTTGTCATTTTTAAAGTATAGTTCTGGTTTTGTAATCATGAAAGTGGTATTATTTTAGTTGTATATTTCACAAGGAAAGTTACTAATTTTCACTAAATAAAAAACCCATTATACATTTATGTTAATGTATAATGGGTCTCATTATTTTGTGTAATATGTTCTTCTAATAGAATCTAGTGTAGGCTCTAAAAGATCCACTACTAGTTGGTCGTGTTCTCTTTACTTGTCTTTCAGTATTTGTAGAAGTATAGTAATAATAGTACCAGTATCCATTCGGTAAGTCTACTTGATATTTTAGTACCCATTTCCAATCGCTAAAAGGCCAAGAAGCTGTGTTTTCCCAAGCATAAAACTGTAATCTGGTCAAACCACAAACTACGTTAGTTCGCGTATACGTATCGTCTAGTTCTTTCCAATCGCCACCATAATATGAATTACGTGTTAATGAAGTCCATAGTCCATTATCGCAGAAACGTATATCCGTTGGTGTTGATACAACAGGAACTCCGCCACAATAAATGTTTCTAAAATCTGTAGCTCCGATATCATAGCAAGCTTTTTGATCTATAGCTTCTACGTAATTTGGATCTTTGATCTCTAATAAAGCACCACTTTTTTCAATATTTCTACCAGATTGTTGTAGTTCTAAACCTTTCGCTGTTTTTGCTACGCGTTCTGGTACTGAGACAGAATTAGATGTCAATGCAATAAAAAGATTAAAAGGAGATTGTTCTATACTATGAAGACTTTCTTCAGCATTTTTAGAAGCATTTCCGTATAATGTCTCTGCTACAATCATTTCATCTTCATCACCTAATGCAATAAAATGATATTCGTGCCCATCTTTTTGAATTTTTGCTACTTCATAAGAAGTTTGACTTAATTCATCTAAGTATTTAGCATTTTTGGTAGGAGTTTCCTGTAACTCCTGTAATTGTTCATCTTGTAACTCATCTTCTTTGTTTTCACAAGCTACAAACACAATACCAAAGGTACATGCAATGGCAAGTGTTTTAAAAATTGATTTTTTCATAATTATCGGTTTTAAAAGTATTTAATTAGTGAAAGGCTTCCGGAATTATCTTTCTGAAAGCAAACTTACTGTGTAAGTCGTTGTTATACAACGAGTAAATGACGGTTTGTGATTAGTTGTTACACCGATGTTTTTAGGGTTATTTTCCCTTATTGGATGGTAGTTTGTAATTAAATTTCCATTAGTGTTAATTAATATGTCTAGCTATTAGGATTATATGGATTTCTATAATTCTATCCTTTTTTTCAATTTATAATAAAGATGGTTGTAGTAATTGATATTCATATAATTCCTTTGTAGTGATCTGCTTTTTTATAGTTTTGCACCTTTAAAATATGATAATATGATTTCTGTTGATGGAATTGCTGTAGAGTTTAGTGGTGAGACATTATTTAGTAATGTTTCTTTTGTGATAAATGAAAATGATAAGATTGCCTTAATGGGTAAAAATGGAGCGGGTAAATCTACTATGATGAAGATTATTGCAGGTGTACAAAAAGCTACCAGAGGAAATGTACGTTGTCCCAAAGAAGCTGTGATAGCCTATTTACCGCAGCATTTGTTAACGGATGATGATTGTACAGTTTTTGAAGAGGCGTCAAAAGCTTTTGGTCAAATTCATGATATGCAACATGAAATGGATCGATTGAACAAAGAATTAGAAACTCGTACAGATTATGATTCGGATGAATATATGGGAATCATCCAAAAGGTTACAGATCTTGGAGAAAAATTTTATGCAATAGAAGAGGTAAATTATGATGCGGAAGTAGAAAAGGCATTACAGGGATTAGGTTTTAGGAGAGAAGATTTTACAAGACCAACTAGTGAATTTAGCGGGGGATGGAGAATGCGAATTGAGCTTGCTAAAATATTATTGCAAAAACCAGATCTTATATTATTAGATGAGCCTACGAATCATGTGGATATAGAATCTGTGATATGGTTAGAAGATTTCTTACTTAATAAGGCGAAGGCAGTTATTGTGATTTCTCATGATAAGGCATTTATAGATAATATAACCAATAGAACAATAGAGGTTACTATGGGAAGAATCTATGATTATAAGGCTAATTATACGCATTATCTTCAGTTAAGAGAAGAAAGACGTTCTCACCAATTAAAGGCATATCAAGAACAACAAAAATTTATAGCCGATACAAAACAATTTATAGAAAGGTTTAAAGGAACATATTCTAAAACAAATCAGGTAAATTCTAGAGAACGTATGTTAGAGAAACTTGATATTATAGAAATAGATGAAATAGATACTTCTTCATTGAAACTAAGATTTCCGCCTTCAGCACGCTCTGGGGACTATCCTGTTATAGCTAAAGAATTATCCAAGAAATATGATGATCATGTTGTTTTTAAAGATGCTAGTATGTCTATTGCAAGAGGAGAAAAAGTTTCTTTTGTAGGTAGAAATGGCGAAGGAAAGTCTACTATGATAAAAGCAATTATGGGAGAAATTGATTTTGAAGGTCAGTGTGATCTTGGACATAATGCTAAAGTGGGATATTTTGCTCAGAACCAAGCATCATTATTGGATCCAAATCTTACCGTTTTTCAGACTGTAGATGAAGTTGCTAAAGGAGATGTAAGGACACAAATTAAGAATATATTAGGTCAGTTTATGTTTAGCGGCGATCATATTGATAAAAAGGTGAGTGTACTCTCTGGAGGAGAAAGAACTAGATTGGCAATGGTTAAATTACTTTTAGAACCTGTAAATGTTCTTATTTTAGATGAGCCAACTAATCATTTAGATATACGATCCAAAGATGTTCTTAAGGAAGCACTGTTAAATTTTGATGGGACATTGATATTGGTATCGCATGATCGAGATTTTTTAAGAGGATTATCTAATAAGGTGTTTGAATTTAAAAATAAAAGAGTAATTGAACATTTCGAGACTATTGATGCTTTCTTGGAAAGAAATAGAATGGAGAGTTTAAAAGAAATAGATTTAAAAGCATAACTTTTTAGAATGAATATAAAATGATATCTTTTTATTGCGTTTCACTACTTAATAAGATGGACTCTTTTTCTACAAAATCTCTAAAATTATTAACTGAGGGGTGCGTTAAAAAAGGAACGTGAAAAAAGGAAGGCGTATCATTACGCCATACCATAGCATACGAAATACTACTACTGCGAATTGCTTTATAAAGACTTTCTGTCCACCAAGTATTTTGAGTTACATTAGTCAATCCGGTTTCCGTAAGTGCAAAAAGACGATTTTTGTCGGTTGCAATACTTTCTACTATTTGTAAATTATTTAGTGCATTTTGTAAAAATCTCCCATTCATAAAGTCATATACGTCAACACCAAACATATCTACATAGGCATCACCAGGATAATTTCTCATATATTCTGAAGCATCTGAGACCCAATTGGGAGAGTATATATAAATCAAATTATGAACATCTAAATCTTCTGACAGAATGGTAACTGTATCTCTAAATAGTTGAATATACTCTTGGGTAGTTCTAAAGCCTTCGCCCCAATAAAAGAAATCACCATTCATTTCATGCCAAGGCCTAAATAAGATGGGTATTGGTTTTCCTTCTGAATCTTTTAAATTTTTAAAAAGAGTAGCTACTTTTCCTAAAGACTCTAAAAAAAGGTCTCTAAATTCTCCACCTTCTAGCATGTCCGGAACTACAGTATCTCTTCGATCAAAACCTTGGATATGACTTGGATTTACTGCGTGCCAACTCATTGTTATAATACTTCCATTTTCATGTGCCTCTACTACCGCATTAGTAAATTTTTCTATAAAATTGTCAATCACTAAGGTGTTTTGAAGCGATATAAGTTCTAAGTCAAAACCAACAATCGCTGGATGATCATTAGCAACTTCAAAAAAATCATTATCAAGTTTATCAGGCATGGGAAAGTTATTGCCTGTCCCGAAAGCTTCTTGTCTTCCAAAAGCAATTCCTTTTTGTGTAGAAGAAATTAATCTAGTATATAAATCCTTTGCTTCTTGACATATATCAGAGTCAGCGAAAATACCATTGTGCGCAATTACTGGAGGATTTCTTTCGGCATTTGGGTCATATAGAATTTGGTCATCAGTAGAACAGCTAAAAAAAAATAGAATGTTCAAAAAAAGTATCCCAAAGCCTTTATTCATATTTTTTTCTTAATCAGTCGTGTAAAAAGTGATATCATTACAGATGAAGTTGTTGAAAGTGAAATGAATAGAGGTGTTAGTGGTTGTTTATTTTAATTCTATTGTATCAATTATTAGTTCGAATTTTTCTTCTTTTTTGTTTCCAATCAGAAATGCAATTTCTTGCATTTGTTCAGCTTGATAATTAGGAAGATCTAATTTTCTTCCTCTAAATGCCGGATACATTTCGGATAATGAGATTTCAATAGTTTGCCATTCTCCAGTAGTCTTAAAAATTGCTATATAAGAATATCGATCATTATAATTAGTTTTAGCTCTAAATTGATAGGTAGTTGGATCTCCTTTTAGTTTTATTATAGCCTTAGTATACCCTCTTACTTTTAAAGTTTCAAAACGATATCGAACTAATGAGAATCCACCATTGTTTTCTAAAGAAACAGTGCCAGAAAAAACAGCATTTCCATCAGGATTAATTTCTAGACTACTATTAGATACACCGCCCATAACGACATCATTCACTATGGTCCAATTTGATAAATTGCTATTTTTATTAAAATCAAAAATAACTAAGGGATATGTCATTAAAAGAGTAAATATATATGATGTTATATGATTGATCATTTTATTTTAAAACTCTTACTTTATTCAGAAAGTTGTTCTATTCGTTTTAAAATTTCCTCGGCTTCAGCCTGTTTATTATCACTTGCTTTACGGTTTGTATGTGAGAGCTTATAGGATTCTTCCATTAACAAGCGATACTTTTTTTGAAGTTGTTCTTTCTCTGATTTTTTCTTAAATAATGTAAACATAGCTAACCTTTTCTTATAAAGGTAATACATAAGGCTTTAAACATATGAGAAAGTTATCATAAATAACATGAATATAGGATTTAAATTATCTGAATAAAATTACGATTCCTCCAATAGCTGTCATGATTAAAATAAACTTTCGATACTGATGATCTTTAAAAAGTTTGACCACTTTTAGCCCTATTATAAATCCTAGTATGACCCCTGGGATTAAATATAAATCCGTAATTATTGATTGGTAGGTAACTGTTTTCCAACTAAAAATATGAAAAGGTAACTTAATTAAATTGATTATAAAGAATAACCAAGCAGCAGTTCCGATAAATTCATTTTTTGGGATACGCATGGCAAGAAAAAATATGTTAGCAAACGCACCTGCCAAATTTCCAATCATTGTAGTAAATCCAGCTAAGAAACCAGTTGATCCAGCAAACCAAATAGCAGTTGGGATATTTTTCTTTTCGTAACGTTCCCAAAGAAACATAATAATTACACTTATAATTATGATGATTGCCATTCCCTTTTTAAAAACATCTTCGCTAAGATCTTTTCCAACAAAAACGGCAACCAATACTCCTGCGATCATCCAAGGAAGAAATTTGATGAGGTATTTCCATTGAGCGTGTCTGTTGTAATATATAACAGCAAGTATATCCGCAAAAATTAAGAGGGGTAATACAATACCTGTAGAGGCTTTAGCACCATGGACTAATACCATTAAGGTAACAATGAGAACTCCCATTCCTTTTAATCCAGATTTAGACATTCCGAGTATAATGGCAGCTATAAATGATATAATATATGCAGTCATTTATTGTTCTTTAAATTTTAAGTTTTAATTTATGATTTTAGATAAGACTGTAACAAGTTTATAGCTTTTTGATTTTGCTTTTCGGTTGCCACTGACAGTGCAGTATCTCCGCTAAATCCTTCCTTAGCAAATACATCTGCGTTATTTTCTAATAAAAACTCAGCAATATCAAGATGTCCAAACCTAAGACTTTCAATAAGTGGTGTTGTCATAGCTTCAGGATGTTGGTAATTAATATCAATACCTGTTTTGACGTAGTACTTTACCAATTCTAGATCACCAGTTTGCGATGCTAATAGCATATCTTTCCAATTACCTCCTGACATAGTTTTTAATAATATTTATTTAGGTATTCATTAATAAATTAATAATTTTTTCAATAGGACGTAATTCAGAAATATCTGTAGTAATTGATTCTAGAACACTACTACCAACGATAGTGAAGTTTTCTTGTAATGCTCTTATACAAGTTTCAGATTCTAAAATGGTAATACCATCAGCTACCCGATAATATGTTTTGTTATAATCATTTGGTTCTAGACAATCAAAATCAAAGTGTAGATATAGATTTGTAATATTTTTTGATCGCAGAGTTTCGACCAAATTTGTAATATTTATATTTTTTGGAGCATAAATTTCTCCTTCATCAATTCTACTTTGTTCAGTATCATCAATATCTCTTAAGCCAACATAATGTATTTGCGAAGCTTTAATTGTAGAGAATAAAAGAGGATTCATGTGATAGGATCCTTCTCCTAACAATGTTCTTAACGGCATACCGTGAAAATTACAGCTAGGGGAGTCACAAGGTTTATTTATATCAGCATGCGCATCAAACCAGATAACACCCAGATTAGGATATTTTTGATTAAGATAAGAGACGGGAACAATTTCTAACCCACAATCCCCACCAATAGTTTTGATTGTTTTAGGTTGTGTTTGATCAATTCGTGTTTTTAAATAAGTCAATTGATCCGTGATTGCATCATAATTATTAATATGATGTTTTCTTTCTCCATTTTTTCCAGCTGCTATTTTTGATAATGGGATATGAACAAATTCCGGATCATTAAGATAGTCCAAGATGGTTTTAGCACCATCCTCTATGTTTTTACCTGTTCCAGATCCTTGCCATTGAGGAAAATAAATTTTCATTATATAGACTTGGTATTTATATAAAAATTAGGATCGATTACGATTTCATTCGTTTTTACTTTTAGTGTTTGCCACTTTGTATTTGGCTGTACCCATTGATCTTTTCCGTTTATTTTTAAACGCACGGGCATATCAAAATCTTTGACAACATCAATATATCGGTATTTTAATCCGTTATTATCAAAACTATACTCTAAAGTAGGTATTCTTGTATCTCTTAAATATTGATTAAAAAAAGCTGTTAGGTCAATGTTGGTTTTTTTACTTAAATAATCTTCAATTTGTTTTGTAGTAACGGTTTGATGATAAAAATCTTTATTTAATCCTCTTAAAATAGTTCTCCATTTTTCATCATCTTCTATTAGTTGACGTAAGGTGTGCAACATATTAGCTCCTTTATAATACATATCACTAGATCCTTCGTTATTTACGTGATATTGTCCAATAATTGGTTTGTCATTTCTAATTCCTTGACGTGTTCCTATTACATATTCAGAAGAAGCTTCTTTTCCATAGTGATAATCCAAAAATAGGTTTTCTGAATACGCAGTAAAACTTTCATGAATCCACATGTCAGCAATATCTTTATAGGTAATATTATTAGCAAACCATTCATGACCGGATTCGTGGATAATAATGAAATCAAATTTTAATCCCCAACCAGTACCAGATAAATCATTACCTAAATAGCCATTTACGTACTTATTTCCGTAGGTTACAGAACTCTGATGTTCCATGCCTAAATATGGAGCTTCTACTAATTTAAAACTATCTTCATAAAAAGGGTATGGTCCAAACCAATGCTCAAAAGATTTCATCATTTTTGGAGCATCTTTAAATTGTTTTTTTGCAGCTTCAAGATTGTCCCTTAATACATAGTAATCCATATCAAGATTGCCTTTTTCTCCGTCATATTGTTCTCCAAAATGCACGTAATCACCAATATTGATATTTACACCATAATTATTGATTGGATTCTGCACAAACCAATGAAATGTTTTAGTACTAGGCGTACGTTCTTCTACTTTACGAAGCCTTCCATTACCCACATTCATTAAACCTTTTGGAACGGTAACACTCACTAACATACTATCAACTTCATCATACATGTGATCTTTATTAGGCCACCAGACACTTGCTCCTAATCCTTGACAAGAGGAAGCCACAAAGTGTTTTCCGTTACCATCTTTTTTCCATGAAATTCCTCCATCCCAAGGTGCTCGAACAGCTTCTCTTGGATTACCGCTATAGTATACTTCTATTGAATTGACACTTCCTTTTTTTTGTTTTTTGGTAAGCGTAACGAAATGAGCATTCTCTTCAGAGGTTACCTTTAGTTCTTTCCCATCCTGTATTACCTTTTCTATAACTAACGGTGGTTGAAGATCTACTTGCAGTACATTGTGATTTTCTAATACTTTATAATGAATTGTGTTTTTTCCTTTTATTAATTTTTTATCAGGATCCACTGATATGTCCAAATGATAATAGGTAAGGTCCCACCAAGCACGTTCTGGAGTAATAGAACCTCTTAAAGAATCTTGTCTTGTGAATTTTTGATGCTCATCAAAAAGTGAGGTTTGTGCAAATATTGGTGATAGTCCGCAAACAATACAGACCGTACAGAAAAACTTATTCATTTTGTTTAATTTATTGTAATAAAAATTCTAGTGGAATATGTATTCTGTTATTCCAACTCTTTTCATCATGCGCTGCACCTTCAAATTTTTTAGTAACCCAATTTTTACCTTTGGTATACCCCTTATCTATCATCATTTGATCTACCTGTTTTTGATAGGGTTCATACTGGGCATCTAACGTTTCTGTTCCAAAATCAAAATATATTTTATGAGTTTTAGGATCTGGAAGGGTAGAAGGTAGGGTTTTTATATATGCTTCTCCTAAAACAGGAACCGGCCAATGCGTTGATACACATCCTGCTGCGCCAAAGACTTCGGGATATTTACATATCGCATACAATGAAATTAATCCTCCCATAGATGATCCCATTATACTAGTGTTTTCCATCTTAGTATATACATTATATGTTTTGTCGATAAAAGGCTTTAATTCTTCTACTAGAAATTTCAGATATTGATCAGAATATAAATCATCAAAACCTGTATTTTGTTTTAAAGCAGCTTTCACTTCTGCACTACTGGTTGCTTCAGCAGGAGCTTTAGGCATATATTCAGAAAAACGTTTTTTTACAGTATTCCAAGGAGCGACCACGATCGTATTTTTAATCTTTGAAATCTTGATCAAACTATCAACAGCTTCATCCACACCCCAATCAATGCCTGTGTATGATGTTTTCGAGTTAAAAACATTTTGTCCATCATGCATATATAATACATTGTATTTCTTTTTTGAATTAGGATCATATCCATCCGGAAGAAATACTTCTACATTTCTTGGGATTACGTGTTTTGATTTAAAATTTTCATGTATTACAACTTTTCCTTTTATTTCTGAAGGGAATAATGAAGCGATATCATTGGATACGACTGTTTTCTCTTTGAAAGATTTTTGTTTGCAAGAAATTATACAAAGAAGTGCAAAAAGAACTATAATGTTTAAGGCTTTCATGAACTGTGTGGTTAGATTATCATGGTTAATATACTTAGAAATAATTTATTTTCTAAATATTCCAGAAGGAAACACTACTGGACTCTCATGACCATTTTTTCCTACTGTAGATATGCCAAAAAAGTAATTGTCAATAACAATACCATTTAGAGTAAAGCTGTCCACATTACCAACAAATCGACTATGATCCCAAGTTGGAGAAGTAGTATCTCTCCAGTAAATCTTATATCCTTTGATATTAGGAGTATTTGATTTCTTCCATTTAAATTTAACCGATGGTTCTACAATTCCTCCAATTTTAACTTCAGTAGGAGCAGGAGGTGCCCAAGCAATACTCGCCATATTGATTGCATTTACGGCTGTTAGTTTTGCGGCATATTCAAAATTGACGTGTTCAACTACATCTCCATATTTAATACCACCTTCTTCTCTAATGTCTTGATGTTGTTGCGTATAATTTTCGTGCGCTTCCATAATACGGATTCCAGCAAACCCTGCATCATTAAATGGACGATGATGGCCACCTCTTCCAAAACGATCTAAGCGATATACCATCATAGGATTCATCTCTGGCATATATGTTTTAGTAGTTTTATGAATATATCGAGCTAATTGGCGGGATATCCCATCTACTTCACCTCCATAAAAACGTCTTCTTTCTACTGTTTTTGGATCATCAGTGAGATTTGTAGGCTCTGAGAAGATCCTAAATGTTCTATTGTCGATAACACCATCTACTCCTTTGATATTTCCGATCATATCATTGTTCATTACTCCAATGATTTCCCAATTTTTTGTTTTAGCATAGTTTGCTAATCCTTTTCCTCCAAAAAGTCCTTGCTCTTCGCCAGACAATCCAACATAGATAATACTATTTTCAAATTTATATTTTGATAAAACTCTGGCCGCTTCTATAGCTCCTGCCATTCCGGTTGCATTATCATTAGCACCAGGAGCATCGTCAGTAAAATTGGTGGGATCAGTGATCCGCGAGTCTATATCCCCACTCATCATAATAAATCGATTTGGATATTTTGTGCCTCGCTGTATGGCAACAACATTTACTACCATCACATCTTTAACAATACGTTGGTTAGCTCCTTTTTTCACCAAATTTTTTTGATAAAATACCTCTAAGCAATTGTTACAACTTTTAGAGATATCATCAAACTCTGATTTGATCCATCTTCTAGCAGCACCAATTCCTCTTGTATCGGATACCGTATCGCTTAAGGTATGTCTTGTACCAAATCCAGCTAATTTTTTTATGTCTGTTTCGATTCTTTCCGAAGAAACAGCATCTATAATATCATATATTCGTTGATCGGTTTGTGCGGTTACAATAATGGAAAATAAAAAGAGTGATGTAGTAAAAAATGTCTTCATTTGTGTTAATTTGATCGCCTAATTTAAGTAAAAGGGATCATTGACTACTGCTCCTTAACAAATTTATAAGATGAACGAATATCATCAATCTTATTCTGTTATTTCATTACACCCTTTTTATTTGAAATACTATGATTTATGAATTCTGCATATTTAAAGTATTCGTTATGAAAATCTTATTTATAGGTTCTTTTTCTGATTACTAGTAAGCGTTGTTCGGCATTGGTAAATTTTGATAGGGGTTACCTATGTCGTTTATGAATAGAGATATATTTCGATAAGAAATACTTGACTACAGGTTAAATGTTTTTCTTGGAGATCATTGAGTATTTATTGCAGTACTACATTTTGCTAATTGTTCAAACGATCAGTTACATTTTAAAAAAGTGTGCTTTCTAAATAGGTTAATCTCGAAAGACCATTTTATTGTCAATTTCAAGAATAGTGCTTAAAAGGTGATAGTATTCAAAAGATACAGTAACGAGAAATATGGATAAAGTAAATAAAATAAATAGTATGATTGTTTTTTTGTTTCTAAACGTATTTGTTTTTGGGCAGATGCAAGATAAAAATCGCAGTTATGAGTGGTTTGATAAAGTAATCGGAAATGAGCGTACAGGATTATATAACGGAAAGCAGTATATCGATTTTGATAGAAATAAAATATTAGACAACAAACATGCTTTTTTTAGTTCAGACGAAGTATTAAAAGGTTCCGTTACATACGATTCTCAGACCTATTATAATGTTGGAATAAAATACAATTTAGAAACTCAGAACTTTTTAATCGAACTAAAATCAGGGTCAGGTGCATCTATCTTACAATTGATTTACGATAAAATTGAAGAATTTACTATTGAAGATTCTCATTTTATAAAAATAGAAGATTTATTAATTGATGGGGTAACTACCTCAAGTTTTGTTGAAGTATTATTTGAGAATTCTTCTTTTTCATTATTAAAACAGCACAAGAAAAGAAGAAGAGAACACATAAAAGGACAACGATTGTACTATAAGTTTTTAGACAAATCCAAATATTTATTTTGTATAGATTCAAGCTGTAGAAATATTAAGTCAAAAGGAGATGTTATTAAATCCTTTCCATTCTATAGAAAAGAAATCAAATCATTTTACGATGATTATAATGTCTTAAAAGAATCGGATTATGATGCCTTCATGAAGAAGTTATTCCAACAAATTGCTCATTCCCCATTTTTATCAAAACACGGTTTTTAAGGTTATGAAGAAATGTTTACTACTTATTATTTTGTTAAATTTTCAAGGTGTGGTAGCTCAGGGTAACGATTCGTTGATAACTATTTCCTTTGAAAACACTAACTTAAAAACTGTTTTACTTCAAATAGAAGAGCGAACAAATTATAATTTTTATTTTCAAGATTCTTGGCTTGAAGAATACAAAAAAATATCGGGGGATTATGAAGATGTGCCGGTAGAGGTAGTACTTAATGATATCTTCAAGAATACGATTGTTAATTTTTATATTATTAATGAAAGTGATATTGTTCTTACTTTAAACAATGTAATTCATGATACTTTGCCAGATGGTTTTTTTGGAAAAAAAGGAGTAAATAACTTTTCTTCCGAAATGCCTAATGATGAAAATATCTCTGCGGTTTTTACAGCTGTTCCTAAATCTTCGACAGCAAGAATTGAAACTGTAAGGATTGGGAAAGCTATCAGGAATAATTCTAATAAGAAGTTTAAGTTATTGGGGCATATTATAAACAGACAAAGCAACAAACCCATATCGAATTCTATTATTGTTGTAAACGGAAAAGACGTAGGTGTAGAAACCGATAATAATGGATTTTATGAAGTAGAATTGACTAAAGGATCTAATCTTATAGAAGTTAATGCTATGGGAATGGAAAACGTTAAGAAGCGAGTAATACTATATAACAATGGTAGATTAAATTTCTCACTTAATGAAAGTGTAGAACAATTGGATGAAGTGATTCTAGAGGCAGAAGTGAACAAAAATGTAGAAGAAGTAGTAACTAAAACAGAGATTAATGTCCAAACGTCCAAGAATATTCCCTTAGCATTAGGAGAACGTGATGTCCTAAAAGTTGCTACTACACTTCCAGGTATAACCACTGCTGGAGAAGGAGCTTCCGGTTACAATGTAAGAGGAGGAAAGTCAGATCAAAATTTAATTTTGCTAGATGATGCTGTGATATATAATCCTCAACACTTTTTTGGAATTTTTTCGGCACTAAATCCTTTTGCATTAGGAGATGTAAGTATATATAAAAATGGTATTCCTGCCGAATATGGAGGAAGGCTATCTTCTGTTTTTGATCTAACCACAAAAAATGCCAGCGTAGATAAATTTAGAGGAGAAGGTTCTATTGGACCCATAACAGGAAACCTACTTATAGAAACTCCTATTCTTAAAGAAAAATCCGGACTAATGCTAGGAGGAAGAGGTGTATATGCAAATTGGGTGTTGAAGTCATTAGATGAAGAATCTCTAAAGGATAGCGAAGCTTCTTTTTATGATGTAATTGCTAAATATAATCATCAAATCAATGATAACTCTAAAATCGAAGCAATGGGATATTGGAGCAGAGATGATTTTAGGATCACTTCAGATTCTTTGTATGTATATGGTAATAGAGCATTATCATTGCGATGGCACCATCGATTTAATGATAAGAATACTGGTAAGTTCGTTTTTACTAACAGCCGATACGATTTTGATATAGAGTTTGATGGAGAAACAAATAATGACTTTGACCTTGGATATAGTATAGATGAAACAGAATTAAAGTTTCAGTTTAAGCATCTTTATAACAAGCATATCAAGTTTGATTACGGTTTGTCTGGTAAATTATATGTTGTAAATCCAGGGAGTATAAAACCAAAAGGACCTGAGTCTATAATAGATCCGGTGGAAATACAAAAAGAAAGAGGACTGGAATCTGCTGTTTTTCTTTCAGGAAATATAGCGCTTACAGATAAAATAACCTTAGATGCCGGAATTAGATATTCTATGTTTAATGCCTTGGGAGAAGGAAGTCAAAATGTTTATGAGGATGGAGCACCTAGAGGTGAAGGTACAGTTATAGAGACATTAAATTTTGACAAAAATGAAGTGATTGAAACGTATGGAGGACCAGAATTTAGAATATCAGGGAGGTATTTGTTAGACGAAGATTTGTCTGTAAAAGCTGCATATAATAAAACATATCAATATATACATACTTTATCTAATAATACGATAGCATCTCCAATTGATACCTGGAAACTTTCTGATCTCAATATAAAACCTCAAAGTTCTCAACAATACTCATTAGGGGTCTATAAAAATTTTGATAATGCTGCTTATGAGATCAGCCTAGAAGGGTTCTATAAGAGATCTAATAATAGTATAGATTTTAAAACAGGAGCAGAGGTACTTCTCAATGAAAATATCGAAACTGTTATTTTACAAGGAAAAGGAAAGGCTTATGGAGTTGAGTTTTTGTTTAAAAAACAAAGTGGAAGATTTAATGGGTGGTTAGGGTACACGTATTCGAGGTCTTTTATTCAATTGGACAGCCCATTTAGAGAAGAACAGGTTAATAATGGAGATTTCTTTCCATCAAATTTTGATAAACCACATGATTTTAGCCTTGTTGCTAATTATAAATTAACGAAGCGATTTAGTCTATCAACTAATTTAGTATACCAGACAGGTAGACCAGTGACCTTTCCTGTAGGCAACTTTGTTTTTAATGGAGCAGAATATCCAGTGTTTAGCGATAGAAATAAATTTAGAATACCTGATTTTTATAGATTAGATATTGGAATTAATATTGAAGGAAATCATAAACGAAAGAAACTGGCTCACAGTTTCTGGACGATATCAGTTTATAATGTATTAGGACGTGACAATCCATTTTCAGTATTCTTTGTAACAGAAAATGGAGAGGTTAAAGGATTAAAAAGTTCAATATTTTCTGTTCCTGTACCTTCTATTACTTATAATTTTAAATTTTAATGATGATGAAACTCTTTGAAAAAATAATGATGAGTATGCGTATGAAGAGCGTATTATTTTTCTTTCTTTCTTGTATGGTACTATCTAATTGTGTAGAACCTTTCGATTTTGAAACCGAAGATTTTGAGAGTATCCTGGTTATTAACGCTACTATAACTAATGAATTAAAAAATCAACAACTTGTATTATCAAGGACTTATAGATTTGAGGAAGACGGTCCACTTAAGGAGCAGAATGCAGAAGTTAAGATACTGGATGATCATGATAATGAATACCTCTTTAATGAAACTTCTCCCGGAATATATACTTCTATAGAAGCGTTTAATGCAGAATTAGGAAAAGAATATAGACTATCAATTAAGACAGAAAATGGAAAATCATATATTTCAGCTGTCGCTACATTACCACAAGAATCAGTTATTGATAATCTATATCCAAAACGAATGTTTAATGATGATGATGTGGAAGGTGTGGGTATATTAATTGATAGTTTCGACCCCACTGGTAATTCAGTTTACTATCGTTACGAGTATGAAGAGACATATAGGATTGTAGCTTCGTTATGGGTTCCCAGAGATTTGAGAGATGTTTTGATTGGTAGTGAAACTTTAATGATTGAGACTATAGAATATACTCCCAGGCCTATAGAAGAAAGAGTGTGTTATAATACAAGGGTATCTAATGAGATTATTATAACGAATACTACCACATTTACTGAAGACCGAGTTACAGAATTTCCTGTAAAGTTTATAAATGCTGAAGATATAAGTGTTGCTGATCGTTATAGTATTCTGGTTAGACAATATGTACAATCAAGAGAAGCGAATCAATTCTATGAAACATTAAATAGATTTTCTCAATCCGAAAGCTTATTCTCTCAGGTTCAATCTGGATTCATTGCAGGAAACATCATTTCAGAAAGTAATACTGGTGAGAATGTATTGGGGTTTTTTGATGTTTCTTCTGTATCGTCAAAACGTATTTTTTTTGATAGAAGCGACCTTATATCAGATCTTCCTCAATTTTCTCCAGGCTGTGATCGGATAATACCAGTGCTCAGAGAAGAAGAAACTATTGAAAATTATAATATACGATTACTAGGTTTTATACAAGCAGAAGAATTCAGGTTTTTTGAAGAATATCGCAATTCTAATCCAATAGACGGATTCTTTGCCTTTGTAAGACGTGGATGTGGTGACTGTACTGAATTTGGACAAAGTATTGTTCCAGATTTTTGGATAGATTAAACCTGGTTAAAGTGGTTATAAATAATAAATGTTTAATGTAAAATTATTTCTGTGGATATAAGATTTCTTTTATATAGTATGCTTTTATTCTGGTCTAGTCTTCAGGCACAACGCCAATCTATTTTAAAAACAGTAGAAGATTTGGCGGGGTATGATAAAGTATCTCAGGAAAAGGTTTTTATACATTACAATGCTACAGTGTTATTAGCAGGAGAATATTTGTATTATAGTTTATATTGTTTGAATGTTCATAATGATCATTTAAGTGATATTAGCAAAGTTGCATATGTAGAACTTATTGACGAAAGTAATAAAGCTGTTTTTAAGCATAAAGTCAAACTTGAAAATGGCTTAGGACAAGGAGATTTTTTTCTTCCTGTATCTGTTCCTTCAGGGAATTATAAATTGATAGGATATACACAGTGGATGCTAAATGCTAAAAAAAATCTTTTGTTTCAGGGAGATCTAAGTATAATAAACCCATATCAAGTAAATCAAAAAGCCATTCTTGCAGAAAATGAATCAGATGATTCTATTGTAACTTCAATACCATTAAAACGGATTGAAAGGAAAAATAACAAAAAGCTAAACGTTAATATTGATAAGCAGATTTTGAATAAAAGAAATTTGGTTGTATTAACAATAAGTGAAGCGTTTTCTGGCATGAAAAAAGGTAATTATTCTGTCTCTGTTAGAAAAAAAAAACATTTTGTTTCTTCAGAACCGCTCTCATCAGATGACTTTTTGATATTGGATACTAAATCTGTCAAAAATCAGTCAAAATCCATAAAGTCTTCAGTCTTTTTTCCCGAAATGCGTGGAGAATTGATTTATGGTAGAATTATACCTCAAGAACCTACTTTACCAATTATAGATATTGATGTGGCATTGTCAGTTCCGGGAAGAACAGATGATGTGAAAATTATAGCTACTGACGAAAACGGAAGCTTTATTTTTAATCTAGATAAAAATTATGAGGAAAATAACTTTATAATTCAGATTCTAGGAGAGAATAAGAATGATTATAAAATTGAACTTAGTCTAACCCCTGCATTTAGTTATCCTAACTTTGATTTTTATAAATTTCGGATTACAGAGGAGCTAGAAGATGATATTATCCAACAGAGTGTTTATAATCAGATTGAAAATAGTTATTTTAATGTAAAACCAGATACCATACAGAAATATGAAAGTTCTGTTCCTTTCTATGGTAGTCCTGACGAAACATTCAATCTAGATGAATACACAAGGTTTCCTACCGTAAAAGAAACGATTATAGAAGTTGTAAATAATGTATGGACTAGAACAAATAAAAAGGGAGAAAAGGTATTCGTTATTAGAGGAAATAATCCCACTCAAGAGGATTATAATTTTCCACCACTTGTTATTGTAGATGGCATTGTAGAACAAGATCATGAGTATATTTTGGAATATGATGCTAGAAAGATTCAGCGTATTAGTTTTGTAAGAGATCGGTATTTTTTGGGGACTAAAATTTTTGAAGGAATATTAATTTTTGAAACTTTAAAAGGAGATTATGTAGAAGGTTTAAATAAAGGTTATCTATTACAGACTACTTTATCAAGACCACAAGCAACAAAAAAATATTTTACACAACAATATGATCAAAATGATACTACTTATGCACACATTCCTGATTATAGAAATCAATTATTGTGGAAACCAAACAATACCACAAAAGAAGATAATACTATTCTGAAGTTTTTTACTTCAGATGTTGTCGGTGATTTTGAAATATGTATTGAAGGATTTACAGATGATGGTAAACCTATATCTATTAAAGAATATATAAAAGTAGAATAAATAGTTACGAGTGTTTTTTAGCTAGACTGTAGTACACGATATTCATCTAATCTAGTTTGACAAATTTATAAGATTATATTATTGTTCCTTTATTGTATTGTTTTATAAATAGACTATTTATAGTTTTTCGAATAATTATTCTTTTGATTTACTGAGATATTGGTTTAAGTTTTTCCTTATAGATTTTATATGAGATATTTTTATCTAGGTTTTGTCTGACTATCCTTATTATTAGCCTTTAATATCTTATAATATTTAGGATCAGTTTTTATTTACTAGTAGTTAGTTCAGGGCACTCGTCTTGTAGTCTTGTCATATATACCAACTGAAAATAGTAATCATTCTGTTTTTCCAATTGGATATGATATGTAGGTTTGTAGCCTATAGTATAGAGCTAATTGTTTTATGTGTAGAAGTTCTTTGTTAAAAAAAGTGATATAGTCTCTATAAACATTAGCACCCATACCATTATAGTTAAAAACTTTTTTAAGTATTTCTGTAGTTATCACTTTATCTATTTTTAAAGAGATTTCTTTATTTACAAAATTCGATATAATATTTTTCGACGATAACCTTTAGATGTACCGTATATAATATGATCAGGATTATAAGATAAAGCAGTTTAAAGCTAAAGTTAAGGCTGTTAGAAAAGATGGATATAAGCACAAGTATTAATAATAAACTTCCTATTAGAATACTACAGCCATATCCTATCTTAACAAGTAAATTTAGATTATTTTTTCTAAACATTAAATAGGCATCAAATTAAATATTTACATATCTAATGAGTGGTTGAAGATATAGAACTACCATTGGCAATATCTTCCTCGGCAAAATCTGCAGCTGCTTTTATGGTAAATAACTACTCATTGTAGTTGAATTCTGAAAAACTAATGATTATATATTAATTTATTAATCTCCTTATTTACTTACTTAAAGAATTAGAATCTATATCAAAAAAAGATAAATATTATTCGGTAAAATCACTAAAAATACCTTCCTGATTTTTATCCCTACTACTAATTTTTTAAATACCTTTTTTCTTTCAATATATTTTAGATAAATAACCTATTCATAATACGTTATAGTATTATTTTTCTGTTCTATTTTTGCTTTAAAAAAATATCTCGAATTAAAAAAATAATAAATAATGATAATACACCTATTTTTATCAATTTAATATACTTTACTTCTCTGGTATCTTTTTGACTCGGTGAGTAAATAGCATTTTTATTAGTATTACAATCCGCACTTTTATCATAAAGGATTTCAATAACTTCACCTTCCTTTTTTGTGGTTCCTATAAATAAAAGATAAGGTGCATCCACTAAAGTTTTAACCCAACAGGACTTATCTGTGTTGAAGTATTTTACGCCAAAGACTACCTTGTTTGGTTGACTCTTAAATCCATATATTTCACTTACAGAATTAATTGTTACAGTTGTAAATTCATATGAAAGAGAGTCTTTTATTATTTTATCCTTTAAAAGTGACGAAATTGAATACTTTTTATATGGCTTAACAATAAACAATAAATCTTTGCTAATAAAAAATATGATCAATAAAACACCTAATACTAGCATCCCTTTTTTCATCTACAACTTTCTTACACTATATTTACACGTACTCTGAATGTTATGTTCTACATCCTCTATAATGGTTAATTCAGCATCATTAATAATTCTATCAAATAAAGAATAAATGAGAATCAAAGTCACATTTTTAATTTATCATTCCAATCTATTTACCAGTAGTTAATTCAGGACATTCACTTTGTAACATTGTCATGTATATTAATTGAAAATAAAATGGATTTACCTCATTGTTTTCATCTAGTAAAGAAATGCCTTGTTCTTTATACTCATTTTCTAAAACCTCTTTGTTATCAATAATAGCTTTATTAGTACAAACTCTAGTGTCTTTAGCGGTATCATTCTCAATACATTGACAGGCTTGCTTAGCTACGGTAGTAGTAATGGATTCTGAGCAACTGATAATAAAAAAAGCCAAACCTAAAAAAAGTAATTGTGTAGTTTTCATAATTGAATTATTAAATAAATACAGAAAAAAACTTATAAACAGCGGTATAAAAATTATCAAAAGCCCTTCTAATTGTCTTTTATTAGCAACAAACTCGTGAACACTTTGTTTATATGTTGTTTCTAAGTTATGGCGGTCTTTTACGAACCTGAAAATTTTTACATTGCTTATTTTCTTCTTTTCATTATAATTATATTTCTTATGTATATTTTCGGTGTTCATAAAAACGGTAATCATTCTGTTTTTCCAATTGGATATGATGTCATATGTAGGTTTGTAGCCTATAGAGCTAATTGTTATGTGTTTGGCAAGTTCTTCGTTGAAAAAAGTGATATAGTATTCATAAACATTTGCACCCATGCCATAATAGTTAAAAACCTTTTTAAGAACTTCTGAGGTTATTACTTTATCTATTTTTAAGGAGATTTCTTGCCAACTAGAGATTTCTTTACTCACCAATTTGATATAATGTTTTTCGACGATAGCCTTTAGGTATATCATATATAATATCATCGGTATTATAAGATAAAGCAGTTTAAAGCTAAAGTTAAGGCTGTTAGAAAAGATAGATATAAGCACAAGTATTAATATTAAACTTCCTATTAGAATACTACAACCGTATCCTATCTTTATAAGTAAATTTAGATTATTTTTTCTAAACATTAAATAGGTGATTGTGCTGATATTGTTCCTTGTCCGCTTATTAAATCCATAGAAGCAGCAATTGCCAATTCTTTCCTAGCACTTTCAGTAAACCAGGTAGAAACAAATGGGAGAATAAGAGCGACTACCGAAAATGATTCAATTTTTTTTGCTGCGGCTAGTCTGTTTCCTGTTCTTACTGTTTCAGAATTACTAGCTCTTTCTATTTGTACTTGATCTTTAGTAAGGCTTGTTCTTCCATGTTTTTCTATTGCTCTTGCTATTTCAGGATTTGTTTTTTTGAGACTTCTAAGTGCTGCTCTTCTTTGGGAACGAGGCATTCTATATAATCTTTCATATACAGGAAGGTTCTCTTTTGCAACTCCACGTTCTGTTAAAATTCTTCTTGCCTCTTCCCAATTCTGAAAACTTAATACATCCCCAATGTTTTCGGGGTCACTAGGATCTATAGTTCCTGTATCACTTATCCATTCAGGCACATAACTAAGACCTTCTACTTCATTTAGATTTTCATAGCTTTTGTTATCTTCTAAAGAATTAGATCTAATGATATCTTTTTCTGCTGTTGTTGCTAGTGATATCAATGGTGTACCTATAGCAGTGGTTAAAAACATTTTACCTACTGCACCCCATCCTGCAGCACCAGCTGAAACTAAACCAAAACCAAACAAAAATGAAATTGCCATATTAGCACCAACCTCAACAGAGTTTCCAAAGGCAATTTCTTCGGCTGCTTTCTGAGCTAGACCTGGATCAAGAATTGGTTTTAAAATCCCTGATTTTCCACAAGTCATAATGGACATTTGGGTAACTGCCGGACTTTGGTCTAATTTTACAGTACTATGTTGCAAAGACCAGGCTCCAGCTTCTAGATTGGGAGTACAAGTATGTGATACCTTTGCAACGACATACGTTACTGCACCAGCAGCCATAACGGCAGCTCCAACGGCTATGACAGCCCAACCTATTGGTCCTGATAAAATCAAAGCAGCTCCCAATAATAAGCCAGCTCCAAAAGCAAAAAGCGAACCTGCTAAATTCATAGGGATTTTGCAAGCAAAAGCTACTTGTATATTTTTATCCGCTATAGTTAATAATGGTTCTTTCTTACTTTTATACATTACAGTAACGGCACTTCTAGTTACTATTAGTTCACTAGGAGCTGGGCTAGTTTGATATGTACAAACAACGGGTGTTTTATTAGGAATATATTTTGCACTCATATCTTTACCTGTTTAAGATTAAACTCTGTTATAAATTCATAGTTATTCTTAATTTGTTCAGAAAAAACAGCTTTTCCTTCAGTTATATAGCCTGTTTTCTTATCTATACGATAAGATTGTCTATATATGTAGTTATATTCTGTAAAGTTATACTGTATCATTGGTTTGTAAAACAAATTATACTGTCTTATGAGCTCCTCATTGTCTAATGTATCTCTAATTAATGTTCCAACTTTTCTTTTATAAATAAAATCATTATCCTCTTTAATTGTAGTCTCTGAGATCTCCAATTTAACTTTTACTTTTTGGAATATCTGTGATATAAATGTCAAAGTAGTTATTTTTGTTTTATGATCTAAGTCTATTAGATAAGAATCAAGTAAAATGTTATAGAAGACATTTTTATCTAATGTTTTTATGAGGTTTTTTTCGTTTTTAAATTCAATATCTCCATTGTCAATAATATCCTTTGCGGCATTTTTATTAGCTTTTTTTAATTCTTGAAAAAAATCGGTGTCAGGCAATACTTTGGTTTTAAACTTGATCCAAGAATCTGATAAGTTATTTAGATTAAGAATTTGTTTTATTTTTCCATTCTCGTTTAATTGCAACGAAATATTTTCTTTCCAATATTCTAAATCTCGAAATGCATCCATTGCAATTTCAAAGTGCTTGGGTTCTGAACTATAAACATAATCTTCTAGAACAGAATTAAACACGATGTTTTTTTCTTTTTTCAGAAACTCTACTAGATATTCTTTTTTTATGTTTGCGTGGAAAATTATTGATTTATCACTGTGTGTACTATTTGTTTGTTCGCAACGATAACGTATTTTATTTGTTTTGTTTACCGGATTGAAAAAAGAATCATCATCAACTTGCACATTTCCCGAAGTTGTATCTTCTTCATCCAATAAAAAACTCAGTCTTTTTTTCTTAGACATTCCTTAAGATTATTTTTTAATTAATATCAACATTAGAACCAATAATCTTTGCATTTCCATCCAGATAAACCTGACTATTCTTAGAAATTACACTTATGTTATCGTTACCTGATAATCCTATAGTGTCTCCGATTACAGTGATATTTTTACCTTTAAGTTCTATTGTTCCATCTTTTTTTAAGATCAAAGAACTTTCACCAACAACGACTTGGAATATTTCTTTTGCTACAATGTCAATTTTTCCGTCTTTATCCATGACAAGCGTACTAGACTCCTCACCAACATTAACTTCAAATTTTTCATTAGCTTGTGATATTAAAAGTCCGTTCCCATCTAGTTTTATACCAGCAGTTCCTTGATCCGTTATGGTTGTAGAACCTTCTTTGTCATCTAATACTAATTTCGTGCCGCTTCTGGATTGAATTGCTTTGATATCATTTGCATCACTCTGAAAAGCTCCCGGTTGTGCGGTACCAGTATACATACTACCCATTACATATGGTCGTTCTGCATTTCCTCCTTCGAAACCAATAAGAACTTCTTCTCCTTTTTCAGGAATAAAATGAAATCCTTTTTCGCCACCTGCATGTGGAGAAACGACTCGTAGCCAAGGTGTTAGTTCTCCATAGGGTTTTTGCCAAGGGAACTGAACACGAATTCTACTCAATCCATCTGGATCAACATTTTCCATTACAGTAGCTACCTGAGTTTCACTTTTAGGAAATGCCATCATATCTGTATTGGGATATACATCTAACTCTGCTGTAATTCCTTCGAATTCATTATAGTATTTACCATTTTCTGAGGCAGTATGAGTAACTTTGATGATTCTAAATGAACCATATCCTGTCATATCGTCTTGTATCGTAACTACATCTCCTAAGTTAACACCAGGATTATCACTTTTTCCCTTTACGATTACTTGATTTACTATGGTAGCTTTTTTCTGTTGTATTACATGTGTATCGAGACGTTGCTTTAATTTAGCATCATCGTAGGAGTTAATATAAACAGCAGTTTCTTTAGAAAATATACTTTCACTTTTATCATTAGTAAACTGATTATATCCATTAACACCAGTATCCACTTCTGCTGTTGATTTCTCGTGTTGTTCATCAGTTAAGTAATCATTAGTAAAGTATTTATACTTATTAGGTTTTGGAGCCAATTCAAGAGAAAATTCTTGTAAATCAATTCCATAAGATAAAGGAACGGTATCATACTTAGTCTTTCCAAAAACTAATGTATTCCCGTTATAATAGAACCATTCGCTATATTGGGCAGCAAGACGAGTTGCATATTCATAAGAGCTTTCATTTTGCTGTACGCTATAATGTAAAGCATCTGTTTTAGTAGGATCAAAAGAAAGGGCTAACATAGAAATGTCATATCCCTGAAATGTTTTCTGTAAAATATCAGATAGAGGAACATCGTTATGCGATGCATAATGTGGGCCATCATCTGCTATAATAGAACTACTTTTACCAGAAATTACAACGCTGTCGCCGGTACTGTTTTGAAATCCCTTGGTGCTATTTACAGAAGTTACAATACCTTTAAATGCTAATTCTTTATAACCACCTATAAACCCTAATGGTTTTATTTGTACTACAAAGGATTCTCCTAAAAAGTTCTTAGTTTGAGATACCATCTCACCAGATAGTTGTTCTAAAACATCTGTCCTACATATCAATTCAAAATCGTGGTGTTCTGTAATTTTTTGTCGAAGAGAAAATTTCTTAAATGAAGTAATAGGCGTATCTCCGATGTAGATATCTAATTTTGATTGAAGTGCCATAGACAATTATTCTTTTTAGGTTCTATAGATTAGTGCTTTTGCGAGTATTATTGTTACCTAATTAACTCTATTTTTTCTATATTATTCCTTGTTTTCGATAAGTTGCGCTATTTTTCGTTTAATAACAGATTGTCTTACATTTCACTTACAATTTATGACTACGTTTTTTAATTGATTTACAATGTCTCTTATAATATGGTTATCATGATTGTATAGTATTGATTTTAGTTTCACAAACTATACATCAAATAAAAAGCATACTGATCATTTAGCTTAATTTCTAGAGTATTATCTTCGGAGTTTAGGGTTAACTTGTTTTTATTGGTATTTATTTAAAAGCCCAAAATCAAATGGCGTCCAAAGAGAAGATTTTAACCCACTTTCTTTAAATCCAGTATTTACCCAGCTATTACAAGTCTTAAAACAAGAGTAACTTCCTTTAGACTTATAAAAATCATCCATAGAAAAATACCCTTTATTTTTTAATAGAATTTTCATTCCTTTTTCATCTTTCTCAAAAGTATTTAATAAATAAATATTCAATTTTCGCAATTCAATCTCATTTACTTTTATTTCGACCCAATCTGAATGTTTTTGTTTATATCGAGTTATATGAATTAATGTCGAACTTTTCAAAAACATTGCTTTGAATGCATTGTTAAAAGTCAAATCTCCCCAAGTTGGTGTATTAATATAAAAGTTTTCATCTCCCCAACCGAATGATATGTATTTTTCGATATTTTCATATTTGATGCCTGATAAGAGCATGCTATCTATATCTTTTTTTGGTAATATAATATCTAAATGAACTCCGTTTGTACTTAAGTAAACAGATTTACTTAAATCGTTATTACTTGTTTTTGAGTTGATTGTTATAGCAGATAGAATCAATGATATTATTAAATAGGAAATTGGAATTAGTAAAATAAATAAAAGCCATTTAAATATTTTTTTTACAATCTTCATATATTATTAAATCAAGCTTTTATTTAAAAATGACACAAAACCATAATGATGTGTAAGTAGTATTGTGAGATATTCTAGTTAGGGATCCTTATTATTTCAGAACTAACCCATTTTAATTTTCCATTATTTGAATAAAAAATAAATTTTCCGTCTTTAGAAAGTGATGGCGCAAAATCCTGATTTGTGATGTTAATTTGATCTCCCAAATTTTGAGGCTCTGTCCAATTATTTTTTTTATTTCTATAACTATAGTAAAGACTGCTATTACCATTTTCGTTGATTGAGAAAATTATAAAACTTTCATCGTTTGAAATATAAGGGTCAAATTCATATTTTTCGGTACTTAATGGTCGTCCTACATTCTTTGGTTCCGAAAACGTATTATTATCTAATACTTTTACAGTGTAGATATCAAAAGAACCTTGACCATCAGCTCTGTTAGATGAGAAAAAAGCATTTCCTTTATCTGAAATCGAGAAGAAATATTCATCAAATTCTTTTGAATTTATAGGTTCAGGAAGTGGCTTGGGTTTTCCCCACATACCATTTTCATTATTAGCATACCAGATATTCCAATCCGTGTTTTCATCATTTTGGCTGGTTGGTCTTTCAGAAATAAAATATATTCTATCCCCTTTTTTAGTCAAAAAAGGATCAGCGTCACTATACTTTGGATCCGAAAAAGATGCAATTTTTGGTTCACTCCATTTTCCATTATTTTTGTTTGATATGTAGATGTTTTCTTTTGAATCAATAGTGGTGAAATAGATCTCATCACATTTTTTAATTTCAACGTTAAATTTAAAGCTTCCTTTTAAATTTAATATTTCAGGATTAAAATCTTGCGGAATTGTTTTGGGTTTGGATAAACCAAAGTAATTGCAGTCATTATCTTGTGCAATTGATATACTACATATTATTATACAGGAGAAAGAGAAAATTATTTTTTTCAAAATAGATGATTTCATAATATGCTCAAAGATTAATTAGTAATTTATTTCTTTTCAAGGTTTTGGGTTATACAACGAATTGTATATAAAACTTGATGTACAATTTAAACTTTTTCTGGTATGTCTACTAATTCTAATTGATTTCTATACTTTAAGTTGCATTGGCTGATTTAATTCATTTTATACTTTTTTCTGTATTCGCTAGGGCTGATACCTTCTTTATTTTTGAATAGTCGTGAAAAATAGGGAGGGTATTCGAACCCCAATTCATAGGCTACTTCTGAGATACTTTTGCTAGGGTTTAATAAAATATTTTTAGCTTCATTAATTAAGTATAAGTGTAAATGTTCGGTAGAAGTTTTTCCTGTTTCTTTTTTTAACGTATCACTTAGATATCTCTGCGAAACTGAGAGTTTATTAGCAATTTGTAAAATGCTAGGGATTCCAATTTTTTGCAATTGTTCTGAATCAAAATAGCTTTCCAGTTGCTGATTAAATTGTTCTAGGAGATCGTTAGAAAAATCTTTTCGATTGATAAATTGTCGCTCGTAAAAGCGATTGGTATATTTAAAAAGAGTACTTAGTTGGGAAATGATGATGTCCTTACTAAATCTATCTTGATTATTTTGGTATTCTATATCAATACTTTCTACAATCCCTTCAATCAATTTTTCCTCTTTGGGTGATAGGTGTAGTGCTTCATTGACTGAGTACGAAAAGAATCCATATTTTTTGATCTGATTTGCTAATTCAGTTCTTTTCAGAAAATCTTCATGAAAGTTGATGGAAAATCCTTTTTGTTCAAAAATCATGTTGTTATCCCATTGTAATACTTGTCTTGGTGAGATGAAAAATAGAGCACCATTGTTGAAATCATATTTGGTACGTCCATATGTTAAACTTCCTTTTATAATTTTTTTTAAACTAATAGAATAACAATCATTGGTAATAGGAGGAGAACTCTTCTTAGGGCACGGCAAAAAATTATTTCTAATAGAAGAAAAAACGCTTAGCATGGGATGTTCTGGTCTAGGCAGTTCCAGATATTCTAGATAAGCTGATAATGTTTTAAAATGTTTCATCTTATTTTTTCAATTCTTTTTCTACCGTTAACAGTTGTTTTTGGTAAACATCAATTCTCGCATGGGCAGTGCCGTCAATCAATAAAATAACAACTAACATGGCGATGGTGGTAATCATACTAGCACGCCAAATAGGTGTATTGATAAATAAAATGAAGAGGGCACAAGCCGTAATAATTATGGGGACAGCAGTAAAAACAACGTTTTTATATTCTTTTAAAGTGCTTTTGGTACGTTGGAGTTCTGAAGTAACAAAAGTTGTAGTATCGCTATTGTAGGCTTTTTTAAATTCTGTAATTCTTGATTTATTAGTAAAAAATAACCCTAACCCAATAATTACCAATAATGAGCCAGCTACCAATGTTGGAATAATGTAAGCTCTTGCTATGTCGGTTTTTCCCAATTGCCAAAAACCTAAGCTTGCAGCTATAAATAACACTCCGAAAAGAATGAAAAATGGTGTCGAAAAAAGTTCAGCTTTTGCCCAGTCTGTTGATGCTTTTAGAATATCCATGTTTTAATTTTTTTTCAATTATATAGTTTATAAATTCCATTTTAACCCTATCGCTTTTTCAGACACTTCCCATAACTTTTTTGCTACAGTTTTATCTTTTGCGTGTGGTTCTAACGAACATTCGCCAACAGGACCTTTAAAATAACCTCTTCCTGTAGGTCCGTAAAATCCTTTTTGATCTAAATCATCTTCTGTGGCGCACATCAATTCGGGATACGAACCTTTTTCTGCAGATTGCACCATTGGAGTCAACTTCATTATTTGCCACACGAATCTAGTAACTAGACTACCACTAGTTTTGATCAATGATGTTCTGGAAGCTCCTGGATGACAAGCATACGCTTTAACATCGGTCTTGCCTGCTTTTTTCAATCGATCTTGTAATTCGTAGACGCACATAATTTGCGCCAATTTACTTTGGCTATATACTCCATTAGGACTGTAATTTTTATCCCAATTCATATCGTCGAATTGTATGGTTTTAATTCCTAAGTTATATCCCATACTACCTACAGTCACAATACGTCCTTTAGATTCTTCAATTCTTGGATAAAGTAACGCTTGTAGTAAAAAGTTACCATAGTGGTTTACACCTAACTGACTTTCAAAACCATCAACGGTTAAGGTTTGTTTTGGTACTTGAGCAATGGCCGCGTTGCACATTAACGCATCGATTCGCGGAACTGTCTTAAGAACTTCTTCTGCTGCTTTTTTTACCGAAGCTTGTTCTGCCAAATCCATACGTATATTGGATACATCTATATTATCACTAAGTTCTTGTTTTAATGTTGCGATAGTGTCCTCTGATTTTTTTGGATTACGATTAAGCATTACTACTTTTGCTCCTTTGGATAACAATATTTTTGCTGCTTCATATCCTGTACCACTTGTAGTACCTGTGATAACAAATGTCTTATCTTTAAGTGATCCGATTCTATCAGGGGTCCATCCCTTTTTTCCAAATTGGTTTTTGATACTCATGTTGATCTTTTTTTATTTAAAATAATAGAGCAAAGATCAGTACAATGATGTGTTGGAATCTTATACGGAATTTCGAAATACGTATACTTTTTGGTTTTCTTTAATTATACAACGGATTGGCTTAAAAATAGTAGTAGATTTTAGTAATCGAACTATTCTGATTAAACATTGTTTTATACTTTATTGTGGTATGTTGTTTATAAGTTATTTCGAGACAGCTATAAACCGCTTTTTATATAGATTTAGATGCTTTTATTTTTTCTAATCCAATCCATTCGTGTTTAATATTCTTCATTAAAAGTGCATTGTCGAATTTTATAGAATCTTTTGGAAAAATAGTTTTATTTTCAAAAAAACTAGAGTGAACTTTTTTTACATTTAAGAGGGATACTTTCCAGTTATATGCTTTAAGCTCTAATCCGTCAAAGTCATTTTTGTCAGGAGAATAACCAATTGATCCATTTTCAAAAAAGTCTGAGACGCAATTTAGATTATCAAATACACTTTCTTCGTTCCAATTGTCTGTTTCACTTGCTTCAATTGATAAAGAGGTATCGTCATCACTAATAAATGCTACATTATAATTTCCGTCTGATTCATTAACCGTAAATTCAGCAAGATGATGAACACCCGGAAAAATAGTACCTCCGGCTAAAGAGTTTACTTTAGAAGAAGTATCTCTTCTTGGAATGTAAACACCTTCTTTTACTTTTCCGTTTTCATTCTATTCAACTGCAATCCTATGAGCTCCATTTTCTGAGGAAATTCCTAATTGTTTCGGTAATCCTTTAGGTCTAATTTCTTTTAGCCTGATCAAACATATTCCAGCAATACCCTTTCCATTAATGAGTTTGGGTCTAAATGGTTTCGGTAAATAATTTTCCAAGATCTCCTTGTCAACTTGATAGTTGATAAGAATTCGCCTGTCAATTATTCCTTTTATTTTAGGGATTTTCATTTTCTATGGATAATTGCTATTATCAGTTTTTATTTCTTTTCTTTTCGCAAAATCTTCTCCATTTTACGGCCTCTTGCTAATTCATCAATTAGCTTTTCCATACGTCTGCATTGTTTATATAATTCAAATTCATCTTCTATTTCTTCAATTCGATAACCACAAACGACTCCTTTAATCATGTGTGCGTTTGGATTTATTTTAGCTTTTTGAAAAAACGTTCTAAACGTAGCTTTTTCATTAATAAGCCTTTGTAAAGCATCATTATCAAAACCAGTAAACCATTTAATTACTTGGTCGAGTTCTTCTTTTGTTCTACCGTTTTTCTCCAATCTGTTAAGGTAAAGTGGGTAAATGGATGCAAATATCATATTGGCAACCTTTTCATTTTTTTCGACAGTAACTTTCATTTTATTTGATTTTAAATTATTTGGTGCTAACGGTTAATATAAAATTCGTTTAATAGATTTTTGAATAGTGCTGGCTTGCAATTATTATTAATTTCTACAAGCACATTCATGATGTTCATTTAAATATGCAATTGTTTCCATACTCAGTTTTTCAACAATTGAGATATTTAAATCAGCTAGTTTCTTAAAATAAATACAAGCTTTCCCCATTTTAAATTTCCCTAAATCCGTCAGGAGAATATCACTTTTTTCTGTTTTTGAATAAATATAGAGTGAAAATTGTGTTTTACGTGGTGAGAATCCTAGCAAAGGAGCATCACCTTCATGACCACTTGCATATTTATAGTGATAGCTTCCAAAACCTATTATAGTTGGTCCCCACATCTTAGGTTCAAAACCTGACCATTCACTCATTAATTCTATTAATCTATGACTATCAGCTTTCTTTTGATCGTTATCTACATATGATTCAATAAAATCGTAGACATTTACTTCTGTTTCTGTGGTTTTATTTTTAGCCATTTTCTTAAATATTTTAAGGTGTTTCAAAATGTCTACCCAAAATGATAGTATCGTAACTATTTTGTTGCTTATAATTAATTATTAATACTTAAAAACAACTCTTTGTTTAATAGTATTAGTCTTGTTTTCTACATTTCTAATTTAATAATTAATTCTCTAGTATCAAGTATTAGTTTTTCTTTGGGTAATCCAGTTTGCTACTATAGGCCATATTTCTTTTTTTGAGTTTTGAGATTTTAAAATACGACTATGATTATAGTTTTCTAAATTTCCATTTTCTTTTGAGAAGAAAAGAAGCTTGTTCTGTTCGTTGTCAAATGCATTGAGAAACTTTTCACAACCTTGTCTTGGTGCTATAAAATGATCACCTTGCGCACAAATTGATAAAATAGGTACATTGATACTATTCATCCTTTTTAAGTAATCAAATCCGTTTGCTCCTATAAAGTTCTTTTTTAAATTCCAATCAAACCATTGTTTCATGGTATAATAACTTTCGCCTTGTTCTGTAGAACCTGCAGCTTTCGAAGGAACTTTTCCTAATAAAGCGGTTATATATTTGCTTAATACTATTTTTATTTTACTATTCAATGTTTCTCCAGCTCCGAATGCCTGTACAGCAAATAAAGTAATACTATTAATCATTGGGTTATAACTCGGGTTGTTAATTAAAAACATTGTTAAGATAATACCACCACCACTATGAGTTAAACAATCTATTTTTTTTATGTTTTGGATATTGAAAAGAAAATTGAATGTTGATTTAATGTCAAATTTTGCAATGGTTTCAAAATTAAATTCCTTTTTGGTTTTTGAACTTTTTCCGTGATTTCTCCATTCCATAATCCAACAAGTAAAACCTCTTTCTATTAAATATGATGTTATACCGTCACATATTTTTCTATTAGAAAATGTCCCGTGAGTTAGGAAAATATGTTTACCAGATATGTTTTTAGAACTCAGCTTCCAAAGAGCAATGATTTCGTTGTCATCAGTTTTGATATGATAAAGATGTTCTTTCAGGACTGGTTTATTAAATGTTTTTAAATAAAAAGTAGTATTATTTTCGTTATATAAATTTAAAAATATAAGCTAATAATGCCATTAATATCATGTAAGTAACATTACCTAAAACATAGGCTAAAAGTGATTTTAGATAATTTATGATCCGATTCTCTCCATAAAATTGTCCAATTCCCCAAATGATATAAATAAAGTAAATAAAGCCACCAACAAGCCCTATAATTGGACTTTTTAAAATTGTAGCTAAAAGAATAAAAGTGCCTAAAACTATAAAGGATTCACCTAAAATAAATGATAAAAGAACTAATATCTCATAGAAATTGTAATTCGATTTTCGGAATAATAACTTTATCCATAACCCAATAAAAACACCCATTGCGAGTTGAGAATATCCAATGTTTTTTTGAGTCCAATCTCCAATTTCTTTAGACCGAATCTTTCCATGAAAACCTTGAATTTTATCAATGTTAAAAAGATTAAAACTTATATCTAATGAATTTATAATAAATGTAAAAATCACAGAAGTAAGAATTAAGAATAGAATGGGTTTTACGTACTTTTCTCTATTTTCGTGTATAAATTCCCGAACCGATTTTCCTGGCTTAATCAAGAGGTTTTTTACGGTTAATAAAAAACCTTTTTCTAAATTAAGTAAACTTTGAATTTCGGCATATAAATAGTGTCTATCAATCCTTTTTAGTTCTGAATTCGTTTTATTCTTTTCTTTTATGTTTTTGTCAGGTTTTTTAGCCATTATATTCTTCGAATAATCAGAATCTTGTGTTTCATTAACAGTACGTATAACGACTACGATCTACTGATGGTGATTACGATTTATTACAAAATATAATGTTTATTTTTTTATCAATTTACGAGTAACTAATTTGTTTTTATTTAAACGTAAAAAATACACTCCATTTGATAAGTCAGAAATATCTAACTGAGAATCTTGAGATACAGATAATCCTTTGATTAATTGGCCGTTAATATCAAAAATTTCAAGTTCTGCACTATCATATTTTTTTAACTTTATTGTAATAATATCGGATGCCGGATTTGGATAGATTGAGAAATTGTCTGTAATCGAAAAATCATCAACATTAAGTGTGTTGTTTAAAGATATTGTCTGTAGTAGGTTATTGTAGCCTGTTTCAGATTGCCAAGTATTTGTGTTTGCAAGTTGAATACTATAATCAGAATTAGATGCTAAAGATGCTTCAGTATCAGGCATCCAAAGATATAATTGAAATGTTCCGGTTAACCCTAAATCAAAATTTTGTGTTATTGAAACAGAAGATTCCCAAGTTCTAATATCTGTGTTGATCACTTCTGTAATGATTTCATCTGTAGCTGTATTTTTCAAAATTAGATATACAGTTCTTTTTTTAAAAGGTCTTGCGAAACCGACATTTGTGATATCTAAACTTAGGTCAAAATCACTATTATTAGTCGTTATCGTTGATGAATTTAAAACAAATCTGTATCCGACGTTTTTTACAATATCGTCATAATGGCCTGAGTTGATTGCCTGAGTCCAAAAGGGTGTATAGTAATCTCTGTTTATGGTTGTCCAATTGGTTAAATTTAATTCATTTAACGCATTAGCGCCGCTCGTTCTAAAACCATTATCGCAAGTATTTATACCATTAGTCTCTCCTGTCATTGGTAAATACTTGGTTTCGTTAGAAATATAAGAGTAATCAATTGCTCCAACAGGGTTTTCGCATTGGGATGACACACCGTAGGTTCCTTGATCACCAAAATCATTTAAGAACGCATCATTATAGAATCCAATTCTGGCATTTTCAGTATTTTCATAAGCGGTTTGCTCATTTAGTTGTGTATCGCCATACATTGTAGTTTTAATAGCTGCATATCTAACTTGGATAGGGATTTCTATTGGTGTAGCTGCTAACATTGCATCTACTATTTCTTTGCGATTAGCCCATTGAGTTTCGGAGATACTACCATCGGTACCAAATTCTGTAGAGTTTGTATAATACCATTCTCCCCAAGTACCAATAAAACCAGCTTGAATAGAAAAAATAATATCTTTATTGGTATTTAATACTGTAGAAAGTTGAGAAATATGTGTTAATATTTGGGATTTGGTTGGTTGTTGTGCTGAAGTCCCTTGAGAATTAGAATAAGAAAACCTCACAATGATTTTTAGACCAGCGGTTCTTACATTATCGAAATCTCCTTGAATATTGTCTAAAAAAGTAGCGTTAATATCTGTATTTAAAAATGCATCTAAAAGAAAATAACGGTATACAACAGTTACTTTGTCCGTGCTTGTCTTCCAATTATTTAAAGTGCTAACAGATAAGTTGCTAAAATCCGCAGTCGTTGCGTACTCACTGGATGTAATAGAATATTTTTGTAATCCCCTTTCAGGGTTTGCTATAATATCTGTAGACGCTGTATAGTTAATCGATTGCCCTAATACTAATGTATAATTAAATAAGAGTAGCACGAATGCAATTATATTTTTTAAGAGACTAGTCATATTGTAGGTTTTCATAATGGTTAAATTTATCTTTTTAAATAGTCAAAATAAATTCTAACATCTTGGTTTGGTTAGAATGGGAATTAAAAGTAATGAACTTTCGATTAAGCTACTCATCCTTACCCTTATATTTTGTATCTATTTAAAAAACGTATACTTGGCCAGTACAGTATACGTTTAAAAAAAATCATTATTATTTTTTAGGAAATAAAACCTTTTAAAATAATTATTATCAAAAGTGATTAGTTCTATCTATCGGGCTTACGGGAAGTTATTTGTTGATTGAGTCTAATTTGATCATTTGATTTACACCCATATATAAAACAATTAACGCAATAATACTGATTATTAAGTTCCCTGTTTTGGTAATTTGAAAGGGATTAAATGTTACGAGCAATACGCTAGCCAGCACCCAGGCATAATCTTGAGTTATAATCCAAATGATAGCTGATTTTCGTTGCTTCTTGATTTCAAACCAAATGGTCAAAGCAAAGTACATCAATACGACTCCCACGATCCAAAAAACGGTATTGTTATCGGTACCGAATAGTTTTGCGATTTGTTGATTTAATATAATCAAAATAATGCCTAATGTACTCGAGAAGAGGGTATTGATTCTTAAGGCATTTTGTAGTTTATTCATTTGAATGAGATTTTGTTTTAGCAAATTTCTGTAAACAAAGTTTAATCTCTCTTGACAAATGATAGTTAATTCATTCTTCTAAGCCTACTTAATGATTCTGGAGTAATTCCCAACATAGACGCTATATATTGTAATGGGACATTTTTAAAAAGATCTGGTTCTTCACCTAGTAAACTTATAAATCGTTGTTTTGCTGTAGTATGTAATTGAGCAAACATGTTTTTTTCTAGTAAGGCAAAAGAATGTGCCAATAACATATTATCAAACTCTAACCATTTGGGCTCAGTTTTATTTAGCCTAAAATGATTTTCTCGGTTAATTACATATAGTTTGCAGTCTGTAATTGCTTGTATGTTCCAGTTATTTGTTGTTTGGAAAATGAAGCTTGAAAGCGAAGTGATAAATTTACCACTACTACCAATCCATAAGGTTATTTCTTTTCCATCTGCAATGTCATACATTCTCATATAACCAGATTCAATAAAGGCCATTTGGCGACAAATCCTTCCTGATTTTAGAAAGAAATCACCTTTCACAATTTCTAATGGTTCAAAAACTGAAAGAATGGTATCCATTGATTTTTTTTCAATGGCAATTTGACTTAGAATACAGTTTTTTAATTTTTCCACTTTTGTTTAATTACTGCCTATATCAAATATATAAATTAGTGTAGTATAAAATATTATTAAACTTATTATTGTGCGATAGTTTTTTGTTTTTTTATATTATAAAAGTCTAACAATGATACAATAACAAACGATCTTTTTAATCCAGTATTAAGTATTGTTTTCTTTTTATTTAAGTAAAATATAAATTTATGTTTTAAATAGATTGTGATATTGGCCTATTAAGATCTTGTTTCCAGATATTAAATGATCCATCAAATAAACTAGATTCGATCCCTATTTGTGCCAATGCTAACATTGCTACAGTACCAGAATAACCAGCTCCACAAGAGCAAATTATTTTTTCAGTCTTCCAGTTTGGAATAGTAGTATTAAATAAAGCAATAATCTCTGAAGGTTTGATAAAAAGCCCTGTTTCTTTATCTATAAATGAAGTATATGCAGCGCTTATTGCACCAGGTATATGACCTGTGCGGGGATCTTCTGGTTTTCCTCTATACCCAGCAATACCTCGTCCATCTAGAACACAAGAATTCTCTTTTTCAATTATAAAATTTTCTAATGACTTTCTTAAGTTTTCTCTAGCTATCGGCTCAAATGTGCCTTTTGATACGTTCAGTATTTCTTGTGAAACAGGCAGATTTTCTGATTTCCAGTTTTTAAAACCACCGTTTAGAACTCGAACATTATCAAAACCCCAGTAACGCATAGCCCACCAAATTCTGCCAGCAAACATATGATTGTAATCATCATACAGGATTACAGTATCATCTTTATGAATGCCTAAATCTATAAAAGACTGTTTTGCCTCAGGATACGAAGATATTTGCGCTAAATTGGGAGTAACGTTCACTTCAATAAATTCTTTTCTCCAGTCTAAAAAGCTTGCGGTAGGAATATGTCCAATTTTATATTCATCATACAATGATTTAGGATCTACTCCCCAAGTTCCTCTTACATCAAAAATTTTGATATTTGATTTTCTTAAAATATTATTTAATTCTTTTGCTGAAATTAATGGAGAAAGGATTTTTTCGCCGTTAACTTTCTTTAAATTATGTTGTTTTTCCATGATATTAATAGTGTATTATAGATAAGCAATTAAATACTATTCTGGCTTGAATACCTCGACTTCTATTTCGATCATAAACTCTGGTAAAGCTAATTCCGTAACTCCTAACCAGGTAGATTTTGGATAGTGGTTTTTTTTATATAATGATTTTCGATACTCCAAATTTTCCATAAATAATTTCATATCAGTTGTGTATATATTTTCGACAATTATGTCATCAAAGGTACAATCATAATGCTCTAGCATTTTTTGTATATCCGCATAACAGTTTTTCATTTGCTGAGTATAATCTCCAACGGCTGTTGGTTTTCCAAGAGCATCCATACTAACCGCTCCAGAAGCTTTAATTTTATTACCTGTTTTTATAGCAAATGAATATCCAAATCCATTCTCCACTTCTTTAGAGCGAAGTTGAAAATATTCTATTTTTTCTGTTTTATTTTTCATGTATTTGTCGTTTTTGTTTTGTGCTATTGCAGATCCAATAGCTAATAATGTAATTGCTAAAAGTGTTATAATATTTTTCATGCTTATATAATTGAAATGATTATTTCGATCTAAGGTTCTGATCTTTCACGTTATCGAAATTTGTTCAAATATTCTTCTGTGTTTTCTAGTATGGATTGTTCGGAAGGATTAAACATTGCGCCATAAAAAATGTGAAGTTCATCTATGAGGCAGCCACAATATTGAAAACTTAATTTAAAATCATTTAATAAATTGGAAACACTAATTGCATTTATAGATTCGTATGAGTCTTTTTTTCCTCCAGTAGAAATCGCAAAACTAATTTTTTTCCCTTTTATTTTATCACCATTAGGACCAAACGCCCATCCATAGGTGAGTACCTGATCGATATATTGCTTTAGGGCAAAGGGGGTGCTAAACCAATGAAGAGGAAACTGAAAGATTATTTCTTGATGTTTCAATAGGAGTTCTTGTTCTGCCGTAATATCGAAATTGAGGTTGGGGTATTTGTTATATAATGAATGAATAACAAAATCATTGGGGTATTTATTGAATTCACGAAGCCAAGACCTATTTATTTTAGAATTTTTTAAATCTGGATGGGTTACGATTATTAATTTTTTCATCTGTATTTTCTTAAGTTATGAATACAAATGTATATGCAATCAAAAGGCTAAAAATTGATATATGATAATAAAATTAACAATGCACTTTTTTTTAAAATCACATTATAAGCCTTTTGCAATCTCTTTCCTAACACGACTTAGACTTTCTTTTGTTATTCCTAAGTAAGAAGCTATGTGATAATTTTTTACATTTTGTTCAATTTCAGAATAGGTATTTACAAACTGTAAGTATTTTTCTTTTGCATTATAACTTAATACGGCTAACGTCCTTTTTTGAAAACTAGCAATGGTGTTTTCAAATTTAATTCTAAAGAACGTTTCTAGTTTAGGGATTTCTTTAAAAAGATAGTCTCTGTTTTGTTTAGACATTTTAATCAATACAGAATCCTGAATACATTCAATATTTGAGATTGCTTTTTCCCCCTTGAAGTAGGCATTATAGTCACTTATCCACCATCCTTTTATTGCAAATTGTAGTGTGTGCTCTTTTCCTTGTTCATCTATATAAAAAGATCTTAAGCATCCTGAATGAATATAATATTTATTAGAGACAAATTCCTCTTGCCGTAGAATTAGGTCTCCTTTTTTATAATTGACTAGCGTTAAATTGTTGTCAATCATTGATATATCTTTTTTGGATAGATCAACTTCTTGGAAAACCTCAGAGATAAGTATTTCGTCCATTTTTTTGAAATTTGTTTCTGGTTATAATTTATTATCTAAATTCTGATACTGTGTGCCAAACTACTTTGTATCTTCTAGTATGGGGTAGATAGGGCAGGAAGTGGTTTGTTTTAGTGTTGATTCCAAGTTAAATAAAATAGATGTTTTTATCACTCTGCAAAGGTGTAAACTTTTTGTATGCCGTTATTATGTAAATGTAAATTGATGTTTCATTACAATCATCTGTTGCATTAGATTGTGCTTTGTCGTCTAAAAATGCATAAGACGGTTTTATTAATTAGTAAAACCTTAAAGAATAATTATAAACCGCCTTATGTTTCTATAGTATACCTGCTAACTTTATTAGTTGTTAGTGATTGCAGGTAATATATATTCTTTCATTATTTTGTCTGCATTAGGATGTGCGTTAGGATTGTTATATGCAGAAGAGGTTATAACTATTACATAAGGAATGTCTTTACATATAAAAATTTTGTTTCCGCCTCTACCACTGCAGAAAGAAACCTCATAATCTTTGCCATTAACAGTATATATTTTGTTCCAAAAAAGATATCCGTAATATCCATTTTTTATGCCTGCAGCTTCTTGTGATATTTGTTTTGATAAACTTTTTTCTACCCACTTTTTGGTTATAATTTGTTTGTTATTCCATTTACCCTTGTTTTTGTATAGTTGGCCATATTTTGCAAAGTCAATAGCTCTTAGTTGTATTCCTCCCGCTGTATTACCAACTTTTTGAGGTGTATATTGCCATTTATAATTAGTGATATTAAGTGGTTTAAAAAGTTTTTTATCCGCATAAGAAACTAATCCATCAGGAACAGATTTATGAATGATATCACCTAAAATCACTACTCCTGCGGTAAAGTAAGTGAAATCGGTTTCTATTTTTTTACTTTTTTCCATGGGTAAATCCAGTGAAAATTTAACCCAGTTATCTGTTGGATACATGTTTTCTTCATTTCCTGGGCTGCTATAATCGCTATCATCTCCAAGAAATCCTGAACTCATGGTTAGAAGAGATTTTAAGGTTACTGAATCTTTCTTTTTACTATAGTTTTTGAAGGATTTTAAACTGTAAAAATCTTTTAGAAAAGTTTTCTCACTCTCAATAAAATTGTCTTCGATGGCAATTCCTAACATTGTAGAAGCAAATGATTTTCCTACGGACCTAGCATCGTGTAAGCTATTTCTATGTTCACCATTAAAGTATTCTTCTATTAGAAGCTTATTTTCTTTTATGACTATAATTCCGTTAATGTTTTCAAATCTTTTTTCAGCGATTTTTCTATTTAACGCTTCTATTTTTCGATGATCAAAATTATCTTTCGATATTTCCCAACCACTATTTGGTTGTATTTTTTGAAGGGGTATTAAGTTCTCATTAACTTTGATTTTATCCACTTCTATTGAGATACTCCCTTTAGCGAGAATAGAACCTACTTTTAATGTTTCTTGCTTTAAATAGGGCCTTATCTCTATTGTTAAAGAATGATTACCTTCTGTTAAGATATCTTGTCCGCCACTTAATTTCATGAATCTTAACCACATGAACCAACCCCAAAAATCAATCTGTTTAGGGTAGAGTAAGGGAACCATATATTTAAGTTTGGTTGTTTTAGCATCTATAGTTCCTGCACCTTTATTTAGATTTTCTACGTGAACTTTTTTTCCATCTACAAAGAATGAAAATTGAAAATTCCCTTTGTTTAATAGTTGATCTTGGGATAGGGTAGGAGCTAATAATTTAAGACTTTCAATAAGAGGTTGTTCTAAAGTAAAATGGATGTTCAGAAAAGCATCTTTGTTTAATGTAAAACTTTTGATATAATTATCCGATGTAGGGCGATTTTTTTTGAAGTCAACTTTAGAAAAATATAGATTATCAGTTTCTTTAGTTTGGGTGATTTCGGGTGTTGAACTTTTACAGGTATTACAGGCCATTATAAGACAAGCAATAAGTACTAAATAATTTGATTTCATTTTTGATTTTATATTTGATTGATAATTGAATTATTCAACAAACATAGATTTATTGAGGCTTCCAAAAGCTCCATGTTATATAATGGGACTCATTTAAGGATGTTTTGAACTATTTTTGATAGACTTTTTATAATGTAAAGGAGTAACTCCTTTAATACTTTTAAAGACTCGGTTAAAAGTTGTTTTTGAATTGAAACCACACTCAAATGATAGACCTAACAACGTAATGTGATCATAATTTTCACTCTTCATTTTTTCTATAATTGTATCTACACGATATTCATTTATAAAATCTGAGAAATTTTTACCTAAACCATCATTGATTACCTTCGATAAAATATTAGGATGCATATCAAGGTTTTCTGCTAAGGATTTTAATGTCAATTCTGAGTTAAGGTAAAATCTATTGGTTGTCATTTGTTCTTTTAACCAAGATGCTTTTTTTAAGATTTCTTCGGATGGTTTCTCTTTTTTAATATTATTTTCTCTGTTGGTTTCTAATAAAATTACTTCTGGTCTCAAAAAGGCTTCGGCACTAATCCAAATAGTAACAATTGATAGTAATACATAAATTGGATAATAATCTGCTAGTCCTAATTGGAAATTAAATAGAACGTAATCTATAATAGTGTAAGGTGTCCATAAGAACCAAAGTATGGCAAATATGATAATTAATCTATATAACCATCTTAAGCTGTATGCATCGTTATTACTATAATTTTTGTTTAGCCAATTATGATAAGTTCTAATTTCTTTTAGCGCATATATACAGTAAGTGACAATAGATATTATAGCAAGAAACTGTACAATAGGCATTAATTGAAGATATGTAGTCGTCTCGATACCAATGGTGTTATTTATTAGTGCATCACGACTAATTACAAAATGTATAATGAGTTCTATAACTAAAGGAAAAAAATGAAGGATATCTTTTCGTGAAAGACGATAATTAAAGTTGGTTATTTTTTTTACATATAGATATAATAATGGTCCTAGAGCTAGAGAGTAATGTAATGGTATTAAGTGAAAATTTGGGAGATAGTTGCTTACCTGAAAGTCTAGACTTAATATCCAAATATTCCATAAAACAATGATAAACGTAAGTAGCCCAAGTAGTACATTGGCTTTTTTATTTACCCGCTTAGTAAGAATTAATAATAGTCCAAACGTAGTTCCTATAAATACAGATGCTATTATAAGAAGATTAAAAATATTTAAATTTAATTCACACATTAATTGAATTCGGTATCTGTAATTTTAATTCTCATAAGAAATGGTTTCTACTAATTTTCCTTGTTTGTCGAAAGTTTTCCAGGTTCCAATTTTTTTAAAATTTTGTTTAGTACCTATTTTATAAATCTTACTATTCTTAAAATATTGAACATACTTTCCGTTGTCGACTCCGTTTTTAAACTCTCTTTCACACCTTAAGATTCCATTGTCATAGTAATATTTCCAAACTCCATTTTCTTTGCCATTTTGTTTTTCTCCAATCTTACTTATATTACCATTTTTAAAATATTCAATTTGTTTTCCGTTGGGTGTTCCATTTGAATAATTTTCAACGTTTATGAGTTCACCACTATCATAATAACTTTTCCATTCTCCGGTTGCTTTTCCATTATCATCAAAATGTTTAAGATATTTAAGGTTCTTATTACTTTTAAAATAGCTTTTCCAAGTACCGATCTTTATTCCGTCTTTATAATATCCTTCCATACACAAAACTTGCGAATAATCAATCTTTTGATATCCATCTAACACATTGTTTTTGTAATTTCTTATGGATTCTTGAGTTCCATCCTCATAATATGAAATCCATTCTCCCGTTTTTTGTTTGTTACTGAATTGTCCCTCAGATTTAAGATTTCCCGAAGGATAATAGTCTTTGAATTTTTCGATTCTTGTAGTGTCAATTACTGAACTTTTATCATTCTTACTAGTGTTTTTCTTTTTGGAACAATGAGTAAAGGAAAATGTAATTATTAAAGCTAGAAAAACTAGAGTAGCTTTATTATTCATAGTATATCTTTTTATGAAAATTACGCTTATTATTTTAATTACAAATAACAAGGAGGAATAAATTATTGATAATATAACTCTTTGTTTTTAGTTTAACGGGAATGTAAATCCAAGGGATAATGCTCCAACATATTGCTGGACAGTTGGCTGAAAATAATAAGCAAATCCTAAATCAATAGTATGATTTTTTCCTAATTCTAATCCAAAAGAAAATGGGATGTGATAAATAATACCGCTTTTATCAATGTTATCAAAGGTAGTTACTGTTTCAAATTTTCCAATAGAAGTTCCAATTCCAATTTCTGCATAAGGAGCAACCCAAGGAATTGGTGCTCTCAATCTTGCTTTTCCACCTAGTAAAAAAGCTTTTGTCTCGGCTTTTTCATCTGTAGGATTATCATTTATATCTTTTCTATTAGAACTAGTAGTTATAAAACCTGCATAAGGTTTGAACTCAACCCAAGAAGTAATTTTTAGTACAAATTCTCCTTGTATAAAAAAACCATTATTAACAACTTGATCAACACTGTTATAAGGAGCACTTAGTCCATAACCAATTTGAGCATTGATAGATTTTTGTTTTATAAACTGTGCCTGAGCTAAGTTAGAAGTTAGAACGATGATAAGTAGTATGATTGTGTTTTTCATGAGATGTAACATGGTTTATCGTATGTAGCTTTATAGCTAAAAATGTTACCCTGTTTTTTTTATATTTCTTCTAAAGTGGATGTTCCTTTGGATTTATCTCCAGATGTCCATTCCCAAGTTTCATGAAGGCGTATTTTTCCATTATTTAATATTTCTGGTTTCGAAAAACAGATTCCGGTCATTAGTTCTCCTTTGTTATTTATTTGATGGTAACGCATTTCGATATTTCCGTTTTCATCCACTAATCCGATTAGGTGTCCTTTTTTGATTTGACCACCACTATATTCCGAAGTTAAGATTGTACCTTCCTGTATATATTCAAAAATTGTTTCTTCTGTTGTTTCCCCATTTTCCGAATTTTGTATTGGACGAAATGACTTATTATGGTAGTTCATTTTTTTAAAAATTACTTTTTGTATTAATTATTTGCCTACTACTTTTACTTAAGAATAATTTAGTCTTCTATGGATTTCTTATTTTCTAAATGTTTCAGTCTATTGATTGCATTCTGATTTTCAGGGTTTAATTCTAATGATTTTTTGAAGTTTGTAATAGCATTTTTGTAATCTTTTTTATAAAGATATACTTCTGCTAAGCTATCATATAAATTGGCGGATGTAGGATATAAGTATAGCGCTAATAAAAACACATTTATACCTTGCTCTATTTTTAAAGGATTAAAAGATAATCTAAGCCCTAGTGTATTTAGCATGCTTTCCTCTAACTTAAGTTTTGGATGTTTTATTATTGTTTTTTTATAAAGTGAAATTAGGTTTTGATAATCTTGATAATATGCGATATCATTAAAATCCGTATAATCAAATGCTTTTTGGATAGGTTTTTTATTTCTTCTGGAAATCAAGCTATCTGAGATATTGTGTTTGGCAAGATTTTCTTCAATCATTATTTTCACATCTTGATTGTTTTTTAAAGTAGCAGTTAAAAACTGCAATGTTTGTTCGGATAATAGTTTATAGGAAGACATAATTTTTTTATCACTTTTATCTTGCCTTTTATCTCTATTAGCAAATAATACCCCAAAAGAACTAAAATAAGAATGAGAAAGATCATGGAATTTATAACTATAGATGAAACTATGTTTTAGAGAATCATATAATTGAAATTCATAATTTAATTCATCAGGAATTTTATCACTAATAAGTACTTTTTTAGGAATATCTTTTTGGGCGAAATGTATATATGGGATATCAAATTTATCTAAATTAAAGTATGGTGATTTTTCTAGAACAGCATACCGATACCTTTCAGTTCCATCTAGACTTACTATGGCTTTAATATTTTTATTTTTCATCGCTGTTATCACATTAGATAAACCACCAAAACTAAAGCTCATAAGAGCTATTTTATTGGGGTCAATATTTTCATATTTATGAATTTCTTTTAAAAGGAATTCGACATCTCTAGATTGTGTTTCCACGTCTTTTGTACTCCCTCCTTCTAATAATCTAGTATCTGTTCCTCTAGATGGACTTGATATTACCACAAACCCATTACTTGCTAAATATTCGAATAATGTAAAGTTTTCGATAGATGAGGCTTCATAACTAGGAGCATAAACAATAACAGGAAATTTATTTTTTATGGCTAGTATATTGGTAAAAGCATTTACTTTTTCGGAAAGATGAGCTTGGTTTTGGGGTGTGTTCCATAAATAAGAAAACCAATCTAATAAAAACGAGTTTGGTAAATCTTTCCATTCTTCTTCTTCTTTTAGAATTTCTAAATAATTTAAAATGGATAATTGTTTTGAGTTTTTATTATTAATACTTGCAGGGTACCATACACTGATTGGTATCGGTCTATAGATATATTGATTATTGAATTCATTTCCGATTTGATAAGTTCTTGTACTATCAATAGATGTATAGTGTTTAAAGCCTACCTTATATTTTCCAAAATCTAAGTTGATTTCTTTTAAAGATGTTTGCGCGTTTATAAGATATAATTGAAAAAAGACGAAAATTATAACTGTAGTTATTCGCATGAGGTTTGATTTTAAGTGTTTATTTTTAAAGATTTGGTTATCTAATAAATGTTACACTTTAGATTTATTATTAGGTAAAATAATAAAACATTAATAGAGTAAAAGAATATATTTTAAGTTTTAGGTGAGGTTACTTTTTTGTTCTTTTACCTAATTTTATAATCTTTAATTATGTTGCTAATACCTTGTTGATAAGAAGTTATTTTAAAATCAGGAAATCTATTTTTGAATTTAGAAGAATCGAAAATATTATCAATATTATACCTAGGTAATAATTCCTTAGTTTCTCTGATATTTTGATTAAAAAACGATGCTATTTTTAGAATAAATACTCCTAATATATTGTATGTTATTTTTCTATCTAATTGTAACGAGATTTGTTCTATGATTTCTTTGTATGTTAATCGATTGTCATCGCACGGAAGGTGCCAGGTTTGACCATATGTATCTGAAGTATTTCCAATTAAAGCCATTGCTTTACTAGCATCCGGAGTATAAATAAAAGTCCTTAAGACATTATCTTTTAGAAATACTTTTGGTTTTTTATTGGTTTTTAGCGCATCAAAAATAAGTGTATTCGTTATTCCTTTTGTTTTACCTGGCCCATAAAATTCAGGTGCTCGGCATATTACAGCATTAATTTCTTTGTTCTTTATTGCATTCAACAGAAGCTCTGTAGCTATTCTTTTTGCTTCTCCTTTTTTACCTTTTGGTTGTAGAGGTGTATCTTCTTTTTGAATTTTACTGTCTTGCGGATATGCATATGTATTGTCGAAGTAGACAAGTTTACAGTTGTTTTTTTTACAGCCTGATATTACATTTTTGATGATTATAGGCCAATCTCTTAACCAAATTTTAGATTGGTAAGGTAGTCCTACGGTTAAATACGCAATCTTAGCATTTTCTAAAGCCTTATGAACATCTGTTGCTTGCAACAGATCACCTTTGAACAAAAAGTCATCTGTATGTACTTTTGTTGGGTTTCGTCCGACTAGTTTAATTTCTTTGGTATAATGGGATCGTAATTCTTTAGCTAGTTCCTCTCCAATTATTCCATTTGCACCTAAAATTACCTGCATAATAGTATTAATTCCTGTTCAATACTTTGTAAGATACTCTTTAAAATGTAAATAGGGATATAGGTAATGTTGATGTAGGGTTTGATAACAACGCTTAAACTACTTACTATTTTTATATCTCATTAGGTTTTATTGATATAACTGTGGTTTTGTAATTCCTTTGTTAAGATACATTTGTTTGTTCATTTGAAAATGTGCCTTTGTCATTTCATTATAATATTTTTTTAAAGCAGGAAGAGAGTATTCTTTTCTAAGGTTATCAATATTTGTGGAATCTACTAAGCCATTTTTAGGTATTGCTTGTCCATTTTTATTGTATGTCAATTGAGTACCAAAACGTTGAGGTTTATTTAGGTTTACATGAATTCTATCCTCTAACATTGCGAAATGATATTTGTCATTACTTCCGTTTTTAATTTCTTTCTCCATCGCTGTTAGCATTTCTTGCTGAAAAGGGATGTCGTTATCTGCATGTTGAATTGGAAGCCAAAAACTTGTTGAAGCCTCTTGCCCAACTTTGCGTTCTCCGAGATAACCATATTTATTAAATAATTCTTTAATTTTTTGTTGATTTATTTTTCCAACACTATCTCTTTGATTTTCAAAAATCTCCCAAGCTTTTTCATTACCATATTTTTCTCTTAATCCTTTAGGAGGTATACTAGCGTATTTTTGATCAAGTATTTCGATAGCATTAAGTTCTGATATGATCTGTTTTTTATCTTCCTCAGAGATATTTTTGTTATTTGTACAACTTGTAAGTGCTATACTTACAGTTAATAATAAGATTAGTTTTTTCATATTAGATTCAAGTTTACTTTATAACTAAGGACTGCGGATAGAATTTTTAGTTACAGGTTTTGAATTACTAATTTTTGATTAAGCGATGATCTTTTATGGTATTAAATGTATTAATTTTTAGTAATTGAATTTTTATTTTAATACAAGAACTCATCAAATTAAGAAAACATCTATAATTTCAATTTGCTTTAAAATGATTATTATTTTCTCAGGTTTTTTATGTTTAAAAAAACTTGAAATCTGTAAAAAAGATCATTGTATAAAAGTAACCTTAGCAATTTTTCCATTCTCTACTTCGTAAATCGCGACAGCTTTTCTCTTTTGACCATTCATGATCAGAAATTCTTCATCAATTACTTTATTACCATAAACAATCCGTTTTTTTACTTCGCAATGTAAGTCTGGAGTTTGTTCGAAAAAAGAGGCATATCCTTTTTTTAGTCGATCTTTTCCTTCGTAAATCAATTTATTTGGATAATTATATACTTTTATATTATCCGAATACGTATCTACAAAGCCATTAACATCTCGTTTGTTATAAGCATCTAGTTGTTTTTGTACAATTTGTTCCGGAGAAACATCTGATACTAAAGCGAGCATTGTTCCTATTTCGTTGGATTTAATTCTGCTAATATTAGCAATTTCGTTATCAAGAAATGTATGAAAGATACTCCAACGAGTATCCGTTTTAGGGTTGAACTTAAAAATAGTATTCCCTTTTGGCATTAAAATGGTTCCATTAATCAACCAACACATATCCTCAGCTTCTGGTATGGTGCTGATTATTTTATTAGTTTCACCGGTAATTGGATTTAACGACCTTATTTCCCATTCTTCATTTTCTTTACTTATATAACTAATGAGTGGTGTATTGGGGATTTTATGTAATGATCGTCCTATTTTTTTCTGAAAAGTCTTATTTACCTTTGTCTTAAGATTAGAGACTACTAGTGATAAGCCTCCATCTTCTAAAACAGAAGAAACTAATGTGTTTTGATCAAACCAAACGTGATAGCCAATAATTAGATCTTTTATAAGAATGGTTGGTTTTCCACTTTTAAAGTCATATTGATACAATAACTGTGTTCCTGTTGTATCTAATCTGATAGCGGATACTGCCTTTTGATTTGGAATTTTAGTAGGGGAATATTCGCTGCCTATTGCTGTTTGAGATATCCAATCTACCTTATTATCTCTAATATTATATTTGGCAATGTCCGTTTGTTTGTTTCTAGTAGAAGCAAAAAGTACAATATTATCATTGTAAAAGGATGGCTGGTTGTCGTATCCTTCGTTATTAGAAATGTTTCGTTTGTTTTTTAGCTCTAATGTTTCTCCATTTACAAGAATATCAAACAAATAGACTTCAGTGCTTGGTTGGGCTGATACTATAAAAACAAGAAATAGTAGTATGAATGAGAGATGTTTTCGCATTGGTTTTGTTTTCTAAAATACACTGAATTATCAAGTATTCTCTTAAGTATTTGTTAAGAGTTTATAGTAGTTGTTTTCTAGAACTATATAATCCAATGGCTGGTCCAATTGCTAAAAATACGAATATATATATAGGATCAATTTTGGTAACTGCATATGAAAGTAATTGAATACTTATGATTGTAATAGCAAAACCTATACAATTAACTATAGTAAGCCCTGTTCCTCGTAATTCTGGTGGGGCAGCAGCTGCAACTAAAGTTGAATATTGAGGAGAATCCGATATAACAACCATTCCCCAAACACATAATAATCCTAAAAAGATTTCTGTATTTAACTGAAATAATAGAGGAGAGGTAATGCAGAATAATCCCGAAACAATAAGTGAATACCTAGCTACTTTTCTACTACCTGTTTTTAAAGAAATATATCCACCAATGATGCAAGAGAAAAAACCTACTGCGATAATAATAAATGACCAAAATGAAATCGGAATTCCTATTCTATGTTGTTCTACATATGTTTTTAATAATATAGGAACAAATCCCCAGAAAGCATATAATTCCCACATATGGCCAAAATAACCTAAAGCTGCTTTTCTAAAACTAACAATTCCAAAAAGCTCTGTGATGACACCCAATTGAAGTTTAGAAACAGGTTTTCTATATGGACCATTAGGAACAAACATAAAGATTAAAATTCCTCCTATAGCAGCTAAAAGACTTGTAGATTGTATTACAATTTTATAATCGCTATTCCAAGAAAGTTCTTTTAGCAAATGTGGTAACGCAGTTCCTAAAACCAGAGCACCAACTAAATACCCAAGGGCTTTTCCTAATCCATCCTTATAGTAGTCAGATGCTATTTTCATACCTACAGGATATATTCCTGCAAGAAAGAAACCAGTACCAAATCTAGCTGTTAATACATTTAATACGGTAATATTAGGTATTAGCAAGGCAATATTACAAAGTGCTCCTAGAATTGCCGAAATCATAAACACCTTAGAAGGAGGAAATCTATCTACTATCGTAAGTAATGCAAAGGTTAGCGTGCCGACGATGAAACCGAATTGTACAGTGGATAAAAGATATCCAAGAATATTAAATCCTACACTAAATTGAGCAGCGAAATCATCAATTACTGCATTACCTGCGAACCACAATGAAGTACAGAAAAATTGCGCAATAATTATTACCGGAAGTATATAAATTTTTGGTTTCAGATATATGTTCTTATAATTGGTTATTAAATTCTTTTAATAATTCGTGAACTTGATTTGTATCTTCTACATAATATTTAGCAATAGTCTTTTTAAGTCCAACTTTAACTGTATATGAGGAAGAAGGTAATTCTTTAAACATGTATTCATCTGTCCAATCATCTCCAATGGCAAAGATAAAATCATATTCTTTTTCAGTTAGCATTTTACACGCTGATTTACCTTTATTAATTCCACTAACTTTTATCTCTAATACTTTATCACCTTCTAGAATTTCTAGGTTGTGATTAGCTATTAGATGTTGTATGGTTGTTTTTAGTTCCATGGATCTTAATTTTCCCAAATCAGGATCTACATTTCTAAAATGCCAAGCTAATGAATAATTTTTTTCTTCTATAAGAGAACCTGGTGTTCTATCAGTAAACGACTCTAAAACTGGGGCGATCGACTCGAACCAATCATTACTAACTCGTTCCAAAAGTTCCCAATCTTTATTGTACTCTTTTAACCAAGCACCGTGTTCAGTGATTAAGGTATAATCCTTATGACCAAACCACTTATTAAATGTGAATTTATCTCTTCCAGTTATTAAAATTACTTTGGTACGATCATCGCTTTGTAACGTATCTAAAATATCAAATATTTTTTGAGTTGGCTTTGCATTTTCTGGAATTTTTTCAAAGGGTGCCAAAGTACCATCATAATCAATGTATAAAATTCTATTTTTTGAAGTATTATAATCATTAAATAAATCCTTTTTAATAGAAGGCGTCAGTTTTTTTAAAGAATATTTCTTGGCAGTAGTTTTAGTTGTATTTAAAGATTCCATAAAATCATTTGCCCATTTCTCTACATTATATCTTTTTAATCGTTTTTGTAGTGCTTTATTTCTTTTTATTTGTTCTTCTTCTGGCATTTCTAAAGCAAATTTTAATGTATCTGCTATTTCTTCAAAATTATTAGGATTGATAATAAGTGCTTCACTCATTTCTTTTGAAGCTCCGGTCATTTCACTTAAAATAAGCACACCTTTTTGATCTACTCTAGAAGCAATATATTCTTTTGCTACAAGATTCATCCCATCTCTAATAGGAGTAAGTAAAGCAACTTCGCTAGAAGTGTATAAATCAATCAGGTTTTCAAAAGGCATAGAACGATAAAAATACCAAATAGGAGTCCAGCTTACTTCAGAAAATTTTCCATTAATTCTACCTACCAATTGGTCAATTTCGTTTTTTAGTAATTGATATTGTGGAACATTAGATCTGGATGGAACGGCAAGCATAACAAGTCTAGCTTTACCTTTAAATTGAGGATATTTATCTAAAAAATATTCAAAAGCTCTTAATCTATTAGCAATCCCTTTAGTATAATCTAATCGATCAATGGATAAAATAAGTTTGGCACGATCTCCACTAACTAAATGTTCGTCTATTTTCTGTTGTATTTCAGTTTGATCCTTTTTTTCTTTTTCATTATGAATAGTCGCAGCGTTATGAAATTTATCATAATCAATTCCCATAGGAAAAGAATCTACTTTTACTATTCTATTGTCAATATGAACATTATTAAAATTGATTTCTAATCCCAAAATTCTTTGGGCTGAGCTTAGGAAGTGACGTTCATAATCATAGGTATGGAAACCAATAAGATCCGCACCTAATAATCCTTTTAACAATTCTTCTCTACAAGGAATTGTTCTAAAAACTTCATAAGAAGGGAATGGAATATGTAAAAAGAAACCGATAGTTACATTTGGTTTCTTTTTTCGGATCATTTCTGGTAATAATAATAGTTGATAATCATGCACCCAAATGGTATCATTTTCTCCAAGGTTCTCTATAATTACATCTGCAAATTTTTGATTTACTTGTTGATATACTTCCCAACTGTCTTTGTTAAACTCAGTATATTCCATGAAATAATGGAATAACGGCCAAAGGGTATTATTACTAAAACCATAATAAAATCCTTCTATTTCTAATTCTGTAAGTGGTACACCAACACATTGATGTTTTTTTAGTGCATTATTAACTAAATTTCTCTTTTTAGTGTCTAATTGTTCTTCGGTTAGCCCACTCCATCCTATCCAAATACTATCACTTCCGGAGTGTACGGACTTCATTCCTGTTGCTAATCCTCCAACACTTGGTGTAGTTTTAATAGAATTATTATCAATTTCTAATTGTAGGGGTAGTCGATTTGAGATTATGATAGTTTTGCTCATAAAGGGTGGTGAAAGTTGGTTGACTAAATTTGATTGATTAAATTTCGGTTCAGTGAATAAAGGTACGTTTATTTAAAAGAACTTGAGGTTATATGGACAATTTGGACTACGGAATTATAGGGAATTGTAAAAGTGCAGCGTTGATTTCTAAACAAGGAGCAATCGATTGGTGTTGTTTGCCAAATTTTGATTCTTCGTCTGTTTTTGCAAAAATTTTAGATGAAAAAAAAGGAGGCTCTTTTGAAATTTTAGTTTCAGATAAATATACTATTTCTCAAAAGTATATCGCCAAAACAAATATTCTAGTTACCGAATTTAATAATGGGACAGATGCTTTCGAAAGTATAGATTTTATGCCTAGATATCAGAATGAAGATGGTACTTATCATACACCAGCTGATATCATACGATATATTAAATTGATTTCAGGAAAGCCATCTTTTAGAGTTAGATATAATCCTAGATTGGAATATGCTAAAGAGGAGACTTATTCTAGAAAAACTGATGAATACATAAAAAGTATAACAGATAAAGATAAATATGATACGTTATACCTTTATTCTGATTTAGATTTAGAAGCTATTTTAAATTCAGAAGAGATAGTTTTATCTGGTAATGCTTATTTTTTAATCAGTTATCACGAAAAAATTCTAAAGCAATCCTTAGAACTATGTTATCTTAAGCTACAGAGAACGCGTGTGTACTGGATGAATTGGAGTGAGAAAACTACTTCGTATGCAGTTTATAATGATCAGATTTTAAGAAGTGCATTGGTACTTAAATTACTTAGTTATGAAAAATCTGGAGCTGTTTTGGCTGCTGCGACTACATCTTTACCCGAAACAATAGGAGAAGTTCGTAACTGGGATTATCGTTTTTGTTGGATTAGAGACGCCTCTATGGTAATAAAAGTGATTTCTGATTTAGGGCATAAAAGGGTAGCGCAACGTTTTCTTCAGTTTATTATAGATATTATACCGGATAAAGATGAAAAGATCCAGATTATGTATGGGATTAATGGCGAAAAGGATCTTACAGAGAAAACATTGGATCATTTAAGCGGTTATAAAGATTCTAGTCCCGTACGGATTGGGAATGCTGCTTTTCATCAAAAACAGAATGATATTTATGGGATTTTGATGAATGTAATTTACCAACAATTCGTAAAATTTGATTGTGCTGTAGATGATAGCGAGAGTTTATGGACAATTAGTAAAAGTATCGTTCATATTGTAAATGTAAACTGGGAAAAACCGGACAAAGGTATTTGGGAGTTTAGAACAGAAGAAAGACATTTTACATTTTCGAAATTGTTATGTTGGGTAGCTGTAGATAGAGCAATTAAGATAGGAGAACTTATTGGTAAAACAGAAAATAATACGAGATGGATTGAGCTTAGAGATCGGATTTATAATGATATTTATAAGAACGCCTGGAATGAAGAGGTGCAGGCTTATACCCAATCTTATGGATCCTCTGATTTAGATGCTTCTACGTTATTAATGGAATCTTATGGTTTCATAGAGGCAATGGATCCAAGATTTATAAGTACTGTAAAAGCTACAGAAAAAGAATTATGTAATGATGGGTTGTTATATCGTTATAAGAACAAAGATGATTTTGGATTGCCGTCCTCATCATTTACTATTTGTAGTTTTTGGTTTATCAATAGCTTAAATAAAATAGGAGAGAAGGAAAAAGCAAAAGAAATGTTTGATCAATTATTATCTTATAGTAATCATTTAGGACTTTTTAGCGAAGATATAGATTTTAAATCTAAAAGATTGTTAGGGAATTTTCCGCAAGCATATTCTCATTTAGCACTTATAGAAACCGCAGTTAATTTTTCTGAAGATGTAACTAAAGACGAACAATTGATGGAAACAATGTTATAAGAGTATTATAACGGAAAATTCCTTTTCTATATTTTTAGAGATTTATTTTATTCGACAAGAACTATAGTGCCGAAGATATCAGCATTAATCCAGCCTTGATTTTTATCTTCGCCAGGAACAAATACAGAACCCATGAAATTTTCTCTTTCTTTACTCGTATCATTATCATTATAGGCGATAGCGAAACCTAATTTCTGATCTTTAGATAAAACAACAGGATCATTGGCTTTACCTTCTTGGTAAGTATCATCATATACTATTAGTTCGAATTCCCATATAGAAACATCATCTTTTGTTGTACGTTTCATTTTTACATGATTATTATAAAGTAATGGTTTTTTCTGTGAATCTAGATCCACAACATTACCATCCAATGCTACATGATATGCAAACGCGTTGTTGTTGTATTGATGTTCTCCTCCAGAATTGTCAGCATCTATAAATATCTCAACACAATCATCATCCCACCATAATTTAAGTGGATCTTTATATTGATCATATAAGATATCATCTTTAATTTCTACTAAAATGTACAAAGCTTCTGGAGTCCAAGCCATTTTATATCTACCTAAGAAATCTTTGAAATCAGGAAACTCTCCAATCCAATTTTGATCCATAGGATACCATTTCGTCTGATTCCAAATAGGATCATTCATATCTCCATCAATGTTGGGAGCTATTTCTGCTTTTTTAATATCTCGAATTTGATGATCTTTTTTTTCTTTTTTTGGAAGCGCAGTTTTTTCCGTTGAATCTGCAATTGTTTTATCGGAATTTTTTGGTTCTTGATTTTTGCAAGATATCAATATGATTAGAGATAAAATGAAAGCTATTTTTTTCACAATATGAATATTATAATTAATAATTGAATTTTTAAAGAGTGGAAAGATATTAAAAACAATACGCTTTTTATTGGCGATATATAAAAGTTAAGATTTTGTAAAGTTGACAGAAAAGATGTCAGAATTAAATAAGGTTGAAAAAAAGCGGTCGTTTTATTAAAACGACCGCTTCTTGACTAACATATCAACTTGTGATAATTATTGGTAAGTAATTAGGACAAAAAAATTATTGTTTTACAATTTTAATTCTTTTAAGTTTTTTACCATTTAATGTTACCGTACCAAAATAGATGCCGGATTCTCGCATATCACTTGAATTAATTTCTATAGTTTGATTTCCTACTTGTGTGTTTTGACTGTATATAGTTTTAGTTTGACCTAAAATATTAGAGATACTAACTTTTAAAATACCATTTTCTGATGTATTTACGCTTAATGTACCTCTATCTTTAATTGGATTTGGCCAAAGAGTAACTATACTTTTTTCTATTATAGAAGTATTTTCTTTATCAGCTGTATCAGCTAATTCCATTGCTCTGTTAGTAGGACAATTATTAGTGCAGTTATTAGACCAAGTTCCGGTTCTCTTTCCATTACTGCTTCCGGTTACTATAAACCATCCATCAGTACCTCTTGTGAGATCAACTGTTTGTTGACCATTTCCATTATTGAAAACTACTCCAACATCATTTGTAGCTACTCCATTAGGTAATGTAAAAGTTTTTCTACACCAAGATGTACCACTTAAGTTGTTCATAATTGTTCCAGGCCAACCTGCGGTTCCAGACAGTGTTTGGTTTGTGGATTTATTATATAAGTACATGTTGGTATTATTACCCCATCCACCGCCAGGTTTTTGGAAGTTTAATGTTACATCATTGGATGTTCCTGATCCACTACTACTACAATCGCTAGGACAATTGTTAGACCAATTATTTCCTCGGTACCACCCATTGGTACTCCTCGATAGATCATCAGTTTGGTTATTTCCATCATTGAAGATAACTCTAAGATTAGCTGCAGAAACACCTGCAGGAGGAGTAATGGTAAAAGAATACCAATCTGTTCCTGAAATGTTCGTCATATTATTTCCAGGCCAATCACTAGTCCCAGGAAGTGTAGCATTTGCTCCAGCATCAAATACATATGCATTGATATTAGACCCCCAACCTGATGGTTTAAAGAAATTAACAGTATATGGAGGTACCGTTTCTCCTCCGCCAGTATTTGCGCCTTGTGTCCATACCGCATAATCAGTACCAGAAGTTTGTAGTGTCCATCCACTTCCATTAGGAGACCAATTACCAGATCCTAGTTTCATAGCTAGTGTTCCAGATCTTCCGTCGATGTAAGCTGCGTATAAATCTCCTCTTGCTTCATCAATACTAATTGTAGATCCAGAATGAATTCTTACACTTTTTCTAGCTGCTATAAGATCTTTAATAGCATTTTGCACACCTGCTCCAGTATCAAAGAAATGAGTCCAGAATACCATTGGATTTCCAGGATGTGTTAAAATATATGCATATCCTTTTCTAAGATTAGTCTCTCCACCTGGAAAAACAAAATTTGATCCACAACATTGCTGTGCAAAACCAGTATCATGATTGTCTAGAAAAGTAACTGATTTAGTTGGATTGATACCCATCATACCAGAAGGTCTACCTTGACCATCTCTTAAATAGGATAAATTATTGTCTCTAATTGCATTTTGTAAACTTACTTTTGTGTTAAAATCAAAAGCAGAAGATGAACCTTGTGTTCTGTTTACAAAATTATTCGTTTGTACTCTGCTACTTTCTAGTAATTCTCCTACCGCAAAGTAAGGGTTTGTAGCATCATTATATTCTTTATTGTATATGGGATCGTATCCATGAACAAAATCATACCTCCATCCATCAAAACCAAGGTCATCTTGTAACTTTTTCATCCATTTTATAATCTCTGCTCTTACTGCTGGATTTCTGTGATCTAAGTCTCTGGCAGCTGCAAATCCTCCACTAGAACCATCTGCTTTTAACTCAAATCCAGGTACAAAATCATTATTAATACTAAACTCTACAGGACCATTTACAAAATTTCTACCTTCATCATCGGCTGTAATATAAAATGTTGGCCAAGCCGGATTTGTAAATGTAACTGCGTCGTTAGTACCTACTCGATGATTCACTACAATATCGCTTATTACTTTAATGTCTAAATTATGATATTGATCGATCAATGACTTCAGTTGATTAGTAGTACCATAGGCGCTATCGAAGTTATTAATCTCTCTAGGCAGATATCCTTGTGGGGCGGCAGAATTACTTGGAGGAGGCATCCAGATTAGGTCAATTCCTGCATCACTGATGGTATTTCTAACACTAGAAACAACATCGTACCAAGTTTGACCTGCAGGTTGGTTTTGTACATTCCAGTCAAAAGCCTGAAACATTACATCTTCATCTTGTGCCTGTAACTGTAAAAATGGTAAGCAACATAAAAAGCTTACCAGGATTTTTAAGAGGTTTTTTCTTTTCATTTTAAGATTTTTTGTTCTGTTGAAAACAGTAGTTTGTAATAAGTGAGTAAGTTTTTTTCGCAAATTTTCGTTCTTAGGTAAATAAGAATATGAAATAAATAACTTATGGAAAGACGTATATATACAAGAAAATAGAAGTTTGTCTGACAACCAGCGAAACTTACTTTGTTTGTTTTAATGAAAAGATAATCAAGAATTTGGTGCTCTTAATTATAAAAACAGTAATTATGACGACTATAGATAAGTGATTTTTTCAAAATTTTTATTCAAAAAAAACAGGTTCTATTTATTCTGACTGATTAGTTAATAGAACTATTTTATTTAATTAGAGTAGCTCAAATAATTTCGAAATTTTCGGAGGAGGGGAAATTGATTTCATAATTCATAAGTTTTAGTTTGTAAAAGTGTTTCTTGTGTTAAATTTCTACTAAGTTATTACGAAATATTCAATTCTTATCTTCCGAAAAGCTACTACAACGTTTTCGTGTTGATAAATTCTTGTTATTTCACATAATATATTGAAAAACAACATATAATTAACAGTTGTTTATTGTATTTGTAAAAATTTGAGGCTCTTTTAATGAATTATTAGCGTACTTATTTATTGTTTTTTAAAAATTTCTTAATGAACTATAATGTGATATTTCCATAATATTAAATTAGATTAATGTTTTGATAATCATTTGGTAGTAAGAAATTTAGATTAGTAAAGTATTTTAGTATAACTAACTTAAATATATCAAATCATGAAAATTCAATTTAAATTTTTAGTAAACATCTTTTTGTTTTTATTTTTATTAAACTCTTGTGATAATCAAGAGGACTCCAATAATGATGAAACAATTGGATTAGAAATTCATCAAGAAGATCAATTAGAAGGAAAAAAAGAACTTAACGGTTTCCAGATAGCATATAAAGTTGTAGAAAAATCGAATTATTATACTGTTAAAGTAGCGATAAATGATGTAAGGCTAGTCGCTTCAATAGATTATGATACAGAATTTATTGAAATCGATGGTAAGAATGTTGTGTTATCTAGTAAAGAGAAAGAAACATTATTAATGATAGGAGAAGAGATCTCTGCATATCTATTTAAGGATGGTTCTGTGGATGATTTTACGATGGCAGAATTCACCTTATTGAAATTACTAGAATATTGGGCTAAATCTCCAAGTAATTATAGTTACGAAAAAATTGTTTTTAAAGGGAACCAAACCAATCTAGTGAAAGGTAATGATGATGGAATAACTTGTATTAGAAAAAATACATATGTTACTGCTGTGTACGATGATAATGAAGGCCAAATATATAGAGATCGTGAATTGGTAAATGGTGATCGTTGTTTAGGCCGTTGCGGTTCTGGTTGTCCGGGTGTTTTTTCTATCGCTAGTGCTTGGACTAAAGATTGTTTAGATCATGATCAATGCGGACGTGTATTAGGTGGAAGTACGAATCCTTTTGATCGTAATTGTGGAGATGAATATGCGCAAGCTGCTGATGATTTCCTTTTTGGAGTATTACGTGGATGTAGAGGGTAGATAAAATTTGATAAATAAAAAAACCGTCTTTCCCCAACAGAAAGACGGTTTCTTAAATCAAAATTAAACAACTTCCTAGTTTTAATCCTTAGGAACGGATATATTATTATTGTTATGAAAAGCAGTATCCGTTTTCGGCAGCTACTTTATCAGCAATTTTTGTTCTTAATGCAACCACATTTGGTTGGTTCGCATATTTAGTGAAACGTTTAAGTCCCATTAACATCATGCGTTGCTCATCTCCTTCAGCAAAAGAAACGATTCCTTCTTTTCCTTTTTTAATAACGATATCTACTGCGTTATATAAGTATAATTGAGACATTGCAATTTGAATCTCTTGAGAATCTTCTCCAAAACGCTTAGCATTTTTCTCTGTACGTAGAATTGTAGATTCCGCCATATAGATTTCAATTAGAATGTCAGAGGCAGCCATTAATAATTGTTGGTGCTCTTCTAATTGCGGACCAAATTTCTGCATAGCAGCTCCTGCCACCATTAAGAATACTTTCTTTAATTTTGCAATGATTTCTTTTTCTTCTGCAAATAAAGCAGAGTAATCAGGAGTATCAAAAGAAGGAATTCCTGTTAATTCATCAGCAACCTTCATAGCAGGATTTAAAAGATCTACATGACCTTTCATTGCTTTCTTTACTAGCATACCTACAGCTAACATACGGTTGATCTCATTAGTACCTTCATAGATACGAGAAATACGAGCATCTCTCCAAGCAGATTCCATAGGAGTATCTGCAGAGAATCCCATTCCTCCAAATATTTGAATACCTTCATCTGTAGTATTCTGAACATCTTCAGAAACAGCTACTTTTAGTATAGAACACTCGATAGCGTATTCTTCAACTCCTTTTAATTCAGCTTCTTGATGTGTATTTCCTTCCGCTTGTCGGATAGCAATTCTATCTTCGATATTTTTTGCAGCACGGTAACTTGCAGATTCATCTGCATAGGTATTCGTAGCCATTTCAGCGATCTTAGATTTGATTGCTCCAAAATTCATAATTGGAGTTTTAAACTGAATACGCTCATTAGCATATTTAGTAGCTTCTCCAATTACTCTACGTTGCGCATCTAAACAAGCTGCTGCTAATTTGATACGTCCAACGTTTAAAGCATTCATCGCAATTTTAAATCCATTACCTCTTTCTGATAACATATTCTCTACAGGGACCTTAGTGTCACTAAAGAAAACTTGACGAGTAGAAGAGGAGTGGATACCTAATTTCTTTTCTTCATCACCTAATGAGATACCGTTAGAATTGTTAGGATCATATTCTACAATAAATCCAGTGATATTTTTGTCATCCTCAATACGAGCAAAAACAATCATTACATTACAAAAACCTGCATTAGAGATCCACATTTTTTGACCAGAGATCAAATAATGCTTACCATCATCAGATAAAACAGCTTTAGTTTTACCAGAGTTAGCATCAGATCCTGCTCCTGGTTCAGTTAAACAATATGCTCCCATCCACTCTCCAGTAGCTAATTTAGAAACATATTTTTTCTTTTGTTCTTCATTACCATATAATGATATTGGCATAGTACCAATACCAGTATGAGCTCCAAAAGCAGTACTAAATGATCCTGTAGCACCTGATATATAATCACATACTAACATTGTAGAAACAAATCCCATTCCTAGACCGTCATATGCTTCTGGTACAGCAACACCAAGAAGACCAAGTTCTCCTGCCTTTTTCATGCACTCTGCAGTAAAAGCATAATCTTTTGATTCGAATTTCTCCCAGTTTGCCCAAAGTTCTCTATCTACAAATTCTTTGGTACTATCACGCATCATCTTTTGCTCTTCAGAAAAATCTTCTGGAGTAAATACATCTTCAGCTTTCGTTTCTTTCACAAGGAATTGTCCTCCTCTAAGAATGTCTTTATTTAAAGTTTCTGTACTCATTTTATTAGTGTTATTTCTTTATTCTATTTTTTTAGTTCAAAAATTCAAAAATACCTGCGGCTCCTTGTCCTGTTCCAACACACATGGTTACCATTCCGTATTTACCTTTCATATCACGTTTGCGCATCTCATCAAATAACTGAACAGAAAGTTTAGCTCCAGTACAACCAAGTGGGTGACCTAAAGCAATAGCCCCGCCATTTACGTTCACTATATCTTGATTGATGTTTAGTTCACGCATCACGGCTAGTGATTGAGAAGCAAAAGCTTCATTAAGTTCAATCAGATCGATATCATCTTGTTTTAAACCAGCTTGTTTTAATGCTTTAGGAATAGCCTTTACAGGACCAATTCCCATAATTCTAGGTTCTACACCAGCTGCTGCATAGTTTACAAGTCTTGCGATTGGCTCAAGGTTTAATTCTTTTACCATATCCTCACTCATTACCATTACAAAAGCTGCACCATCACTCATTTGAGAAGAATTACCAGCAGTCACACTTCCGTCAGCTGCAAATACAGGTCTTAGTTTACCTAATACTTGTTTGCTAGTTCCGGCACGTGGTCCTTCATCTTTATTTACGGTGTATGATTTGCTAGCTTTTTTACCATTTTCATCAACATAAATCTGTTCAACATTGATAGGAACAATTTGATCCTGAAAACGATCCTCTGCTTGCGCTTTTAAAGCTTTCATATGAGAATTGTAAGCAAACTCATCTTGATCTTCTCTAGAAACATTAAATTGATTGGCAACCGCTTCTGCAGTATTTCCCATTCCCCAATAATAATCTTCATGACCAGACTTTGCTAAATCATAGTTTAATTCTGTTTTGTATCCAGTCATTGGAACTGAACTCATACTTTCTGCACCACCAGCTATAATACAATCTGCCATTCCAGCTTGTATTTTTGCAGTAGCCATACCTATAGTTTCAATTCCAGAAGAACAGAATCTATTTACAGTAACACCTGGTACATCAATAGATTCTAGTCCCATCAATGATATTAAACGTGCCATATTAAGACCCTGAGATCCTTCTGGCATAGCATTACCAACAATAACATCATCAATACGGCTTTTGTCTAATTGTGGTAGTTCTTTCATCATATGCTGAATTGTTTCAGCAGCTAACTCATCAGTTCTTTTAAATCTGAACACTCCGCGAGGCGCTTTTCCTACGGCTGTTCTATATGCTTTTACTATATATGCGGTTTTCATTTCTTTTTCTTTTTTCTAGTTTCTTAAAGGTTTACCTTTCTTAAGCATATGTTCAATACGCTCTAACGTTTTGCGTTCTGTACATAAAGACAAGAAAGCTTCGCGCTCTAGATCTAATAGGTATTGCTCTGTTACAAGGGTAGGTTCTGATAAATCTCCTCCAGCCATAACATATCCTAACTTATTTGCTATTTTATGATCATGCTCTGAGATATATTTACTTGCTTCCATTGAATCTGTTCCAACTAAAAACATACCTAGTGCTTGTTTTCCAAGGACTTTTACATCTTTTCTTCTAACAGGTTGTGTATATCCTTGTTCTGCCATTAATTTTGCATATGCTTTCGCTGTAGCGATCTGACGATCTTTATTAACAACAACTATATCTTTTCCTTTTTGAAGTAAGTTTGTATCAAATGCTTCGTAAGCAGAAGTGGATACTTTAGCCATACCAATAGTTAAGAAATGTTCCTGTAATACATTAAGTTCTACATCATCTTTCTTAAAAAGATCTGAAGCTCTTAAAGCCATTTCCTTTGATCCACCACCACCAGGGATTACACCAACACCAAATTCTACTAATCCCATATATGTTTCTGCAGCAGCAACTACTTTATCAGCGTGCAATGAAATTTCGCATCCACCACCTAATGCCATGCCGTGAGGAGCAACAATTGTAGGGATCGAAGAATAACGCATACGCATCATAGAATCTTGGAAATACTTAATAGCCATATTTAGCTCATCGTATTCCTGCTCTACAGCCATCATAAAAATCATTCCGATATTTGCTCCAACAGAAAAGTTAGCGGCTTGATTACCTACAACTAATCCCTGGAAGTTTTTTTCAGCCATATCAATAGCTGTATTTAATCCTGCAAGTACATCACCACCTATAGTATTCATCTTACTTTGGAATTCTACATTAAGGATTCCATCGCCAAGATCTTCTACTACAACACCGCTGTTTTTGAAAACTTCTGATGATTTACGAATATTATCAAGAATGATAAATGCGTCTTGTCCAGGAACTTTTACTTGTTCCTTTTTCGGAATGTCGTAATAATTAGTAGCTCCATTCTTTACAGTGTAAAAAGAAGTACTTCCTGAAGCGATCATATCATGTACCCAAGCAGCTGGTTCGTACCCTTCTGCTTTCATTATTTCGATTCCTTTTTCTACTCCGATAGCATCCCATATTTGGAAAGGTCCGTGTTCCCATCCAAATCCTGCTTTCATGGCATCATCAATCTTATAAAGATCATCAGTGATTTCAGGGATGCGATTTGATACATATGCAAATAATGCAGCAAAACTTTTACGATAAAACTCGCCTGCTTTATCTTTTCCGGCTACAAGTACTTTAAAACGATCCACTACTTTATCAATAGTCTTGGTCATTTCTAAAGTAGTAAATGAAGCTCTTTTTTTGCTTCTATATTCTAAAGTGTCAAGATCTAAAGAAAGGATTTCCTTTTTTCCTTCTGGCGAAACACTCTTTTTATAAAATCCTTGTTTTGTTTTACTCCCTAACCATTTGTTCTCCATCATTGTATTGATGAAAGCAGGAAGTTTAAATAATTCGTGACGTTCATCATCAGGACAATTATCAGCAATACCGTTAGCCACATGTACTAAAGTATCTAACCCTACTACATCAACTGTACGAAAAGTAGCAGATTTAGGGCGTCCTATTACTGGACCTGATAATTTGTCTACTTCTTCTATAGTTAATCCCATATCTTTTACCATATGGAATAAGCTCATAATACTAAAAATACCTATTCTGTTTCCAATAAAAGCTGGAGTATCTTTAGCTACTACTGATGTTTTTCCTAAGAATTGTTCTCCATATCCGTTAAGGAATTCTAGAACTTCTGTCGAAGTATTTGGACCAGGAATAATCTCAAATAATTTTAAGTATCGTGCCGGGTTAAAGAAATGTGTTCCACAGAAATGTTTCTGGAAATCTTCACTTCTTCCTTCATTCATAAATTTTATTGGTATACCTGAGGTATTGGAAGTTATTAGTGTTCCAGGAGTTCTATGTTTCTCTAGGTTTTCAAAAACTAGTTTTTTGATATCCAGTCTTTCTACTACTACTTCTATGATCCAGTCTACGTCTGCTACTTTTGCAACATCATCTTCTAGGTTACCCGTAGTGATACGATTTGCAAATTTTTGACTGTAAATAGGAGAGGGTTTAGACTTAAGAGCGGCGGTTAGTGAATCATTTACTAACCTATTACGAACCACTTTGCTTTCTAATGTAAGACCCTTGGCCTTTTCTTTGTCGTTTAATTCTCTTGGTACTATATCTAATAATAGTACTTCGACGCCGATATTAGCGAAATGACATGCAATACCGGATCCCATAATTCCTGAACCAACTACTGCAACTTTTTTAATGACTCTTTTCATTTTTTTTAACTTCTGGTTGTTAAGATGTTATAGATTCTTTTTTTGTGTATATTTTCTTCGTCGCAATGAGATCATTGATCAATTGAAATACTTCTAAGAAAGTATCCAACTTTTCTTTAGAAACATGCTTTCTTACTGCATGATCAAATGTGAAAACTACATCTTTTGAAAAATTTCTCATTTCTACTCCGAAAGGGGTTAGATAAATTAGAACACCACGCCCGTCTTGAGGATTTTTCTTTCTAAAGATTAATCCTTTTTCTTCCATGGTTTTTAAAGTTCTAGATAAACTGGTGGCTTCCATACCCATTTTAGGGCCTAATGAGGTAGATGGTGTTCCGTTTTCGGGATCGATGCTTATTAAAGCAAAACCTGTTGCCATTGTACTACCTTTTTTACCTGCTTCTTCGTTATACATCTTGGCAACTGCCATCCATGTAGCTCGTAGTGCATAATCAATCGTTTTTTCTCTCATTCAGAAAATTTGTTATGCAGTAAAGGTAAGAAAAATTTACTATGCACGCATAATAAATTGTGTAAAAAATCAAAAAAAGAGTAAGTAATTTACATTTTTCTATTGAATTAATAAAAAAACTCCTCATAAAATGAGGAGTTTACTGATTTAAAGTTAAAGTTTTACACTATACATTTGTAATCAGTGAATTGAATTAGCCATAAATTTTACTGTATAGATCTTGGTATTTTGCCTTGATCACTCTTCTTTTTAATTTCATTGTAGGAGTAAGGTGTTCAGCTTCAATACTCCATTCATCTGATGTAAGTTCGAATCGTTTGATGCGTTCCCATTTTCCGAATTTTTCATTATGTTCATCTACTTCTTCTTGGAAACGATCAATTACTATTTGATTACTAACAATTTCTTCATTAGTAGTACCGATAGATATACTTTTTCGGTTTGCCCAATCTTTTACAAAATCAAAATTCGGTTGGATAAATGCAGCTGGCATTTTTTCTCCATCCCCAATTACCATTATTTGTTCAATAAAACGAGATTGTTTCATTGCATTTTCAATGACTTGAGGTGCTACATATTTTCCGCCTGAAGTTTTGAACATTTCTTTTTTACGATCCGTAATTCTCAAGAAACCTTCACTGTCTATTTCTCCTATATCTCCGGTATGGAAATATCCATCTTTTAATACTTCTTTACTTTTTTCTTCATCTTTGTAATATCCCATCATAACTTGAGGGCCTTTTACAAGAATTTCTCCGTCTTCTGCAATTTTTACTTCAGTATCAGGAAGCATTTTTCCTACAGTACCAATTTTAAAACCTCTATCTCTAATGTCATTAACCGAGACTACCGGTGATGTTTCTGTTAATCCATAACCTTCCATTACATTAATACCAGCAGCATTGAATACTCTAGCTAATCTAGATTGTAAAGCGGCGCTACCAGAAGCTATTACTTTAAGATTTCCTCCTAGTGCTTCTTGCCATTTACTAAAGATTAATCTTTTGGCAATACCTAGTTTCTTTTCATACCACCAACCATTTGCTTCATAAGGTTCATATTTAAGACCAAGCTCTACCGCCCAGAAAAATAATTTCTTTTTGACACCAGTTAGGTCAGCTCCTTTAGCAATAATTTTATCATATACTTTTTCTAAAAGTCTAGGAACAGCAGTCATCATATCCGGCTGTATCTCTTTTAAGTTGTCACTTATAGTTTCTAGAGATTCTGCAAAGTAAATACCAATACCTCTATATTGGTATAGATACATCAACATTCTTTCATAAATATGACAAACAGGCAAAAAACTCAATGCTTTAACCTCTCCTCCAAAATCTGCAAATCTTGTAGAGCTATGTAAAGCGTTGGATACAATGTTTTTATGACTTAGCATTACACCTTTTGGTCTTCCAGTGGTTCCAGAAGTGTAAATTAATGTAGCTAAATCATCTTCTTTAACAGAAGCCATTATTTTTTCTACTTCTTCTTGATTGCTATCATCTTTACCAAGCTCTAATACTTTATTCCAACTATCACATCCGTCAAGATCATTAAAAGAATATACTCCTTTTAATGAAGGAACATTGCCTTTTATGTTATTTACTTTTTGTAAAACTTCATCATCTGAAACAAAACAATAAACAGATTCTGAATGATTTAGAACATATTCATAATCTTCTTGAGAAATAGTAGGGTAGATAGGTACATCTTGTGCAGCGATCTGTAAAACTCCAATATCTACAATATTCCATTCCGTTCTATTATTGGAAGAAATAATTGCGACCTTATCATTAGGTTTAACTCCTAATCGTAATAGACCACGACTGATCTGATTTGCTTTATCTACATATTCCTTAGTTGAAGTTGCAACCCACTTGCCATTATATTTTGTAATTAAAGCTTTGTCTAAGTTGTATTTTTCTAATTGATAATGCGGAAAATCAAATAATCTAGTAATTGTATTCATACGTTGTTTCAGATATTTTTACTCTGTTTAAAAGACCTTCAGTTAACTGTATTTTTTAGAAAAATTGATAGTTAACCGTTATTATAAAGTTGCACAAAATTTATTTTATATTCTTAAAATTCTCACACTTTTTATTTTTGAGAGAATTTTTGAGAAATTACTATGCGCGCATAGTTTCGCAAATTATAAAAAATCTAACAATACACAACCCTAATATATAAAAAAAGGAGCTATCTTTTGATAACTCCTTAAGTTTTATGGGATTTAATTGAATAATTATTGTTTTAGAATTTTAAAAGTTTTAACGTTTTCTTCCATTTCAATCGTTAAAAAGTACAATCCTATATCTAATTTTGAGATATCAAATTCTTGATTTCCAGAAACTTTGTTTTTTGTAGCGACCTTTTGTCCAATGACATTTCTTAAATGTAGATCGAAATTGGAAGAAGAAGTTGCCATTATCTTTAGTAGATCTTTTGCTGGGTTTGGAAAAACTTTGAATTCTGAAAATAAATTTTCTTCAATAGTTAATACATTTTCATTGATGCTATTTATGATTAAATCATCAAAAAAGAATCCATCACTTTCGATATCACTATCCGAAACAAATTGAAAACGAATTTTAATCGTTTCTCCTAGGTAATCACTAAGATCAATTTCTTCTAATATCCAATCTGTTTGAGTTCCATCATATAAAGGCTCTCCTGTTGGTTGTCCTGGATTAGTACTTCCCGAATTAGTGAATTTTCCACATTGAGGAATCCAAGAAGATCCGTTATCTATTGAAACTTCAAATTGAGTATAATCCCAATTATTTTCTATATCCCATTTGGCATTAAATTGAACATTCGCAAAAGCTGCCGTAGTTAGATCAATACTTTGAGTAAGTTCAATTGTTTTGTTTTCATTAGCACCATAGTTACCAGTTGATGATTCGGTTATTGACGCATTAGCCGAAACAAATGTAGCCGTTGTTGTAGACCATCCAGATTGTGTGTAATCTGCTAAACTATTAGCATCATTATTTACAATACTCTGTAGCGATCCATATTTTTTAATGACATTTATAGATTCAGTAATCGTTCCTCCATCTATTTGTATAGTATAAGAGATCTCATCGCCAACTTCGATTGTGTTATGAACGTTGATCTGGATATTATCTAGAATATCTGCTCCGATTTGTGTATTGCTATACGTCTTAGCATTGCCGACACTAGTAATATTATTGGATATTGGTATAATGGTTACAGTAAAGTTTCCATTTCCTGTAATACCAAGTCTTTTTAGAGTATACTCTGCTTTAAAAGAGGATGTTTCTCCTACAAAAAGACTTCCTATACTTTCTAACTGTGCATAATTGTTAGTCATTTTTGCAGCAGTAAGATTTAGATACATCATTTCTTTGCAGATCCCATCTATTTGGTTAGAAGCAGGCCAGAAAGAGGTTCCGACTTCTGGAGTAAAAGAAAATATTTTATTGTGAGATTGTGATGTACCTCCATACATAAAATCATCACTATCACCAGCAAATGGGGCATCTCTTAGTGGATTATATCCGTTCTGAGAAGTAAGTTCTGCTCCTATTGTAATAAAAATATCTTCATCAGGAGTAGGAGTATTAGCGGCATAAGAATATGGAAAATATAATAACTCACCAAAAGTATGGTTGTTTAAAGCAATGATAAACTCGTGTTGCTCAGTAAACCATTTCATTGCTTGATTTTCTACCTCAGAAAAAGCACTAGTACCATGATACGTTTGATCATTTGTATTACTAGATGAACCTGGACCTCCCCAAGTAGCATTTGCAGCATTTCCATTTGGATAGTGATCGTAATTTCTGTTATTATCAACTCCGTGCGTATTGAATCTATTTTTTCTCCATAATCCACCTCCATTTGGATTTGTTACTTGATTATAAAGATATCCATCTGGGTTTATTACAGGTACGAAATATAACTCGGTATTATCTACAATTTGTTTAATATCCGGATCGGTATTGTAATTCTCTAATAAATACCACATGTAATAAATAAGTTGTGATAAGCTTGCTGGTTCTCTTGCGTGATGTATGGCATCATATAATATTTCAGATTCGTTTTCATCTACGTCAGGGTTATCAGAAATACGCACCCATTGTATTGTATTTCCTCCTATGGATGGAGATACAGAATTATCTGGGGTACCATTTGTAACAAATGTACCAATGTCCGCTCTAGCTGAAATTAATGTTGGATATTGCGCTCTCATAGCATCAAGATTATCTAACATTTCCTGATAAGTTAGATATCCACCCATAGATCCAAGAGAAAAATTAGATGGAGTTGGGTAGTTGTTAACAGTTCCGTTTCCGGATGGACATGTTAAATTCTGAATTGCTTTTTGATTTTTCGCTATCTCATTTCTTCGTGTAAAATCTGCCTCTGCATCTTCAATTATAATTTCTACTTTAAATCCAAGATCTTTTGCAGTTTGAATTTCTTCATTAGAAAAATCAGAAATAATGAACATACCTCGTTTATGTTGTCCATGGTCCATTGGCACTCCAGCGTCCATTAAGGTTTTAAAATTAGCCGGAGTATTATAAGTGATTTTTGCTCTGCTATATGACGGTTTTGTTTGCGCTATAATTATGGCCGAGACCAAAAAAAATAGGGAAAGAAATATTTTTTTCAAGGATTTAGGTGTTTAGGTTTTAAAATAGTTAATAGCAATGGGATAAAAATACTGATTAAATCATCAATTGTAATATTCTATTGATTAATCCAACCGGTATAGATATATAACAGTTAGACTATAATAAACCCTAAACAGATTAAACTAATAATATGCTGATTCTTATAATTATTGATTTTTAATCCATTTTCTAGCATTTACGAAAGCTTCTATCCAAGGTGATACTTCATCCTGTCTTCCTTCAGGATAATTTGCCCAATTCCATTGAAATGTAGAACGTTCTATATGCGGCATCATTACTAAATGTCGTCCAGATGTGTCGCACATCATAGCAGTGTTGTAATCTGACCCATTCGGATTTGCCGGATATCCTTCGTATCCATATTTAGCAACAATGTTATATTGATCTTCAGAAAGAGGAAGGTTAAATTTTCCTTCACCGTGAGAAATCCATACTCCTAATGTACTTCCTGCTAATGTGGATAGCATAATCGAATTGTTTTCTTGTATTTTAACTGAAGTAAAATTGCTTTCGTGTTTATGAGAATTATTATGATGCATTTTTCCATGTTCACTATGATCAGGATTGATTACTTCTAATTCCATAAATAATTGACATCCATTACAAATCCCTACAGATAAAGTATCTTCTCTTTTGAAAAAGTTTTTTAGCGCAGTATTTGCCTTTTCGTTATAAAGAAAAGCGCCTGCCCAACCTTTCGCAGATCCTAAAACATCACTGTTAGAAAATCCACCTACAGCTCCAATAAATTGGATATCTTCTAGTGTTTCTCGACCAGATATTAGGTCAGTCATATGAATATCTTTTACATCGAAACCTGCTAAATACATAGCATTTGCCATTTCACGCTCAGAATTACTTCCTTTTTCACGGATGATAGCAGCTTTAGGCCTTGGTTGATAATTAGTAATTACAGGAAGCTGTCCTGTAAAATGTTTAGGGAAACTATATTGTAAAGCTTGATTTGCAAAATTTTCAAAACGATCTTTTGCAAGATTATTGGCAGTTTGCTTTTTATCTAATAAATACGATGTCTTGAACCAAGTTTTTCTAAGTTTTTCGATATCAAAATTGTAATAATCATCTACATTTTTAATTTCTAATGAAGCTTTATTGGTTACTGTACCAATATTGAAAAACTGGATGTTACTCTGAGAAAGTACGTCCTCTATATTACAATTATTAGCACTTTGGAATACAATACCAGCGTTTTCAGCAAAGAGTAACTTGATAGTATCTTGCTCTTCAAGTTTAGAAAGGTCTAAGGTTGCTCCTAGATTAACATCTGCAAAACATAGTTCAAGTAGGGTAGTAATTAAACCTCCAGAAGCAATATCGTGTCCAGCAACTATTTTATTTTCTCTTATTAATTGTTGGATAGTATTAAAAGTGTTTTTAAAACTTTGAGCATCCTTAATATTAGGAGCTTTAGAACCAATTTTATTTGTTATTTGTGAAAAAGATGAGCCACCTAGTTCATACTTGTCTTGCGATAAATTGATATAATAGATATCTCCACCATTTTTCTGAAGAACTGGCTCTACCACTTTAGTTATATCATTACAATTGGCAGCTGCAGAAATAATTACAGTACCCGGAGAGATTACTTCTTCATTAGGATATTTTTGCTTCATTGAAAGAGAATCTTTACCAGTAGGCACGTTGATTCCTAAATCAATAGCAAAATCAGAAATTGCTTTTACTGCTTTATACAATCTGGCATCTTCACCTTCATTTTTACATGGCCACATCCAGTTTGCAGATAGAGAAATAGATTGTAATCCATCTTTAAGTGGAGCCCAAACGATATTGGTTAAAGCTTCGGCGATAGAGTTTTTACTTCCCGCTTCGGGATTAATAAGTCCAGAAATGGGGGAGTGCCCAATAGATGTAGCGATACCTTCTTTAGAGGTATAATCTAAAGCCATTACTCCGCAATTATTAAGTGGTAATTGTAATGGTCCAACACATTGTTGTTTGGCAACTTTTCCACCCACACAACGATCTACTTTATTGGTAAGCCAATCTTTACAAGCAACAGCTTCTAACTGTAACACTTGTTCTAGGTAGTCATGAATATTTTCTTTTTGATAAGATATCTCCTTATAATTACGATCAATTGTTTTATCATTCATGATCGTTTTAGGAGAACTACCGAACATATCTTCTAGTGCAAGATCCATTGGTTTATCACCTTTGGTTTTTGACTGAAAAGTAAAACGATCGTCACCTGTAACATCACCTACTTGATACATTGGAGAACGTTCACGATCAGCTATACGTTCTAAAGTGTCGATATCTTTTTGTCCTATAACTAATCCCATACGTTCCTGAGATTCATTACCAATAATTTCTTTTGCGGATAGGGTAGGATCCCCAACAGGTAATTTATCAAGGTCAATTTTTCCTCCTGTTTCTTCCACTAATTCGGAAAGACAATTTAAATGTCCTCCAGCTCCATGATCATGAATAGAAACAATAGTATTTATTTCACTTTCTACCATACCTCTAATAGCGTTGGCAGCACGTTTTTGCATTTCTGGATTAGAACGTTGGATTGCATTTAATTCAATTCCACTACTAAATTCACCGGTATCTGCAGAAGATACTGCAGCTCCACCCATACCAATTCGATAATTTTCTCCACCAAGAATAACGATTTTATCACCGGTTTCAGGTTTGTCTTTTAGTGCTTGTTCGTTTTTGCCATATCCGATACCACCAGCCTGCATAATAACTTTGTCAAAACCTAGTTTACGAGCATCTTCTTCGTGTTCAAAAGTTAATATAGATCCAGTAATTAATGGTTGTCCAAATTTGTTACCAAAATCTGAAGCACCATTAGAAGCTTTGATTAAAATATCTACTGGAGTTTGGTATAACCATTTTCTTTCTTCGACCGACTGTTCCCAAGGACGATTTTCTTCTAATCGAGAATAAGAGGTCATATATACAGCAGTTCCCGCTAGCGGTAAAGAACCTTTTCCACCTGCGAGACGATCCCTAATTTCTCCACCAGAACCTGTAGCAGCGCCATTAAATGGTTCTACTGTGGTAGGGAAATTATGTGTTTCTGCTTTTAGTGATATTACACTTTCGTAGGGTGTTTCTTGATAAAAGTCTGGTTTATCAGCACTTTTTGGTGCAAACTGAGTTACCTTAGGACCTTTTATAAAAGCTACATTATCTTTGTATGCCGAAACAATATCATTAGGGTTTGTCTCTGAAGTTTTCTTTATTAATTTAAAAAGAGAAGTTGGCTGTTCCTCTCCATCGATGATAAAAGTACCATTGAATATTTTGTGTCTACAGTGTTCTGAATTTACTTGAGAGAAACCAAAAACTTCTGAGTCTGTAAGTTTTCTTCCGATTTTATTAGAAACTTCTTCTAAATACGCTACTTCTTCTGCGCTTAATGCCAAACCTTCTGCTTTATTATACGCATCGATATCATCAATTTCTAGAATGGCTTCTGGTTCAATATCAATGGTATAAATATCTTGACTTAAATTAGGATACTTTTGCGAAAGCATAGGGTCAAAATTAGTGAAATTTTCAGTAACTGCTTCGAACTCTTCAATTCTGATAATTCCCGGTATCCCCATATTTTGTGTGATTTCCACTGCGTTGGTACTCCATGGAGTTATCATAGCGGCCCGTGGACCAACAAAAAAAGCGTCAATAGACGCCGTTGAGATTTTAGGTTGGTTGCCAAATAACCATACTAATTTTTTGATGTTTTCTGTTGAGATTTCGTCAGTGGTTTGTACTGCAAATACTTTCTCATTTTGGTTTCCGAAGAAGTGGATCATGCTCCCAGACTTTGTGTTGTTTTTAATAAGCTGCAAATTTACTACTTTTCTTAAGAAAGTATTGTATAAAACTTTATCGTAATGATAGAGTTATTCACTAAATTTTAAACAACGATTAGAAATAAAAAAAAGCGGCTAGAAAAGCCGCTTTTGGTTTTATCGTATGATTACCTTTTTGGTAATACTTCTTTTAGAAGAAATAATTTCTACGAGCAGCACACCTTGAGGTAAATTATTTAATTGAATGGTTTCGTCAATATTCTTTTTAGAGATTATTCGCTTACCAGTAATATCATAAACGTTTACTTCATTATTTACACTATTTGAAATGTCTATCGTTAATCTTCGATCTAAAGAAGGGTTTGGATATACTGTTATAAGGTTATCCAGATCAAGATCATCTACACCTAAAGTAGGATCATAGCAGGTCCAGGATAAATCATCAATAATTACTCGGTCACTAGTTGTGGCTTTATCAGTAAAAGAAACTATAATATTTCCAGTTACATTGATGTTATTAATAGTAGTAGTTTCTTGAACATCGCTATAAGGTATTGTTCCTACTTCAGTTCCGTTAACTCTAATAGTAAATGTTCCTGTACCACCACTAAAGGCTCTTAGCGTAGTAACGGTAAGTGATCCAATTCCTCCAGAAATTGAAGAAGAAGTTAGTTCACCATTTCTAATAGTAATTGCACTTGCAGTTAATGTCTGGTCTGTTCTGGCATCCGTAGCGGTCCATTCTCCTCCGTCATCACCAGTCCAAGTACGTTCAGAATACGAACTAGAAGCAGCTCCAACATTACTAAATGTTTCTGTGGCACAATCAGTTTCTCCTGTTCCGCCTGCCAATGTGGTTCCATTCACAGAAGCACTTTGAGAAGATTCGTTTCCTGCCGCGTCCTTTGCCAAGACCGTAAAAGCATATGTAGTTTCCGGGCTTAAACCACCTACTGTGGTTGTTGTCGAAGAAACAGATTTATTAAAAATACTATTTACATATACATCATACTCAGTTACGGCTATATTATCCGTAGAAGCTGTCCAAGACAAGTCGATACTATTAGAAGTTTCATTAGATACCATTACATTAGAAGGTGATGTTGGAGCTTCTGAATCAATTACAGTACTCCATATCATTTCTACGTATTCTGGATGATCTATAAATGGATTTCTGTTACTCTGTCTTCCAAAAATTGCATTATTTCTGTCTATTTCTCTTGTTGATACAGGATCTTGATTATGCCAAGTTATAAGAATATTTAAAAACGTTTGATCAAAAACCTGATCACTAGTTCCATTAAACATGGTATATGAATACCCAGCTACGTCATCTTCATAGCGAGTGGCAAAGTAAAAATGCATTCTGGCAATATCTCCTTTAAACTCATCTATTGGCTCAAAAACGGTAGCTGTATATCCTGCCGAATATCCTGAATCTACATTATTTCCTCTTTTAGAACCATTTGTGGTAGTTAAGTTAGCTGTTTCCACTCTTCCGAATGGTAAACTACCACGAGCACCATTTACGAATTTGTCAGAAGGAACTACAAAATGAGCATCTGAACGTTGGGGAGTAACTTGATTAAAAACAGATTGTGGTATTATATGTTCCCTGTTGTAAAATTCTCCTTCTGAAGTTCCTCCAGATCCAGGGTCTTGATCTGTAAAGTGAGTATATTCGTAATCATCAGCTCCTGTCGGGTTTTCTGAGTACATATCTAATACACTTCCGTTATTTTCATAATATGAATCAGAATCTGACGCTACATATGTAGTGTACAGCCCGCTATATCCGGGATCTGTTGATTGAAACTCTGGAGATAATCCATCATTATCACTATCAATAATATTTTTTAATTGTGTTTTTAGCGTATATCCTGATCCAGTAGCAGAATTGTAATATCCAGTAGGAACTTGACTATATCCTATATGAAATGTACAAAGTGCAATAAGAAGTAGTTTTGTTTTCATTGTTTGTTACGTAAGTTGAGTTATTTTCTTTCTAGCAATGCCATGTAAAATCCATCATATCCAGATTCTGAAGAAAGTACCTTTTTATCTTTTACAAAAGTAAAATCTTTTCCTATTTCTTTAGTTAAGAAAGCTTTAACTTGATCTTGATTTTCAGATGGAAGTATGGAACAAGTTGCATATACTAGCTTCCCACCTGGTTTAACCATTTTAGAATAACTTTCTAAAATCTGTAATTGAGTTTGTTTAATTTTATCTAGAAACTCTGGTTGCAATTTCCATTTCGCATCCGGATTTCTACTTAAAACACCTAATCCGCTGCAGGGAGCGTCGATTAAAACACGATCTGCTTTGGCGTGTAGTTTCTTGATATCTTTAGAGCTTTCTATAGTTCTTGGTTCTATATTATGAGCACCTGCTCGTCTTGCTCTTCTTTTAAGTTCTTTTAATTTATTGCCATAGATGTCCATAGCAATTATTTGGCCTTTATTTTCCATTAATGCAGCCAGGTGTAGTGTTTTTCCTCCAGCTCCGGCGCAAGTATCTACTACTCGTTGACCAGGTTTTACATCTAAGAAATCGGCTACTAATTGAGAAGAAGCATCCTGTACCTCGAAGAATCCCTTTTTAAAAGCTTCTGTAGAAAAGACATTAGCTCTTTCTGTGAGTTGAAGTGCTGATGAATATCCTTTTATAAATTCGGTATCTATATTTTCATCTTCAAGAATACTTCTAAGTTTCTCTTTAGTGATTTTTAAAGCATTTGTTCTAAGTACTACTGGAGCTTGTTCATTTAAGGCAGCAATTTCCTTTTCCCATTTTTTTCCAAGTTCTTTTTCTCCCAATTCATCCATCCAATCAGGAATAGATTCTCTTAATTTTCGAGTTTTACTTAATTCATCAAAACGACCTTTAATACGTCTTGTCGGAGTTGGAACAATCTGTTTCCAGTCGGGTAAAATAATTCCTCTAAGTGTTGCCCAAACTGCAAAAATCCTCCAAAGATTTTCTCTTGAAAAAGGTTCCGAAACATCAGCAATTTCTGCATAAAGACGTTTCCATCGTACAATGTCATAAACGGTTTCTGCAACAAAACTTCTGTCGCGAGAACCCCATCTTTTGTCTCGTTTTAGTAATTTCTGAACTACCTTATCCGCATAAGCTTCTTCATTAAAAATTTCATTGAGTCCATCAATTACAGCAAAGACCAGATTTCTATGTAAACGCATCCTTTATTTTTTTAGGGTTTGCAAAGGTAATCCTTTGCTTTAGAATAGTGTTATATTTGGTTTAAAAATATTGGGTATGAGATTTTTACTATCATTAATTACTTTGATACTTCTTTTTAGTTGTAGTTCTGAAAAACCTATAGTTGTTAATCATAATTTTTCTGCTGTCGAGGTATCACCTTTTTATAATGATTCTGTTAGTATTAGAGCTGTCGATATAAGTGATAGTCAATTAATTTTTGCTGGTAGTAATGGGATATATGGAACTTTTGATATTGATAATGAGTTTAACGTAAAGAATAAAAAAATCTCAGTTTTAGATTTTGAGGGAAGAAAAATTCAATTTAGAGCTATTGCGCAAACTAAGACCGATTTTTTTGTATTAAGTATTGAATCGCCAGCATTATTATATAAGGTTAACAAGCAAAGTAGGGAACCAAAATTAGTATACAAAGAGGATCATGATAAAGTATTTTATGATTCTATGGTATTTTGGGATAATACCGATGGAATAGCAATGGGGGATCCTACCGATGGATGTTTATCAGTTATACGAACCAAAGATGGAGGAGAAACCTGGAATAAAGTTTCTTGCAATGTATTACCAAAAACTGCAGAAGGAGAAGCTGCATTTGCTGCTAGTAATGGAAATATAAAAATAATAGATGATGATGTTTGGATGGTTTCTGGTGGAATTAAATCCAGAACGTTTTATTCTTCTGATAAAGGTAATACTTGGAGTGTTTCAGAAACTCCGATAATTCAAGGTACAGAGACTAAAGGAGCGTATTCATTGGACTTTTATGATAAGAATATTGGAATAATATTCGGAGGAGATTATACAAAGCCAGAAGCAAATCAAAAAAATAAAGCCGTTACTACTGATGGAGGAAAAACTTGGAATTTAATTGCAGATGGGGTAGGAGCGGGTTATAAGAGTTGTGTCCGTTATGTACCTAATAGTGAGGGAAATGAGATTGTTACGGTTGGTTTTACAGGAATATCTATTTCCAATGACTCCGGAAATACCTGGAAAGATATAAGCGCAGAAAGCTTTTATACAATACGATTTATTAATGATAGTATAGCGATTGCAGCAGGTAAAAATAGAATGGCAAAATTGATTTTTAAAAGCAAAAAAAGTAAATGATCAATAGAGTTCATTTACTTTTTTATGATAATAGATTGTTTTTTTACTTTCCTTGACGTCTATTTCGTAGTTGTTTTAATAAACGTTTATTAAAGTCCATTTCTGCTTTTACCAGTTTTAGGATTTTTTTATGCGGAATCACCTGTCTTAAATCGGTAATTAGTTTTTTACGCATTAGGTGTTTTTTTTCTTCCGCTTTTATATAGTTATTTAAAAAATCTTCAGCTTCTTTTTCACTTAAATTTTCAAAACCGTCAGAATCTTTTATTGCTCTAAGGGATTTACGTTCTGTCCTTTTGAGAGTTTCCATAGTATCTTCATGCTCATTATAGATAGGCCAAAATTGTTGCGCCTCTTTACTACTTAAGTCTAATTGTTCTGTTATGTAAGCTATTTTTAAAGCTTTTACTTTTCCTCTAGGTCCTCTTTGACCAAAAGAGAAGTTGATAGTAAAAACGATAATAAATAGTAATAATATCTTTTTCATGTGCTCTTTTTTATTCAACATATATAATTTCATCCTCTAACTCTTCATCTGATAAATAGTTTTCTAATTCTTCATCAGTAATATCTTCGTCACTAAATGTACTCGTTAGGTTAATTTCTTCGTCTAATAATTCTGCAATTTCAGAATCACTAAATTCTGCATTTCCTTCATCGAAATATTCTTGAATATCTACAATATCAACAGAATCAAAACTAAAAGAATCTTGTCCTTTATTTATTGATATAGAAATTATAATAGCTATCATAGCAGCTATACCAGAGATATATAAAATGTTTTTCCGAGATAAAAGTGATATTATTTTAGGTTCTTGATTGGTATTTATTGTTTTTTGTAGAATAGTGTTTTCTACATTTTCAAAGTATTTGTCAGGAGTGCTTAATCCTGTTTTGATACTACCAGCAAGTATAGAGGATTCCTGATTCTCGGAATTTATATTTTTTATAATATCATGCTCAAGCGTATCAAAATAGTTTTCTGGAACTTTTAAGCCAGAGTCAACTTTATTAGGCAGTACCGAAATGACTTGATCATCCTTAGAAATTTTTTCAAAAAGTTTCTCTTCGAAATTCTCGAAATAATCACGGGGAACTTTAAATCCTTCTTTGTTGTTATGTAAATTGTTATTTTTCACTATATCTAAGACGATGTAAATGTAAAAAGGTTTAATTAGTTTTTAAATATTCTTCGATTTTTTTGGTTGCTAAATGATAAGATGCTTTTAATGCTCCTTCACTAGTTTCCAGAATTTCAGAGATTTCTTTATATTTTAGTTCTTGAAAATATTTCATATTAAAAACCTGCTGTTGTTTTTGGGGTAGCAATGCTATTGCCTTTTGTAGCTTAAGTTGGATTTCATCTCCTTCAAAATACACATCGGCTTCTAAGTTTTCAATAAGTTGTTGTTGCAGTTCTTCATTACTAATATTATACTTTTTTGCTTTTTGGTTCAAGAAGGTGATCGATTCATTGGTAGCAATTCTGTACATCCAAGAATATAGTTTACTATCCCCTTTAAATTTCGAAATGTTCTTATATACTTTTATAAATACATTTTGCAGGATATCATCTGTATCGTCATGATTTTTAACCATATTTCTTATATGCCAATATAACCGTTGCTTATACATAGATACAAGTTTGGTAAAGGCATGATTTATGTCTTTATCTGTTTGTAAGGCTATAAGTAAGTTCTCTTCTTGAATATTCAATAGTAAATAATGATTTAAGTAATGATTAGTATACGCTAGTTTACTATTAGACTAAAATAACAAAAAAAGGTTTAATATGATATTGAATTATTTTATTTGTAAGAATTTGTAGGAATATAAATATAATTTCAGTTAAAATAATGTATTTTATAGATAAAAAACACAATTAATTTGTTTAATTGAAAAATTGCATTATCTTTACAACGTAGTTTAGAGAAAAATACTTTCGCATTTTGAAATGGAAAGTTCAAAAAAATAATTTTAGTTTTTATTTTATATTAAGCCCCTATATTAAGATGATTTGTTTCAATTAAAAGAGTGTGAAAGCACTCTTTTTTTGTTTTTACTTTTTTTTATTTTTATTATTGATTAAGTAGGAAAAAGACTACTTTTTATTGTAATTTGGTTTATTTTTAATGTTTTATTACTGTTTTTATAGATTAAAAGCTAAAAAAGCTTGTGTGTATGTAAAATTATACTATCTTTACATTGTGAATAAGAGTTAACGCTTTCATTTTCCCCAAGATGAAAGATTTTAATAAAAGTGAGTTTTAATTTTAGATTAAGCCCCTAAATTAAGATGATTTGTGTGAAGAAAAAGAGCGTGGAGACGCTCTTTTTTGTTTATGTGTGTATATGTTTTCATTTACTACAATTAAATTATTAAATGTTGGCAAATTAATTTAAGTAAGAAAAAGATTATATTTTGTTTGATTTTAACGCTTTAAAATGTTAAAAAGTATATTTTTTCGGATAAAATGCAATTTTTGTTTGCTATATCTAAAAATAGTTTTATCTTCACATTGTGAAAATGAGTTAGTACTTTCATTTCCCCCAAAATGAAGGTTTTTATAAAAGTGAGTTTTAATTTTAGATTAAGCCCCTAAATTAAGATGATTTGTGTGAAGAAAAAGAGCGTGGAGACGCTCTTTTTTGTTTGTATATGTTTGATAATCTATTTTTTAATTATCAAATGATTGCATAGTAACTAGTTTTTGATATGCACCATTTTTAGCAATAAGTTCTTCATGAGTTCCTTGTTCTACAATACGTCCTTTTTGCATTACAACGATTAAATCTGAGTTTTGTATAGTTGATAGCCTATGTGCTATTACAATACTCGTTCTATTCTTCATCATATTTTCTAAAGCAGATTGAACTAAACGTTCGCTCTCTGTATCTAATGCTGAGGTAGCTTCATCCAGAATCATTATGGGCGGATTTTTAAGTACTGCTCTAGCAATAGAAAGCCTTTGTTTCTGCCCACCACTTAATTTATCACCACTATCACCAATAACGGAATTAAGTCCTTCAGGTTTTTCTTTTACAAATTCCCAAGCATTAGCAACTTTTAGAGCATTAATAATTTCTTCATCAGTGGCATCTTCTTTACCTATTAGCAAATTATTTTTAATGGTATCATGAAATAAAATAGAGTCTTGAGTAACTAATCCCAGTAATCCTCTAAGAGAATTTTTAGTAATTTCCTTAATATCAGTACCATCAATTTTTATAGCCCCTCTGTTTACATCATAAAACCGGGTTACTAAATTTGCTATGGTAGATTTACCACTACCTGATTGACCTACTAAGGCTACCGATTTCCCTTTTGGGACGGTAAGATTAAAATCGTTTAAAACATATTCATCTTCATATTTAAAGGAAATATTTTCTAGCTGTATGTCGGTAGTAAAGTCGTTTTTAGTTGTAGCTTCTGATTTATCCTGTAATGGAGATTCTGTATTAAGAATTTCTAATACACGTTCTGCTGCCGCATTTCCTCTTTTTACACCATAACTTGCTTTAGAAATAGCTTTGGCAGGAGTTAGAATGTTATATGCCAGTCCCATATAAACAATAAAAAGACCAGGATCTAATGATTTTTCGACTAGTACCATTTGACCGCCATACCATAATAATATAGCTATTACTGTAATTCCTAAAAATTCACTTGTAGGTGATGCTAGATTTTGCCTGTTTAATAATGAATTAGAAAAATTGTAAAACCTTAATGTAGATTCTTGAAATTTTCTTCCAAAAATATTCTCGGCATTAAATCCTTTAATAACTTTTAGCCCTCCTAACGTTTCCTCTACTATGGATAGAAAGTATCCTTGCTCTTTTTGGACTTTATCAGAATGTTTTTTAAGTTTTTTTCCGATTAAGGAAATTAAAAAACCTGAAACCGGAATAAAAATAAAAACAAAGATCGTCAATTTGACACTAATTAATAACATCGCACATATAGTGAATATAATCATTAACGGTTCTCTTACGATCAATTCTAATATGGATAAAAAGGAATGTTGAATCTCTAATACGTCTGTAGAAATTCTAGCAATTGTGTCTCCTTTTCTTTTTTCTGAAAAGTAAGAGAGAGGAAGGTCTACTGTTTTTTGATATAATTCATTTCTAATATCTTTTAATACTCCATTTCTTAAAAATGTAATGAAATACATAGCTAAATAGCTAAAAATATTTTTCATGAAGAACATACTAATAACAAGTATGACCATAAATAATAATACATCATCGTTTCCTTGTTCCGCCTTTTGCGTAACAAAATAGTTAAGGGAACTTTCTGCGTACTCTCTAATCTTAAAAATACCATTCCATTCCGGTTCCTGACTAACTCTTTTAGTTTTATCAAAAAGAACGTTCAGCATAGGAAACAACGATACCATTGCTAATGTCCCAAATAATGCATAGAAAATATTTGATATAATATTCAATATAGCATATAATCTATAAGGTTTCGCAAAGCGAAGAATTTGTTTAAAGTAATTCATTAATTATTTTAGAAACGGTAATTACCGTTATTTAAGTTAATTGTAAATCTTTTTTGATTGCTGTTATTTTAGTATTCAGTTTTTGTTCCACAGTATCAAAAGATGACAAATCGTCAATAGATTCTTGTACGCTAATGTAAAATTTTATTTTAGGCTCTGTTCCACTTGGTCTTGCAGCTATTTTACTTCCTGCTTCGGTATAAAAAATTAACACATTAGATTTTGGAATTTCAATCGAAAGCTCTTTTTTATCTAGAGTACTTGTAGCAATACTAGTCTGGTAATCTTCAATTAATACGATTTTTTCATCAGCAATCTCTGTTGGTGGATTGTTTCTTAAATCGATCATTGTTTGTTTAATCTCTTCTGCTCCTTTTATTCCTTTTTTTACAAGAGAAACTAGATTTTCTTTATAAAATCCATGATCAACGTATAAGTTTAGTAGCTCATTATAAAAAGAACTATCATTAGATTTTGTGTAAGCAACAATTTCACAAGCAAGAAGGGTAGAGGTAACGGCATCTTTATCTCTAACAAAATCACCTACCATAAAACCAAAGCTTTCTTCGCCACCACCAATAAAATGTTTTTCTGGGAAGTCTTTAATAAGTTTAGCGATCCATTTAAAACCGGTAAGTACTTCTTTGTATTCTACTCCATATGCTGCTGCAAGATTTTTCATCATTGGAGTAGATACGATGGTAGAAGCAATGAATTCGTTTCCTTTTATTCCTTCTGATTTATAATGTTTTAGTAAAAACCAAGTCATTACAATCATAGTTTGATTACCATTAAGTAATTGTAGTTCTCCATTATTATTTCTGACAGCAATCCCTAATCGATCACAATCAGGATCTGTTCCAATAACAATATCGGCATTCACTTTTTCTGCAAGTGCTGTTGCCATTGCGAGTGCTTCTGGTTCTTCAGGATTGGGTGATTTTACCGTTGGAAAATTACCATCAGGAACTTCTTGCTCTTTTACAATATGAACATTTTTGTATCCTGCCTTTTTCAAAGTTTCTGGAACTGCAGTAATTGATGTACCATGTAAAGAAGTGAATACAATAGTTGTATTATCTTTTGCTTCTTGCGTAGCAGCAAAACTTCCATTCTTTACACTATTTTCTATAAAAGGAGTATCAATTTCTTCATCGATCTTCTTTATAAGAGCCGTATTTGCATTAAATTTAATATCGGCATAATTAAGTGCATTTATTTCTGCGATGATTTCTCCATCCTGCGGTGGTACTAATTGCCCTCCATCTTGCCAATATACTTTATATCCATTATACTCAGGAGGATTGTGGCTAGCGGTTAGTACGATTCCACAATGACATCCTAATTCTTTTACAGCGTACGAAAGTTCTGGTGTTGGTCTAAGACTAGAAAATAGATAAACTTGTATGCCATTAGCAGAAAATACATCGGCTACTAATTGTGCCAAAGTATCACTGTTATTTCTACAATCGTATGCGATTACAGTCTTTGCTTGTTCGCCAGGAAATTGCTTTTGTAAATAATTACTTAGACCTTGCGTGCTTTTTCCTAAGGTATATTTATTAATGCGATTCGTTCCTACACCCATAATACCTCGCATACCACCGGTTCCAAACTCTAAGTCTTTATAAAAACTCTCCTTTAATATTTCGGAATCTTGTTGTTGTAATTTTACAATTTCTTCTTGAGTTTGTTTGTCAAAAATTGGTGATAACCATTCTTGGACTCTAGTGTGGATTAAGGATTCTGAAACTTGCATTTGTTTAGGTTTTATTGATAAAATTACTATTTAATTTTGTTTGAAAATTCCTGCAAAAGAGAAGATTCACGTTAAATTTAAGTTATTTAATAATGTAATGATAAAAGGGGTGTTCATTTATGTTTTTATCATAAAATAGGGGTTTATAGGTGTATTTTTTCGGAAATATGATATCGTTCTTTATCACGTTTACTAGTTAACATAATTTCTCCTAGAAAACCAGCTAAGAAAAATTGAGTTCCTAGTATCATGGATGTCAAAGCGATATAAAATTCTGGTCGCGAGGCAATCAATCTTCCTGTTTTTTCTATAAAGAGTTTATCTATCCCTAAATATAACGAAAAACAAAATCCTATTATAAAAAGAATTGTTCCTATAAGACCAAAGAAATGCATAGGGCGTTTTCCAAAACGAGACATAAACCAAATGGTAATTAAATCTAAAAAACCATTTACGAAACGGTTCATCCCAAATTTAGTTTTACCATATTTTCTCGCTTGATGTAAAACAACTTTTTCGCCGATCTTATTAAATCCTGCATTTTTTGCCAATACAGGAATGTATCGATGCATTTCTCCATGAACATCAACGTGTTTAACTACTTGATTTTTGTATGCTTTTAATCCGCAGTTAAAATCGTGTAATTTTAATCCCGATGTTTTTCTAGCAGCTGCATTAAAAAGTTTAGATGGCAAATTTTTAGCAATTACAGAATCATATCGTTTCTTTTTCCAACCAGATATTAAGTCGTATCCATCCTTAATGATCATATCATACATCTCCGGAATTTCTTCTGGATTATCTTGCAGATCTGCATCCATAGTAATGATAACATCTCCTTGCGCTTCTGCAAAACCTGCGTGTAGCGCTTGCGATTTACCATAGTTTTTAAGAAACTGTATCCCTTTTACATTTTGATCTTTTTTTGATAAAGAAGTAATAGTATCCCACGATTTATCGGTACTACCATCATCAATAAAAAGAATTTCATAAGTATATTGCTTGGATTGCAAAACTTTTACAATCCAATTATAAAGTTCGGTAAGTGATTCTTGCTCGTTAAGCAATGGTATGACTACAGAAATATCCATACTATGATGATGCTACTTTAGTTTTAAAAACAGAACCTGCAATTAATGATATCACAGCTCCAATAAATATGAACCATATGGTATACATGATTACACCGATATAGGATTTACTACTATCTTGATTTTCTAAATTTTGTTTTACCTGATCCAATTGTTCTGGAGTAAATTGTTCTGTAAAGCGTAATGTCATATTAGTTTGAAAATCAGGATCTATATAAACGTCATATATATATGCCATAGAACAGTAACACAAGCCAACTATACCCATTATAATAATCCCAACCTTTAATGCATCAGTAATATTTAGTACACTTTTATGTGTTTTATACTTTTTGATTACATATATAATGATCACAATCTCTAGTATCAAAGCGATCAAAAAAGTAAGATAATATAAGATGGGAGATATGTTTAATATTCTTGATAGGTAATCCAATGCTACTCTAGCGATACCAGTGGATATAGCTATGGTAATAATATAAGTAAGAAAGTTTTTATGAGAAATTCCCATTGATAATTTAGTAAAATGATTTGGTTGACAAATATAGGTATTCCATTTATAGAAAATTACATAAAAAAATTGGATTGCCTAAACGGCAATCCAATTGTGTTTTTTACTTTATGTGTGTTCTAGTATAAAGGCTCTTTCTTTTTTATTGCTAAAGAAGCTAATAATCCAATAATGATATATATAAGCATTCCCCAGAACCAACCTTTTATTTGATTAACAAGGCTAAATTGATTTTCTTCTTGCATTTTTGCTACCGCTTTCTCAATTTCTGATTCGGGAGTTCCAAATTTTTCCATGAAACCAACAGTAGATTCTATAATTTGTTCATTAATAGCCGTGGCTGCATCTGGATCAACTGCAACATATATTAAAATAGTTACGACAGTACTTATTAAGGTACCAATTGCAACGGTAATTAGATACGAAGTGAATGCTTTTTTAAAGTCTATAAAACCACCAAGTAACTTTCTACTTTTTACTGCGGATACGATACCAAAGACGATGATCATTAGCGATAATCCAATTCCTGCCATCCAATTAGTATACATTCCTTGATATACAGTATAGGCAAGAACAGTTACAAGTGATAGGACTACTCCTAAAATAACTCCAAGAGATATCGCATTAGATTTAACAGATTTTTCCATAATTATATAGTTTTGGTTATTTAGATATAACACATAAGTACACAAATTTACGAATTTGTTACATTTTGCTCAGAAAAATATTGATATAGATAATTAAATGTGGAGTAGGTTTACTTAAAAGGATTCCTCTTTTTTCTTATGATGAGGCCACCAATAAGAGATAGTAAAAAACCAACAAAAGTATCTTCAATAAGAGCAGTTATAGTCATTCTTAGTGGTGAGGTATATTTCTTGGTAATTTTAATTTTTTCTTCAATGTTTTTTTGTGTAAGATCCGAAGACATTTCAGCAATTCTCTTAATTTGCTTGTCTTCAAACTGATTGATTATGTTAGGATCAATTTGTTTTAAAAGAATAATTTTCCATAAAACAGCCATTAACCCTCCTAAAATTGCTATTCCAATACCAATCTTAAGAGCTTCAATTAATGATATAAATCCATTGTTGTTTTTTTTGAATACTAATAAACCAAAAATTATAAAAAATACAGTAATTGAAAATAGAATTGCAGAATGAAGTAAGTTTTGCTTTACATAGTTCCCAGTTAAATAAAATGTGAAACTAAGAATTATACTAGCGATTCCAAAAAGCAAACCGTAAGTTAGAATATATTTTTTTATAGGAATACTCTTACTTTCCATATAGATATATTTTGTTTTTTTTTTAATTAACAGTGATCAAAGATAATAAAATGTTGGTCTCAAGATAGTTATTTTGTGCCTTTATAATGAATAATTATCAAAAAAAGACTATATTTACGTTATAGAATTACGGTTAAACCATCGTTTTTGTTGTTTTTTACAAGTCAAAGATAATAAAAGTCAAGATGTCTTTTAGCTGCTTTTTTAGCTCTTTAACTCCCAAAATATGATCGTATGAAAACAAAATTATTTTATGTAACAGGACTTGTTCTTGTTTTATTCACTTCTTGTTCTACTAATGATGATGGTGCAGAATTATCGTTGAATGATAAAGAACAAATGGTAAAGAATCTATTTAACTCATTTTCTAAGAGTATTAAAAATACTCCTGATATTTATAAAATAATAGAAACTAAATCTTCAATTGGATTATCTTCTGAAGAAATAAATCATTTGGAACAACAATTTTTAAGTAAACAAACTACAGAATTTGTTAATCTTTATAATTCAGTTGTAAGTTTGAATTTATCAAATGAGGAAATAATTAGAATAATTCTCAATTATGAAAGTTTAATAGAAATAATAAAAGCAAACAAAGAAGGTGATAGTTGCGCTGAAATTATAGCGGCTTCGGAAGGAGGTTCTACCTTTTTTGCATTAATAGCTGCTCTTGTTTGTAAGGATTCAGATACTTCTGATAATTAGTTGATTATTTAGAGATAACTAATTAGATTTTAATTAGCGCATTATCTATAAAAAAATATCTTATTTAGAGTTGTTGTTTTATAAAAAATGTTTAAATTTGCACCTCGAAAATGATAATATAATATAATGAGAAAAGATATTCACCCAGATAATTACAGACTAGTTGCCTTTAAGGATATGTCAAATGATGAAGTTTTTTTAACTAAATCTACTGCGAATACTAAAGAAACACTTGAAGTTGATGGTGTTGAGTATCCGTTAGTGAAATTAGAAATTTCAAGAACTTCTCATCCTTTCTATACAGGTAAATCTAAACTTATCGATACTGCAGGACGTATCGACAAGTTCAAAAACAAATATGCTAAATTCAAAAAGTAATTTAGTACACAACGATTTTAAGAAGCCTTTCTTTTCAGAAAGGCTTTTTTGTTTTTATACGTTACCGTATTTTTGATTCGCAATACAAATTTTTCACTTTTAGAGTTATGAATTATATTCTTTTTGATGGAGCTTCCAGAAATTCACTTCTTCCTTTTACGTATACCAGACCTGTTGCTGATATCAGAATCGGAATTTTGACTATTCGAGAGAAATGGGAAAAACATTTAGGGTATGCTACTTCTACGATTACTGAGGATTATCTTAGTGAGAAATATCCAATGGTAGAATTAGAGGAGAACGTGATGATTAATGCTTCATTTCTTCCCACAGAAAATTTGGTAAAAATGGTTTCAAATTTAGAACCAGATCAAGCTATTTTTTATGAAGATGAGCCAATTGCTTTTTATGCAAAAGAAGATCAAGAGGTAGATTTTGATGTGTATGAAGTGATCCAATATAATTATGATGTGTTTACGGTTAAATACACTTGGGATATTTTTTCTAAAAATGAACAGGCAATTAAAGAAGATTTTGATTTGTTGACTAAGGATAGAGAAAGTCAACCGATACCAGAAAGTAATAATGTAATCGCACCAGAAAATGTTTTTTTAGAAGAAGGTGCTAAATTAGAGTTTGCTACACTTAATGCTTCTGCAGGACCTATTTATATTGGTAAGGATGCAGAGATTATGGAAGGAAGTTTAATCAGAGGGCCTTTTGTGTTGTGTGATCATGCTACTGTAAAAATGGGTGCTAAAATATATGGAGGAACTACAATTGGACCTCATTCTAAAATAGGAGGAGAGGTTAGTAATTCTGTTGTATTTGGATATTCTAATAAAGGGCATGATGGTTTTATAGGGAATACAGTATTAGGAGAGTGGTGTAATCTTGGTGCAGATACCAATACATCGAATCTTAAAAATAATTATGCTCCAGTGCGATTATGGAGTTATGAAACTGAAGGTTTTGCTAAAACAGGGTTACAGTTTTGTGGATTGATGATGGGGGATCACTCTAAGTGTGGTATTAATACGATGTTTAATACAGGAACGGTAGTAGGAGTAAATGCTAATGTATTCGGAAGTGGATTTCCGCGTAATTTTGTACCTAGTTATAGTTGGGGTGGAAATAGTGGTTTTACTACATATCTTACTAAAAAAGCTTTTGAAGTAGCAAAAGTAGTGATGGCTAGACGTAAAATCGAATTAACGGAAGAGGATCAAAAAATCTTAGAACATATTTTTGAAAAAACAAAAATATGGCGAAAGAGTTATGAGTGATAAAAACCCCATCTTAATAAAAAAGATGGGGTTTTAGTTTTATAGTATTTAGATAAAAGAAATGTTATCTATTAAAATGAAATTCTGCAGTGTAAGTCTCCTGGTCATCGTCATAATCTCCTTCGATAATAAGACTGTCAGTTACAGTTGCTTTACCATCAAATAAAAGATATCCGTTTTCTTCGATACCTGTTGAAGGATCTCCATTAACAGTTTCTGTATATTCAAACTCTACTAAAGTTAATTTTCCTTCTTCTTCATCATATGCCCAATTCCCTCTAGAACTATATAATTCTTCAGCTTCAGTTTCGAAAGTTGCTGTACAAGTTTCTCTTGTAGCTTCGTAATCCAAATTGGTGTAATTGGTTGTCTCTACATAAGTATAAGTACCATCAGCATTAAATGTTATAGGAAGTGATAAAAGAGTATCACAATAAGCATTTTCTACCAATAATTCTGTATCATTTGCACAAAATACAGTAGTTTCATCACATTCTTCTGCGCCGATAGTATCTTCTGTAACCCCATTTCTAGTTCTTTTTGTGTAGTTCCAAGTACCAATTAAGTTAGGATTTCCTCCCCACGCTTCTACTTCTACACATACTTCTACTGGCTGACTAATATTTCCATCGGTATCATAAATACAAATTAGGTAGCAAAAAGTACCAGCAGATACGTTGTCTTCAAAATCTACATCAATTTCAATTTCTTGATCATTTAATCTGTTTGTTTGCTCGCTAAATAATCCTTTTCTTTTCTCTTCACTGGAAGTTACATTTGATCTACCAGGGATAGAAACATCCCAGTATTCATCGGCAGCAGTTCCATCTTCAGACTGTACTTGAATATATGCTCCTGCATAATTAGATGGTGCATCAAAAGTAATGTCGAAACCATTTTTCTGAAAACCAGATTGCGAAGTTTCGTCTAAGCTAAAAGGTAGTGTTCCAGTGGGTGTAGGTGCATTTCCAGAAACTTGCGTTCCGTTGTCAATGATAATACCTCCAGATACGTCATCAGGATTAAGAGAAATTTCTTCAGTTGGATCTGGAGTAACTGTTACGATTCCTGGGTTAGAGTCATCGTCACTACAAGATACTGCTGCTAGCATTAAGGATGCTAAAGCAAATACATAGGTTTTTTTCATAAGATTTAGGTTAAAATAATATTAATTGATGGCGAATATAATAAAAAACATCGACTAAGTGTGTTTTTTAATCGACGAAGTGTTTATTTTGATTTTTTAGAAGGAATTTCTACTGGGATTACTTTTCTTTCCAAACGCGTTTTAGAACTAAGAAATTTTGAGGATTATTGGTTAATCCTTTCACATTTTTCCTAGTAAAACGAACTACTTGGTCATAGTATAAAGGTACAATAGGAGCGTGGGAGATTATTATTGAATCCATTTTTGCGTAATATGATTCTCGTTTTTTTATATCCTTAATAGAAAAACTTTCTTCATATAGTCGATCGAAAGTTTCATTTTTAAAATGGGTATAATTAGGACCATTAGGTGTAAAATTCTTACTGTAATAAGGAGATAAGAAATTTTCGGCATCTGGATAATCTGCAATCCAGCTCGCTCTGAATACATCTAATTCTCCGCTCCATTTCTTTTTTCTGATGGTGGATGGCGGCATCACATCTACAATAATGTTAAGGCCAATCTTTTCTAGTTCACGTTGTATAAATTCACAGATGCTTTGGTAATTACTGTCGGTAGCAATGCTAATGGTTGGGTTTTGGTTTCCGGTAAGTTTGATGTATTCCTTAATAAGTTTACGAGACTTTGTTGGATTGTAAATAAACCCTTTTTGATTATTGAATCCAGGTAAACCTTTTGGTATAAAACCATTCCTAGCAGGCGTTCCAACACCATTTTTTAGATAAGTAATCATTTTTTCTCTGTCAAATCCATAATTGACAGCTTTGCGTAATAGTTCTGATTTAACTTCATCCTTGTCACCATCTAGGTAGAACCCTAGATATTCTGAGTTTAGGTAAGGGCCTTTAGATAAGTTTACTTGATCTTTGTATTTATCTCTAAGTTTTCCACTTGGAGTCAGTAATTCATCTTTATATGATGCATCAAGGCTATTTAAAAAGTCGATTTCTCCTTTTGCAAATTGCAAAAATTCGGTTTGCTTATCTGGCAAGAAAGTTACGGCTACCGCTTCTAAGTATGGTAATTGTTTCCCGTTCTTGTCTTTTTCAAAATATAGTTCATTGCGGCGTAAGATTAGCTTAACATTTTCTTCCCATAATTTAAACTTAAAAGGTCCAGTACCAATTGGATTCGCTCTGAAGTCACTTCCGTAAAATTCAACAATCTCTTTTGGGACGACGGAGCAATAACGCATACTCATTAATCCTAAAAATGCAGGAAAAGGTTTTTTTAGTTGTATTTCGAATATGGTATCATTTATCGCTTTATATGTATCTACGTTTTTTAATACCCAGTTTCCGGGAGATGCAACTTTTGGATCTTTTAATCTATCAAAACTGTATTCGAAATCATTAGCAGTTACAATTCGTGTGCTATCTGTAGTTTTGAATTCAGGATGTTTATGAAATTTCACATCATCTCTTAGTGTGAACGTATAGTTTAAATTATCATCAGAAATTTCCCAGTTCTTTGCTATATCAGGTTGTATATTTAATGAATCATCAAGTTGAATTAAACTGTTAAATAATTGATTGGTAGGCCAAATTATAGATGGATTACGAGCAAATGCTGGGTCTAGTGTAAGTGTGTTAGAGTATTCGTTATATCTAAATACCATATGATCTTTATTTTCTTCAGAAGGATTTCCGCAAGAAAAGCATAGGGTGCATAGGTAAACTATTGTTAAATAGTGAATTATATAAGTTAATTGGTTGATTTTCAATTTTAGTAAACGGATTATTGTTGGTATCTTTGACGGCTTTTAACTAAGATACTAACGAAGGTCGGGATCTTTTGGTTAAAAACAAGTGTAAATATAAATAGATTTCTGTCTTTGCAGAAATGACTTCATAATTGTTGATGAGAAAGAAAGTAGCTTTTTATACCTTAGGTTGTAAACTGAATTTTTCGGAAACCTCTACTATAGCTAGAGATTTTACGAATGAGGGTTTTGATCGTGTAGATTTTTCTGAAAATGCCGATATCTATGTGATTAATACCTGTTCTGTAACAGAAAATGCTGATAAGAGATTTAAAACCATAGTAAAACAGGCTCAAAAAGTAAATCCAGATGCTTTTGTAGCTGCAGTTGGTTGTTATGCACAATTAAAGCCAGAAGAGTTGGCTGCGGTAGATGGAGTGGATTTGGTGTTAGGTGCTACCGAGAAGTTTAAAATTACTGATTATATTAATGACTTGTCTAAGAATGAGTTTGGAGAAGTTCATTCTTGTGAAATTGAGGAAGCAGATTTTTATGTTGGGAGTTATTCTATTGGTGATCGTACGAGAGCTTTTTTAAAAGTTCAGGATGGGTGTGATTATAAATGTACATATTGCACAATTCCATTAGCAAGAGGTATTTCTCGTAGTGATACATTAAATAATGTGTTGAAAAATGCAAAAGAGATTTCTGAAAAAGGTATTAAAGAAATAGTACTTACCGGAGTTAATATTGGTGATTATGGAAAAGGAGAGTTCGGTAATAAGAAGCACGAGCATACTTTTTATGAATTAGTACAAGCTCTTGATGAAGTAGATGGTATAGAAAGACTTCGTATTTCATCTATAGAACCTAATCTTTTAAAGAATGAGACGATTGATTTTGTGTCAAAATCACGAACATTTGTACCTCATTTTCATATTCCATTACAGTCTGGTAATGACGAAATATTAAAGTTAATGCGTCGTAGGTATTTAAGTGATTTGTATGTAGATCGTGTGCAGAAAATAAAAGAAGTAATGCCTCACGCGTGTATTGGGGTTGATGTGATTGTTGGTTTTCCAGGAGAAACAGATGATCATTTTTTGGACACTTATAATTTCTTGTCCGAATTGGATATTTCTTATTTACACGTGTTTACTTACTCTGAACGAGAGAATACGGTAGCAGCTTCATTGGATAATGTAGTTCCACAAGATGTTAGAAAGAAGAGAAGTAAAATGTTGCGAGGTTTGTCTGTTAAAAAACGTAGAGCTTTTTATGAAAGCCAATTGAAAACAGAAAGAACTGTATTGTTTGAGTCAGAAAATAAAGAAGGATATATTCATGGGTTTACAGAGAATTATGTAAAGGTAAAGATGCCTTGGAACCCTTCTTATGTAAATACATTATGTCCCGTACAGCTAACAGATATTGATGATGATGGTTTGGTGCGGTTTGAGTTTTTAAAGTAATACCGCTTTAAGGATTCAAAAGTATGTGTGATTGTTAGGCTGAAAACGAGTTGTTTTTTGTCTATACTAGATAAATTAGTACTAATAGAACATAAAAAAACCTGCTGAATGGCAGGTTTTGATGTTTTTAAAAGATACTTCTATATGTTGATTCCAACAGGAAGTAAATCTTTGTATTTTCTTCTATTCTTTCGCATGAATTTTGCGATGATAGGGCTTGTAGGAACAAGTCTAATATTACGTTCTTCGATAATATTAAAAACAGCTACTATAAATTCTTCGGAATATCCCTTTTCCATTTGTTCCTCGCTCATCACGAGTTTAGTAAGGAATATTTTTCTCTCTTGTTGAGCATATTCGATCTTTGATTTTTGACCTTCAATAGTAGTTTCGAATTGTCTTAAAAATTCGTTGTCTACTATTTCTAATTCCACATCGCTCATGTTCTCCATATTTTTTTTAATTTACTATTGATAAAAATTAAAATGGGTTCTAAAACTCATAATTTTTCTTTGTCAGAAATCTGATAATAATTATAAAAATTAAGATATTGTGTAGATTAAATTTTAGTATTCCTTACTTAGCCTAACTAAGATTTGTTAGTTAAAATTTTCCCTTTTACAATAATTTAATATCCTGTTTACTTTTTTCTGATAAAGTATTACTATAGTTTTGAGCTGCAAAGATAAGAAAATTAGAACTTTAAAACGTATAAACCATTGTTAAAATACCTAGTATGAAGGAAGTTACCCATGTTTATTTTGTTCCTGGTATGGCTGCAGACGTATCTATTTTTGAATATATAAATCTCCCAGAAGAAAAGTATAAAACATATACCATTCCATGGAAGATTCCCAAAAAAAATGAATCAATGGAATCTTACGCAAAACGAATGTGTGAGGAAATTGAACATAAGAAATGTGTACTTATTGGTGTTTCTTTTGGTGGTATTATGGTTCAAGAAATGAGTAAGTATCTTAATGTTAGTAAATTAGTTGTGATTTCTAGTGTTAAGACAAAACATGAACTACCTAAGCGAATGCGATTAGTAAGAAAGACAAAAGCATATAAATTGATGCCAACATCATTGGTTTCTAAAATAGATAATTGGGAGAAACTGGCGTTTGGTGATTTTGCAAAAAAGAGAGCTGCGATGTATCAAAAATATTTATCTGTAAATGACAAAACTTATTTGGATTGGGCAATCGAGAAGATAGTTTGTTGGGATCAAGAAGAGGTTATTGATGGAATTGTTCATATCCATGGTAGTAAAGATATCGTTTTTCCGATCTCTTATATTGATAACTGTATAACCGTAGAAAAAGGGACTCATGTGATGATTATTAATAGAGCGCGTTGGTTTAACAAGCATCTTCCAGAAATAATTGAGAATTAATAGCCAATATTCCAATATTTTACATTATTTTGGAAACTTAAGAATTTATTCCCCAATAAAACCTACTTAAAGATGAAGATGATAAAAAAAATGTTAGTTTTTTTAGGTGTGCTATTTACTTTCAGTATTCTAGTAAATGCTACACAACAAGAGCCTCAGAAACCTATTGCCCAGGAACTTTTAGAAGAAAAATTGATTAATGACTACAATGTCTATGCAGTTCCTATGCCTGATAACATGAATTTTGCAGGAGAATTAGTTCCTGTAGAAAATCCAGATATTCGGGAACGAATGGATAGGGAGTTGTTGGTTAACACCTATTGGCAATCGAATGGATTATTGCTTTTTAAGAGAGCGAATAAGTATTTTCCGATTATAGAGCCAATTTTGAAAGAAGAAGGTGTTCCTGATGATTTTAAATATTTAGCGGTTATAGAAAGTAGTTTAACTCAGGCGGTTTCTCCAGCTAGAGCTACTGGTTTTTGGCAAATATTAAAAAATACAGGAAAGGAATATGGTTTAGAAGTAAACAATAACGTTGATGAGCGATACCATATCGAAAAATCAACAAGAGTTGCTTGTAAGTATTTGAAGAATGCTAAAAAGCGTTTTGGTAGTTGGACATTAGCTGCAGCAGCTTATAATGCTGGTCCTGGAGGAATAAATAAGCAATTAAAAAGACAAAATGCTACAACATATTACGATCTTCTTTTAGGTCAGGAAACGGGAAGGTATGTTTTTAGAATCACTGCGGTAAAGGAAATTCTTAGTAATCCTAAAAAGTATGGATTTAACTTTACGAAAAATGATTTATACGAATATATTCCTACTTTTAATGTTTTAGTTGATGAGCCAATAGCTGATTTTAATGAGTTTGCCGCTAAATACAATATCAATTATAAGATTTTAAAATTGCATAACCCTTGGTTGCGTGAAACTCATCTTAATAATGGTACGGGAAAGGAATACTTGATAAAAATACCTAGAGAAGGATATTATAAAACAGGTGTTGGACAATAATACTCGTTAACCTTTCTAAATATTTATACATTTTTTTAGTGCTATAACTACAATTATTGTAAAATTGTGGTATGGATACAATGACGGTTATTTCATTAGTAATTATAGGCCTTTTAGCTGGTTTTCTTAGTGGAACGATGGGAATTGGTGGTAGTGTTGTGATGATACCGCTATTAATTTTATGGGTTGGTTTTACGCAGCATCAAGCACAAGGAACTAGTTTAGCAGTTCTTTCTGTACCAGTAACTTTATTGGCGGCTTTTAATTATTATAAAGAAGGTCACGTAAATTGGAGGTTTGCAGCTATAATGGCTATTACCTTTATTATTGGAGGGTATTTAGGAAGTAAATTTGCTATTTCTGTAAACCAAGCAACTCTAAAAAAGATTTTTGGAGGGATCCTTTTACTCGTAGCATTAAAAATGATTTTTGGGAAATAGATGATAAGTTTTTATTTATTATTACCGCGCTGATTGTTTAAAGAATCTTTCTCTCGTCTATAACGCTCATATTCTTCATCTATATCACGCTCTTCTTGTGTTCTTGTATCTCCTTTTATTTTAAGCTCTTTTTTATCTTCTTCTGCAGGAGTTGCTAGCGCTCCTTTAGCATCTAAATCCGCTATTAAAAGAGAAACACCTTTGGATAATGAATTGTAATGTATAGTATAAGAGTTACTAAGGGTCTCGCTAGAATGGTGTGTGACAATTTTCCGAATATCTAATAATTTTTTGTCACTATCCATAAAATACATCATAGGAAAACCAAGAGAGTGTTTAAGGTTATTAATGATATAAGAATTTTGGTTCGTAAGCTCATTTACATATAGGAGTTGAATGTTTTCGCTATACTCTCCTACTTTTTCTTTTAATCTTTCTTTAGTATCCCAGAATAAGACAATGAAATCTATTTGATCATGAAATTTATCGGATAAGTCATTCAATGCTGGTATTTCTCCAATACCAGGAACACACCAAGTGGCATATGTAATTAAGAATATAGGTTTTTCAATTTCTTTAAAAGAGATTGGTTCTCCTTTTAAAGGACTCATCTTAAAATCATCCATATAAGTTCCAACCAGATGATTTTGAACAAGTGAATCAAATAAGAATTTAGCATATTCTAGATCTTGATCCTTGTATGCTTCATTACTTTTTAAATTATATTTTTTGATATGGGCTGCAACAGCAATTGAAAAAGGAATCTTTCTTTCTAGCTGTCCAAAAACATTTCCTATATATAAAAAAAGTATTCCTAGAATTAATATTTTCTTCATTACAACTTTATTACGCGAGCTAATGTACTATAAAGTCTTTAAAAATAACAGTTTTAGTGTCTTAAAACATTATTTATAGATTTAGTACTGCCCTTATTTTACCCTTTGAACTACTAGATAACGTAATTATAAGAACAATTAGTGTGCCTAAATCTTTTTCATTTGCTGTTTCATCATAGTGATTTGCTCTTTTAGCATACCATGCTTATCTAATTTTTTAGCTTCGGTAAGCAAATTTTGAGCTTCTCTTTTTCTTCTTTTGGTCATGGCAATACCAGCAAGATTAAGTTTAGCAACGGCTAAATCTTGATTCATGGATAGCCCTAATTTTATAGCTTTTTTGAGATATTTTTCTGCTTGCGTGATATTTGTTTGTGATAACATAATACCTAAAAGATAATTATAATATCCTTGTTGCTTAGTAGTAAGAGCACTTTCAGGATCCTTAATTCTATCTAACCATTTTTTTGCTCCCGGAAAATCTTGTTTACGTAATCTTAAGAATGAAAGTAAAATTAATTCGTTTTTAAAATATAAAAAGACAAAAATCGAGGCTAGTAAAATCAGCATAATTCCGTTTCCAATATATCCTTCTATCATTTGCCAAATGGCAGTACCAACAATTAATGCTGCAATTACTAATTTAATGTTTTTGTTGTACATAAAATGTATTATTTTTTTTGTCGCGGCAAAGGTAATAAAAACAATTATAAATATTTTGATATTTAGGTTTGTGAAAGTAAAAACTCTTCGTATATTTGCCCGCAGTTTTGGGATGAGATTCCAACTAGTTTTACAAAAAAGAGATTTCAAGAAGATATATAAAGATAGATAGCAATGAAAAGAACGTTTCAACCATCGAAGAGAAAGAGAAAAAACAAACACGGTTTTAGAGAGCGTATGGCTTCTGCTAATGGTAGAAAAGTCCTTGCTCGTAGAAGAGCTAAAGGCAGAAAGAAGCTATCTGTTTCTTCAGAATTAAGACATAAGCACTAATGATTGTAGTGCGACGAAAATATTTAAGGTGTTACTTTTAGGAGTAACGCCTTTTTTTATATCTAGTTGATTCCTAAATTATTTTTTTAAATTTCAATACCAACACCAAAATGCCAAAAAACGAAAAACTCAAAAGTATATTGATCATTGGATCAGGACCAATCATTATTGGCCAGGCATGTGAGTTTGACTATTCCGGATCACAAGCTTTACGTTCTTTACGTGAAGATGGAATAGAAACCATATTGATAAATTCTAATCCAGCAACTATAATGACGGATCCTTCAATGGCAGATCATGTATATCTGAAACCATTGAATACCAAATCTATTATCGAAATTCTTAAGAAACATCCAAATATAGACGCAGTATTGCCGACTATGGGTGGTCAAACTGCATTAAATCTTTGTATTGAAGCGGATGAGAAAGGAATTTGGAAGGATTTTGATGTAGAGATAATAGGTGTAGATATAGATGCCATTAATATAACAGAAGATCGTGAGAAGTTTAGAGAGCTAATGCTTAAGATCGGAATAGGAATGGCACCACAAGCTACAGCAGGATCTTATCTAAAAGGAAAAGAAATTGCTCAAGAGTTTGGTTTTCCTTTAGTAATTAGAGCTTCTTATACATTAGGAGGTGCAGGTGCATCTTTTGTGTATAAAGAAGAAGAGTTTGATGAATTATTGACTAGAGGGTTAGAGACTTCTCCTATCCACGAAGTAATGATTGATAAAGCATTGATAGGATGGAAGGAGTATGAATTAGAGTTATTAAGAGATGCTAATGATAATGTGGTAATTATTTGTGCGATCGAAAATATGGATCCTATGGGTATTCATACAGGTGATTCTATTACCGTTGCACCAGCAATGACTCTTAGTGATAAAACATATCAACGTATGCGTGATATGGCAATTCATATGATGCGAAGTATTGGAGAGTTTGCAGGAGGATGTAATGTACAGTTTGCTGTAAGTCCAGATGAAAATGAAGATATTATAGCAATTGAGATTAATCCACGTGTATCTCGTTCTTCGGCATTAGCTTCTAAAGCTACAGGATATCCTATTGCCAAAATAGCAGCTAAACTGGCAATTGGCTATACATTAGATGAATTGGATAATCAAATTACAAAATCTACTTCAGCTTTATTTGAGCCAACATTAGATTATGTAATCGTAAAAATACCTCGTTGGAATTTTGATAAGTTTGAAGGATCTGATAGAAGATTGGGACTTCAGATGAAGGCCGTAGGTGAAGTAATGGGAATTGGACGTTCTTTTCAGGAAGCCTTGCATAAAGCTACTCAGTCTCTAGAGATTAAGAGAAATGGTCTTGGAGCAGACGGAAAAGGATATAAAGATTATGATCAAATAATCGAAAAGCTTACCAACGCCAGTTGGGATCGAGTTTTTGTGATCTATGATGCAATCCAAATGGGTATTCCGCTGAGTAGAATATATGAGATTACTAAAATAGATATGTGGTTCTTAAAACAGTATGAAGAATTATATTTATTAGAAAAAGAAATTTCAACATATACAATCCAATCATTAACCAAAGATTTGATTCTAGAAGCTAAGCAAAAAGGATTTGCAGATAGACAGATTGCACATATGCTTGGTTGTTATGAAAGCGAAGTATACAACAAAAGAGATGAGTTAGGGATCAATAGAGTGTATAAGTTGGTAGATACTTGTGCTGCTGAGTTTAAGGCGCAAACACCATATTTTTACTCTACTTTTGAGGCTGAAACACAGACGGCTGACGGAGAGATTATTGTAGCTAATGAAAGTGTTGTAACAGATAAAAAGAAAATTGTAGTATTAGGTTCTGGTCCTAATCGTATTGGTCAAGGTATTGAGTTTGATTACTGTTGTGTTCACGGAGTTTTGGCTTCTGCAGAATGTGGGTACGAAACAATTATGATTAACTGTAATCCTGAGACAGTTTCTACCGATTTTGACACAGCGGATAAGTTATATTTTGAGCCTGTTTTCTGGGAGCATATATATGATATCATTAGACATGAAAAACCAGAAGGTGTTATTGTTCAGTTAGGAGGGCAAACAGCCTTAAAACTTGCTGAAAAGCTTGATAGATATGGGATTAAGATTATTGGAACAACCTATCAATCACTGGATTTAGCAGAGGATAGAGGTAGTTTTTCTACCTTATTAAAAGAAAATAACATTCCTTATCCAGAGTTTGATATTGCCGAAACAGCTGATGAAGCTTTAGAAGTTGCTGATCGTTTAGATTTTCCAATATTAGTACGTCCATCTTATGTACTTGGTGGTCAAGGAATGAAAATTGTGATCAATAAACAAGAATTAGAAGAACACGTTGTTGATTTGTTGCGCAAAATACCGAATAATAAATTATTATTAGATCACTACCTTGATGGAGCTATAGAGGCCGAAGCAGATGCAATCTGTGATGGAGAGAATGTGTATATCATTGGTATTATGGAACACATTGAACCTTGCGGGATACACTCAGGAGATTCTAATGCTACCTTGCCGCCGTTTAACCTTGGAGAATTTGTTATGCAACAAATTAAGGATCATACGCATAAAATTGCTTTAGCATTAAATACGGTTGGATTGATTAACATACAGTTTGCTATAAAGGATGATGTTGTATATATCATAGAAGCAAATCCAAGAGCTTCTAGAACAGTACCTTTTATAGCGAAAGCGTATGGAGAACCATATGTAAATTATGCTACTAAGGTAATGTTAGGAGAGAAGAAGGTTACGGATTTTGATTTTAAACCACATTTGGATGGATATGCAATCAAACAGCCTGTATTTTCATTTAATAAGTTCCCGAATGTAAATAAGAAACTTGGACCAGAGATGAAGAGTACTGGAGAAAGTATTTTATTTATTGATGATCTTAAAGATGATCAGTTTTACGATCTATATTCAAGACGTAAGATGTACTTAAGTAAGTAATTTTAATAAAATATAGAATTTTAAATCCCGCTTTTTTAGCGGGATTTTTTGTTTGCAAAGTGTTCTTCTAAAATTTAGATTACTTTTTTTTCTAAAAAAAAATGATTTTGATGGTAACATATGCAAAGCTCATGACACTTACCTATATAAAACGAAATTAAGAGGAAGAAAATAATATTAAGAGCGTATAGTTTTTGTTAGCATTTAAGTTGAAGAATTTAATTATCGGTGATCTAAATAAAAGTGAAATCAGACCGCTTTAAAAGTTGTTAACAGCCAGTGATTTTGTGCTTTACAATTATCTTATTCATACTATATTTGCACGTTTTTATTTAGCCTTAAAATAATTTTTGAAAATAATTATCTATATGAATACCAATTTTAGAATTATGAAAAAACAGTCCGTTGTATTGACACTTTTTGTATTTATCTCTACGTTAATATATTCACAGACTCCTGGACCTTTAACAATTAGCCCTTCGGATTCTGGAGTAACGCTTTTAGTAGGTAGAAAAGATGGAAATGCAAGTATAAAATCAAGTCAGCAAGGATCTGGACATTTAATTATTGATTCTGAGTTTTCTCAATATGTAAGCCTTAATCACTACACTAGTGATAATGTTGTTCTTAGTTATGGAGGCGGTAAAGTTGGTATTGGAAAAAATAATCCTAGCAGGAAATTAGATGTCAATGGTTCCATAGCTGGTCAAGAATTTATTAATGTTCAAAAAGGAGGAAGTTCTTTAGTAAGTCTCAATGGACAAGAACATGGGTATATTACAGGAAGGAATTCTAGTTTTGAAAATAAATTTTTGATTGCATCCAATGGTAATACCTATTTTAATGGCGGTAATGTAGGAGTTGGAACTAATTCTCCGAATACCCAATTAGTTGTAGGAAGTAATTTTGGAGCTACGATCTCGGGATCAGGTGGTGGAAATGCTGTATTTGGAACCAACTTAGCGATTCAAAATGGTGGTACCAACCATAACAAACTCTTTACTCCATATTCTCATACCAGTAGTTATGGTTACGCTGGAATTAAAGCATCTTGGGGACATCTTTATTTCTATGCAAATAGAGAGAATACCACAAGCGGCCAAACCATTACCCCTGCTACCAGAATGATTATCAACAATGAGGGTAATGTAGGAATTGGAACATCAAATCCTGACGCTAAATTAAGAGTAGAAGGGGCTTTCTCTTTAGCTAGATTTTATACAGATACTAACGGAAGGTTTGAAATTCAAGCTACTCGTTCAAGTTCTAGTGCATTAAATACAGATTTGGTATTGGCTTCTCAGCAGCATATTGTTTTAGATCCCAATAGGCATGGGACCAATGGTAATGTTGGTATTGGAACATATACACCAGATGCTAAATTAGCTGTAAACGGTAATATCCATACCAAAGAAGTAAAAGTTGATTTAACAGGATGGCCAGACTATGTATTCGAAGATTCGTATGAACTCCCAACCTTACAACAAGTAGAAGATCATATTACTACCAAAGGTCATTTAATAAATATCCCATCGGCATCAGAAGTAGCTGAAAACGGTATTCTACTAGGTGAAATGAATGCAAAGCTTTTAGAAAAAATCGAAGAATTGACCTTGTATACGATTGAGCAGGAAAAAAAGATTGAAGAGCTACAAAAAGTAAAAGCTAAGAATAGCGAGCTTGAAGCTAGATTAATTAAAATTGAATCATTGTTAAAAAAGTAAATAATATGAAATATTATCCTATAATAAAGAATAGCATAGTACTTATTTCGCTATTCGCAAGCTATGTAATATTTGCCCAAAATGAGATTGGTCCATCTTCTTACGAAGTACAATTAATACCGGAAAGTCCTGATGTAGCTGACCTAGGTAAATTTGGAGATTTCCCTGTTAATAAATATAATGGGACAGCAAATGTAAATGTACCTATTCATCAAATTGATTTTGATGGGCTTTCAATTCCATTTTCATTAAGTTATAATACATCTGGGATAAAGGTGAATCAAGATGCCTCTTGGGTTGGTTTAGGATGGAGTCTATCAGATGGAATCACTATAACTCGAGAGATTAATGGATTTGATGATATTAGAAATTCTTTTTTGAATACTGGAGGAAATCAAGATGCGCAGGGAGTTGGATGGATATATTCTCAGGAATTTATTGTTAACGGAGGACCTTCTAATAACTATGAATTCGAGTTTTCTACGGATGATTTACTTTTTCTTAATAATGAATATACAGCTAATAGACCTCATGATACAGAACCAGATTTATTTAAAGTTAACTTGCCAAGCGGTTCTTTCAAATTTTACCTACCAAAAATTCAAAATAACGAACAGACCTTAATAGGATCGGTTATTGATAATAAAAATTTTAAAGTATTTTTTAATGTAAGTGATCATACTTTTGAAGTGATAGATCCTAAAGGGTTTACCTACTCTTTTGATGCTAAAGAGTTTTCTAGTGGTTTTAGTAGTTGGGATGCTCCAACTGCTGCCGAAGAGATTTATGCTTTGAGAGGCATACCTAGTTGGTCTACAAATCAGACAAAACGATTGAATTCTGCTTGGAAAGTATCTAAAATTACATCATATACAGGAAGAGAACTAAATTTCACATATCAGGATGCATTTTTTATGTCTTTTCCAAACTATACAGAAAAATATACGTTATGGATATTTGGAGATCATAGAAATCAAAATCCAATGGGAAAAGTTACTGATATAACTTCTCCGACTTCTATGAGTGCATCAATCAATGCTTTTCATAATCTATACTTAACAAATATTTCTGGTGATTTCGGGAGTATAGAGTTCAACCTATCCGATAGAACGGATTTATTTTCTAAAGAGGCAAAAGATCGTTTTGCAGGTGAAACTATTGGTAGATGGGATCCTGTCATTCAACCCAATACTTATACTGCAAAAAAGTTAGAAAATATTGTAGTTAAAAATAAGGATAATGATATTGTTAAAAGCGCAGAATTTCAATATTCATATTTCAATAATGATAAAATAGATGACACTTATAAGGAAAGATACCTTCGATTAAAATTAGATAATGTATCTGTTCAGGGACAAACATATGATTTTGAGTATTATGAGCAGGATTCACTTCCTGCTAAGGATACAAAATCAACGGATTTTTGGGGATTTTATAATGGAGTTGCGAATTCTATTAGAATTCCTAGTTATAATCGTTTTTTTCTTTCTCTACCAGATAATGGGAATTCTAATCAAACAGAAATCTTTGAGGATTATTATAAAGTAAATGGAGCTATTCGTAAGAGTGATATTAACTATGGTAAGTATGGTATATTAACTAAAGTAACTTATCCCACTGGAGGTTTTACAGAGTATGAATATGAAGGGAATAAAGTAAGTTTAAAGCGTCCTTCATATGATTCTGTTTTCTTTGATAATGGAAACTTCGGAAGTTCTGGAGTAAATGCATCAGAAAAATACAATTTTAGGTATCAACAACTTAAGTTAGCGAATGACCCCTCTTATTCTTTTGTTGATTATAATGAGTGTTCAATATCTTCTAATAATGTAACTTCTAATCAAGAGTTCGAAATTACAGATACTTCTTTTTGTAATAATCAATCGTATAACATAAAAGTTAATGCCACTCTGAGTTGTAGTGTTGGTTGTGGACAAGGTATTAATCCAGTTGGCCCAGCTGTTTGGGTAGAAAACACGGAAACTAATCAACGATTTAATGTTTTTTATTATGACAATCAATTTGGTAACAATAATACCGTACAGTTAGAAAAAGTTATGACGTTACCGATGGGTAACTATGTTTTTAAATATTCTGCTTGGAGCATAAATACTCCATTTTTAGTAGTAGCAAATGCATCAGCATCTGCGGTAATCTGGAATGATACTAGTATAAATTCTGACGTATTTGAAGAATTCGAAGTTGGTGGAGCAAGAATACATCAAATAATAAATAAAGATGCAGATGGAGTTTTTGTAAATGCTAAAAGATTTGAATATAACCATGTCTTAGATAATGGTTCTGTTGGATCTAGTGGGATGTTAATGGACGATTTAGTTTTCGCTTCTAAAGGGATTGGTTTTCATGAATATACACCGGAAAATTTTTCTGATGATTCTCAAAATGCTGTTTCCTTGAACTCTAGTAATCTAATTAGAGGAAATCCATCGGCTTCTGGGAGTCATATTGGATATAGTAACGTGATAGAGCGCCAAGTTGATATGTCTAATAATGATAATGGAAGTATAGTAACTAAATATATAAACAAGCCTAATGAATATAAGACTCGTTTTATAGGAGTTACTCCACAACTTTTAGCTTGCAGTAGTTGTCCCGGTGGAACAAATATATATGAAACTTTTAATCTAAGCAATTACACATATTTTAATGTATCCTATGGCGATACATATATCTTAGGGATGACTCCTACGATGTATGATTATATAAATGGTAATGTGTTAGAAGAAGAGGTTCTAGATTCATTTGGAGGATCGAAAAGTAAAGTAATAAATACCTATCAAGAATATTCATTTGGTTCTATGCCATTTTCATATGTCCCTGTTATGTTATATACAGGTAATGTTTTTAGTTTAACGAATCCATATGAACAATTTACAGGTTCTGACCTTAAGAATAATACCATGTTTAGGATCAAATCATCAGAAAATACCCAGTATTATCTTGGTGGAGCGTTAGTAAACACTACAAATTATTTTTATGAGAATTCACAGCATTATATGACAACCAAAATGGTAACTACAGATAGTGATGGAAACATACGAACTTCTAAAGTTTACTATCCTCAGGATTTGATCACAGAACCATTTATGAATGATTTACAGGTACAAAATAGATTGTCATCTCAGATTAAATTTGAATCCTATAAGGGTAATACTGCGAATCCACAAGAATCTTTGTTATACACTCAATTTATGAATTATGATGATACACATTCTCCAAATGGATTAATATTACCAAGTGAAGTAGAAGTATCTAAAGGAAATACAGGAAGTTTAGAAGAGCGACAATTTTACGAAAAATACGATAAATATGGTAATATACTCCAATACAGTAAAGCAGAGGGCGTTCATATCAGTTACATCTGGGGATATAATAAACAATATCCTATTGCTAAAGTAGAGAACGCTACTTTTTCTGATGTTGCGAACGCTTTAGGAATTTCTGAAACAGTATTAATGAGTTTTGATGAAAATGATATGAATGATTTAAATACACTGCGTGTCAATTTGCCGAATGCTATGATTTCCACCTATGAATATCAACCTTTAGTTGGAGTAACCAGTATGACTGATCCGCGAGGATATACAATGACCTATCATTATGACGAGTTTAATAGATTAAAATTCGTAAAAGATGCAGATGGTAATCTGGTATCAGAAAATCAATATAACTACAAAAACTAAGTAACGGATGAAAAATATTATAAAACATAGTATAATGGCCCTACTAGTTTTAGTAGGTATGACTGCTACTGCTCAGGTAGCGGATACAGTAATAATAGAAGATGAAACCATAAATGCATCCAGTGATCCAGCATTGCTGAATGTAAGAGCTGGTCAATCGATCACAATTAAGCCAAACACTTGGATACAATCAGGAACTGTTTTTACAGCAATTGTAACAGCAGACGCATATATACCACATATTTTAAGTACAGACGAAAATTATGTATTAACTAGAGCTTTTCAATCACCGATCACAGAAGGGATGTTATTGGACCCTGCTGTTGGAATCAAAAACAATAGTGATGTAATAGAGAATATTACATATTTTGATGGACTAGGTCGTGTAAAACAACAAATAGGGATCAAAGCCTCTCCTGATAAAAAGGATATTGTAATACATGTCGGTTATGATGATTACGGTCGACAAAACAAACAGTATTTGCCGTTTGAGCGACAAGATGATCCATTAGGAAGTTATGATCCTGTCGCTATTACTGCGGATATCAATAGTTATTATAAAGGCAAATATCCAACTGATTTTACAGGAATGGCAGAAGCCGATGTTAATGCCTATTCAGAAAGTATTTTTGAAGCATCTCCACTAAACAGAGTTTTAGAACAAGGAGCTCCTGGAAAAGATTGGAAAGCAGATGATCAAGCAGATACAGATCATACGATTAAATTTGATTGGAGTACTAATGGAACTGATGAGGTGGTCTATTTTAAAGTAAATTTTCATTTGGATAATACAGAGGTGCCAATCTTAGTAAAAGATGGATATTATGCTGCTAATGAACTAATGGTTACCATTACCAAAGATGAAAATTGGCAACCCGGACAAACATACCCAGAAGATCATACCACTAGAGAATATACAGACAAATTAGGAAGAGTAATCTTAAAACGTACTTTTGATCAAGGAGTATCGCACGATACCTATTATGTATATGATGATTTTGGGAATCTTACCTATGTAATTCCTCCTAAAGTAGATGTTACAGACGAAGTATCCCCAGAAGAACTAGCAGAACTATGTTATCAATATAAATATGATCATAGAAATCGATTGGTAGAAAAGAAAATACCAGGTAAAGGTTGGGAATACATTATTTACAATAAATTAGATCAACCCATACTTACACAAGATCTTGTACAAAGACCTAATCGTCATTGGTTATTTACCAAATATGACGCCTTTGGAAGAGTTGTTTTTACAGGATTAGAAACTTTTCCATGGGATACCACAAGAGCTGGATTACAATATAATTTAGACAATGACGCCGATGCTTCCCAATATGAAGTAAAAACCAATGATACTTCTATCCTTATTAATGGCACCAGACTTTATTATAGCAATACTACTTTTCCTGGTGGAGGCGAAATACATACCATAAACTACTATGACAACTATACCTTTGATCATAATGTAACTAATCCCGGTATAGTTTTAGAACAAACTGTTGATACCAATGTAAAAGGATTAGCTACTGGATCTAAAGTACGCGTTTTAGGAACTGATGATTGGATTACTACCGTTACCTATTATGATGAGAAGGGAAGACCTATCTATGTACATAGTACCAATGAGTATCTTAATACAATAGATATTGTAGAGAGTAAGTTAGACTTTGCAGGAAAAGTACTAGAAACCAAAACTAGCCATACTAAAGACAGCAATGCTGCCATAGTGACTATTGATACTTTTACATATGACCATATGGGTAGGTTATTAGATCAAAAACAAAAGATTAATAATCAAGCAGAAGAACACCTCATAGCTAATACCTATGATGAATTAGGACAATTGGAGTCTAAAGCAGTAGGTGGAGGCTTACAGGATGTAGATTACACTTATAATGTACGTGGTTGGTTAAACAAGATTAACGATGATGGTAAAAATGACAATGATTTGTTTGATTTTAGTATTGCTTATAATGATATAACTGATGTGACTAAAAAACTATATAACGGTAATATAAGTCAAACTAGTTGGAGTACTGCAAGTATTAATAATACTAGCAATCCAGAAAGTAATCAATATATATATAGCTATGATGCACTGAACCGTATTAAAACCGCTATTGATAATACAGGTAATTATGATCTAACCAATGTTATATACGATAAAAACGGAAATATCTTAAACCTAGAAAGAAAAGGAACCCTTAATACAGCAGTTACTGGTTTCGGTACAATGGATAACCTAACGTATACTTATAATGAAAGTGGAATAGGAAATCAGTTATCTAGTGTTGCAGATAGCAGTGGAGTGACAGAAGGATTTAACGATGGTAATACTACAGGAAATGATTATCTTTATGATGATAATGGAAATATGACTAAAGATTTGAACAAAGGGATTTCTAATATTACGTATAATCATTTGAACCTTCCAGTAGTAATAGAAACAGAGGAAGGCGAGATAACTTATACTTATTCTGTAACTGGAGAAAAACTTAGAAAAGAATTTACGATCCATGAAACAGATGCTCCACCTTATAGGGATGTAACCGTGTTTACGGATTATGCAGGAAATTATGTTTACGAAAAAACAGATACTACCGATGAACTTAAATTCTTTAACCACCCAGAAGGATATTTAGAACCTAATAGTACTGGTGGATATGATTATATTTACCAATACAAAGACCATTTAGGAAATATTAGATTGTCTTACTCAGATAAAAATAAAGACGGTGATATTGATCTAATCCCCGGTTCTGCGGAGAACGAAATCATAGAAGAAAAGAATTATTATCCCTTTGGACTACAACATAAAGGGTACAATAATACTATTACTGGAAGAGAACATAACTATGGTTTTGGTGGAAAAGAAGAACAAGACGAGTTAGGACTTGGTTGGATAGATATTACTGCAAGAAATTACGATCCTTCAATTGCTAGGTGGATGAACCTTGATCCTCTTGCAGAACAGATGCGTAGACATTCCCCATATAATTATGCATTTAATAATCCAATTTATTTTATTGATCCTGATGGAATGGCTCCAACAGATTATTATATTGATAGAGTAACAGGCAAAATATTAGGTCAGGATGGTGCTGCTACAAACGAATTAAGAGTAATTGATAAGAGGGAGTTTGATTATGCTAAAGAAGAATATGGTGGTACAATATCACAGGAAGCAACACAAGAACTTCAAAATAACAGTACATTGGTCACCTTCAATGAACAACAAATACAAGATCAAGCACAAAGCGTTGGTGATGATACAGCAAGTGAGGGAGTTGAAAACCAAGCTTATATTACTCTAAATGTAAATACCGGAGAAGTTGGCGCTCAAAGAGGTCAAGATGGTAATAGTGAAGAAGTTGAAATAGATGCAACTGTAAGTGAAGCTAAAGATGCTGCTCCAAGAACTGGGAATGGATTAATGCTCATAGCACAAATGCACGGACACCCTAAGACTACAAAGAAAGGAATGAAAAACGGGAAGTCTACATCTGTAAAAGATAAAAATGCAGCTGCTAGCTATGGAATTACTGTTTTTGCAATTGATGCATTTGATTCCAAACAAGGTGCTGGATCAGAAAGAGCTATACATAGAGTTACAAAAAATGGTACAAGGCTTAATTTTGCAGGTAAAACAAAAGGAACTAATACCACGGGGACGGTTAATTTCACTAAACATTTAAAAAGTTTATTAAAAAAAGGTAGATAATGAAAAATATAATTTTATTAGGAATATTAATACTATCTCTAAATGTATTTGGGGTTGCAAATGCTCAAACTACGCAAAAAGAGATACTATCTGTTTTTAAAGAAACACTAGTTAAATCTAGAAATTTAGTCCCAGAAGCAACAAATTCCTGGTTCTTTGACAATTCGAATAATGATTATTTCAAAAAAGATACAATTGTTTTGAATAGTGCTCGATGTTATGTAATGGATTACTGCAATAGTATAAGCTGGAGTTTTTATAAAAATGAAAAATTCATATTAGAAAAAACTGATAATTGTAATGAACCTCCGACTAAGGTAGCTTCAAAAGATGAAGATTTTATGGATATTAAAGTTAAAGAACAAGATAATATGACTTATTTATGTCTTTACAATATCAATGGGCTATTTGAGACTTATGAGGTATTAAGTTTAAAAACCAATGATACTTCGGATGAAGAGTGTAGTTTTGATTTTACTTTAAAGCTTCTCAGAATTAGAGAGAATGATTAGATCCGTCTCGCTAGCGCCCATTTGTAACGGGTGACGTCAAAGCTGTCTCGTCCTAAAAAAAGTTTACATATTTTATATTAATCCTAAAATAGATTTACAACTTATTCTTAATCCTATTATTGGTTTACAATAATAGGATTTTTTATATAATAATTCTTCCATAGTTTTTCAGTTTTTATATTGTTTTGATGTACTTGGTTTGGGGTAAGGTTTCCTATACTCATATGTGGTCTTTCGTTATTATATAACTTCACGACAGTTTCTAATAATTCTGTAGCTTCTTGTATGTTTTCTACTTGATAATCGTTTAGGTATTCCTCCTTTATAATACCATTCACTCTTTCTGCTATTGCATTTTCTAAGGGATCTCCATTTTCTGTCATGCTAATCTCAATGTTATTGTTTTTTAACAATTTCACATATTCATAACTGCAGTATTGAGTTCCTCTATCTGAATGATGTATAAGTTTAGAGGTACTATCAATATCTGTTTTGAGATTCGATATTGCTATGTTCAACGCTTGGATTGTCTCAGATGTTTGTAAACTACCAGCTAAATGATATCCAACTATTTTTCTAGAATATGCATCTGTGATAAAACTTATATACACAAAGCCTGTTTCAATTCTCCAATAAGTTATGTCACTAACCCATAATTGATTTGGTTTTTCAGGAACAAGTTCTCTGATAAGATTCGAATACTTCTTGAATCTATGAAATGAGTTTGTGGTTATTGTTTGTTTTTTCTTACGTCTAACTAATAAGTGATTAGCAGATAAAACATCAAATAACCTATCTCTTCCCATCTTAATTTGATGTTCCAATAAGAAGGGTTGTAAAAGCTCGTATAACTTTCTTCCTCCCATATGACGATGGTTCTTTCTGATTTTTAAGACCTCACAAACAATTAATTCATCTTCGAAAGCTAGTTGCTCTCGATACCAAAAATGCTGATAATATGCTTGTCGGGTAACACCAAGTAATCGACAGAACCTGCCTAAACTTACTTTTGGATAAAGGGTTTTCATCTCTTGGATTACTTGGTGTTGGACTTTTTTACAATTCTTATTTTAAATTCTTGTTCTGCAACCTCAATCATTTTTCTGTAAGTTTCGGCCAATAATCGAGCTTCTTGTAGTTCCCTCTTTAATTGAGATACAGATTCGTTTTTGTTGTCTGAAGTTTTATTTGATTGATTTGCCATTACTGGTAAAGATACTATACTTGGGTTTGTATAATCATATCCTTTGTCTTTTAACCAGCTTGTTAATGTTCCGTGACCCAGATTATATTTATCTTCAATTGTTTTTCGCTTTAAAGTTCCTGTTAAAAATTCGTTGCAAACGAAATCTTTAAACTCTTCACTATACCTATTTTGCCATTTTGTTGTTGATGTTTTTGAATATCTTTCCATATTTTCACACTTTTTGTGTAAACCTATTTCAGGACAAGACAATAGGAAGGCCACTAGTCACAGACTAGCGGGAGCGAGGGAGCAGAAGAATTTGAAAAACGGGATGATTAAAAAATGAAAAAAATAATATTTATAATAGTTTTATGTTTAAGCATTTTTTCAAATGCTCAAGAAATTAAAGTATTAGATTCTACATCACTAGTTTTTAAGGCAAAATTACTTACAGTTGATTTGACAGGAATTGATAATAAAGAAAGTATACTTAATCATTTAGAAAATAAAAGGGAACATTATTTCTTAAAGACAAAGTACTCAAGTTTTGTTTTTATTAAGATTGTGTCAAAAAAGCCTGATGTTGGTTGGTATAGGAATAAAAAAGGCTGTTCATTTTATTTGGCATTTAATTTACTGAATACTAGATTTTATCGTTTAGGAGGTTTTGATATTATAGATATAGATAATTTTATAAAAGATTTAAAAGAACAAGAAATAATCCTTTTTAAGGATTTAGAAGGAGGTAATGAGATAGAAGAAATGGATATTTATTGTTTATATGAGTATTACGAGATGAAACCTAAAAAACGATTAAAGAAAGGTTTTAGTTGTTTTCAAAAATGCTCCAAAGAAATTATAGATAAGATAGGAAACCCTCATTAAAACATTTTGCACCCTATCGCTCGGATGTGATAACGCAGATTTGTAATCTGTGCGGTCTATGAGTAAGCGGTACGAATAAAGAATAAATACTAAGAACGAGTTACATTGATTTGTGGCTGATATTTTAACATTCATTAATTATTTGAATAATATTGATATAAATCCTGCTATAACAGCAGGATTTTTTGTTTGTTAATAATTAAGTCTTAAAACTAAAGAAAGTTTTAACTTTATACTTTTACCAAATACATATATTATGATTAGAATTTTTATTGCTTTTTTTATGTTATTTAATTCCATTATGATTGGGCAGGTGAGTAGTTCGGAAATCCAAAAGCAAATTGATCAAACCGTTTGGAAACCGTTCCAGAAAGCGTATGAATCATTGGATGCAGTATCATTAAACGAGATATATGCAGATGATGTATTACGTGTTACATCAGAAGGTATTGATACTAAGAATGTTTTTAAGAGTAAGAATGTAGAACGTCTAGAAGCTTCTAAAGAAAGTAATACACAAATAAAACTTGATTTCTGGTTCGATAGTAGGCATACCAATGAAGATACTTCGTATGAAGTTGGTTTTTATAAAATTGGGATTACTACAGACGATAAAACTCAATATATCTATGGTCAATTCCATATTGTATTAAAAAAGATCAATGGTATATGGAAAATAACACAAGATTGGGATACTACCACAATTAATGGTAAGCCGATTACTAAAGAAGATTTTGAGAAAAAGAACTCTTTACGATTTTGATGTTTTTCAATTTATGCTGCTGATTATGCTACAAGCATGTGAGATTTAGAAACATAATTAGATAATTTTCCAAGGTGTGAAGAAAGTTTTAAGATGGTTATATCAAACAATGATTATTCTGATTATTGTGTTTCTTCTATTTGAGCTATCGTATCGATTTTCTGTTATTGATTTTTATAAAACAGAGTTTACTTCTCTAAATGATGCTAATGATATCGAATCTAAGAATATAGATTATTTAGTGTTTGGAGATTCTTTTTCTGCCACAACAAATAATTATGTTACGTATTTAAGAAGTGTTAGTAATAAAACTTTTATAAATTCTGGTGTACAAGGAATAGGAGTGAAGCAGGTTAATACTTTCGCAAATCGTCGTATACAAAAATATCAGCCAAAAAATATTATCTATCAAGTATATGTAGGGAATGATCTTATAGATGTCGATCATTTAACGAATTATAAAGCATTATCCTTGATAAGAAATGTATACTGGGATATATCGGATATGTTTCTGAGTAGTTCTTATGTCAATTATCGGTTAGGGCATTTTAAATCGAGCGTTGCACCAATTAATAAGACGTTTAATGATCAAAGATTTAGTGTAAAGGATTATAATCAGCGAAGCAAATTATATTTTAAGTCGGATTCAGCATACTTATATAAATCAGTAACAGCTGAAGGGAGTTTTGAAAACCGATATAATATTTGGATTGATGAATTAAAAGAATTTATAGAAGTAATTCCAACTGATGTTCAGATTGTTATCGTTTTTATCCCACATTGTTCGCAATTAAATTCTTTTTATTTCAATAGTATGCGTCAATTGGGAGCAAAGTTTTCTGATGAAACTGAATTTAAGAAAACGGAATACGGTTTTTTTGAAAAAGCATCGTTGGATGTACAACAATATAAAAATGTGACTTTACTAAACCCATTAGAACAATTACAAGAAAAAGATACGAAAGAGAAAAGACTTTATTATCTTAACGATCCTCATTTAAATAAAGAGGGGCAAAAAGTTTTGGGCACTTTTTTAGAAAAGGCATTATTAATAAATGAGTAGAGTGTGAGTTATATTTTAGGAATTTCAGCGTTTTATCATGATTCGGCAGCTTGTTTGCTTAAAAATGGAAAAATTATAGCTGCAGCTCAAGAAGAACGTTTTACTAGAAAAAAACATGATCCTTCATTTCCTAAAAAAGCAATTGAATTTTGTTTAAAAGAAGGAGGGATTGATATAGAATCGATCGAGGTAGTCGTTTTTTATGAGAAACCTTTTCTAAAATTTGATAGGATTATTAATTCTATTCAAGCTAACACACCTTTTGGTTTTTCTTTTTTTAGAAAATCTATTAAATCTTGGACAAAAACCAAGCTTTGGATTCCCGCAATTATTAAAAAGGAATTAGCATTTACAGGTAGCGTTTTGTTTTCTGAACATCACGAAGCACACGCAGCAGGAGCTTTCTTTTCTTCACCTTTTTCTGAGAGTGCTATAGTTACGATAGATGGAGTGGGAGAAAAGGCTTGTACCACTATAGGCTTAGGTAACAATAATGAAGTAAAAATCTTAAAAGAACAACATTACCCACATTCTTTTGGGCTTTTATACAGTGCATTTACCCAGTATTGCGGTTTTAAAATTAATTCTGGAGAGTATAAGTTAATGGGATTGGCTCCGTATGGTAAACCGATTTATAAGGAGTTAATTCTAAAACATTTTGTTACAATTACAGATCAGGCAGAAATACATTTAGATCTTAAATATTTCTCATTTGATAAAGGTAAAACTACAATTAACAAAGCATTTTGCGACATTTTAGGACAATTAGCAAGAAAACCAAATGAAGAAATGACATCGTTTTATTGTGATGTCGCAAGTTCTATACAGTCAGTTACAGAGGGCTTTATGGAAAAATTACTTAAGTATGCCAAGAAAGTAACTAATTCTAAAAACGTATGTTTGTCAGGAGGAGTGGCACTGAATTGTAAAGCAAATGGAGAGTTACTTAAAAAAGATATATTTAAAAACATATGGGTGCAACCTGCTTCAGGAGATGGAGGAGGAGCAATGGGAGCAGCTTTTGTGGGATGGTATCATTATTTAAAAAACGAAAGAACTTATATCGATAATACATTACCAGAACAAGCATATCTAGGAATTGGTTATAATAATGATGCTATAGAAGCTGTTTTAAAGGAACATCAGATTGATTATAGTTTGGTAAATGATGATGAGTTATGTGAGGAGGTTTCGGATCAGCTTAAGGGTAAAAAGATAATAGGTTGGTTTCAAGGTAAAATGGAGTTTGGACCAAGGGCTTTGGGTAATCGCAGTATTTTGGCAAGTCCGCTATATAGTGATATGAAAAAGCATGTGAATATGCGAATCAAAAAAAGAGAAGGGTTTAGACCTTTTGCTCCTATAGTGTTAGAAGAAAAGGCTAAAGACTGGTTTTTTGATAGTATATCTTCTAAATACATGCTTTTTACGTTTAGAAGTGATAAGAAAGAAAAAATACCTTCTTGTATTCATGAAGATGACACAGCTAGAGTTCAAACACTCTCTTCAGAAGAAAATCCATTACTACATCAATTAATTTCTTCTTTTGAAGATAAAACGTCTTGCCCTGTATTGATTAATACATCATTTAATGTTAGAGGCGAACCTATAGTTGCGTCTCCGTTAGATGCGTTGAGATGTTTTTTTCAGACAGAAATGGATATACTGGTATTAGGTAATTATATAATATACAAAGAAAGAAATAGGGATGTGAGTGAAACACTTTCTAAACAAATACAGTATGAGTTGGATTAGTGGTGTTATAGATATTGTTCAGGATAATAGTAGTGCTAAAAGAAAGCAGCAACAATTTGGTGGATTAGTGTTAGTACTATTGTTGTTAATTTTTTGTGTCTCTGTATATAAAGATGGATTTATATTTAATGCAAAACAAACTAATACAGCCATTAGTTTTATGGTAGTTTCAATAATTACAATTTTGCTACCGATATTGTTTTATCCTTTTCTATTCGTTTGGTTATTTGTTGGTAATATTTTGGGAGAAATCAGTTCTTTTGTTATTTTAGGGATAGTGTATTACTTACTTTTTTTTCCAATTACTTTTGTTTTAAGAATTACAAATAAGAAAAAAACGACTACTGGATGGATAGATAAAAAAGAAAGTATCGATTATGAAAAATTATATTAACAATGAATAAATCAGGGATATTTTTAGAGTTTTTGAAGTTTTTGATGCGTCAAAAAAAGTATTGGTTGATCCCAATTATTATTGTTTTGGTTTTATTAGGGGCTTTATTAGTTTTCACTGAGAATTCTGTTGTATCACCCTTTGTCTATTCTTTATTTTAAAAATACATATAAAAAGAACGATCATTTTAATAATTAAAATAGTAGCATAATTGAAACCAGTTTTTATTCTTTTAACGGGTTTGTCAGGTAGTGGGAAAACTACTTTGGGAAAAGGTTTAACAAATTACTACTCAAGTAGAGAAAATAAAGTTTTTCATTTAGATGGAGATGATCTTCGCAAGGCATTGCACTGTGATTTAGGGTTTAGTAAAGAAGATAGACATAAGCAGTTAATGTTAACGGCTGAGTTATCGATCTCTTATCTTAAGAAAGGAATCAGTGTTATTGTTTCTCTTATAGCTCCGTATAATGACCATAGATTAGATGCTAAGAAACTTATAGAAAGTCGCGGTTTTGATTTTAAACTAATTTATGTTGATTGTTCTATTGAAGATTGTATAGAAAGAGACCCCAAAGGATTATATAAAAAAGTACTAAAAGGAGAAATAAAAAATTTTACAGGGATTGATGATCCATATGAACCTCCTAAACAGGCAGATTTGCATATACAAACTGAGAAAGTAAATTATCAGAACTCATTAAAAAAAATGATAGAGCATAGTTTTATTAAAACAGAACCTGAAAAATTATAAATAGAATTGCTTTTTTTGAATATAATATAAACTCACACACTATAATGGCAAGTAAAAGAATCGAATATATTTTCGTAATGGGGCATATGAGGAGTAGGTCTTCTTTATTAACTCATATTCTTTTATCACATTCTACTATGGCGGGACTTGGAGAAAGTAATGCAGTATATGAGAGTAATTTAAAATTACTTTATATGAAATCTAAGACCTTACTAAAGAATAGATCACTCAACTTTTTTAAAAAAGTCTATGTAGATCAAATAAATCATAATTCGAAAACTCCGAATTCAAAAATTTTTCTAAAGAAGAATCTTAAAGTGATTATTCTGACACGACCTCCTGATCCGTCAGTAGCTAGTATTATGGCACTTACTAAAAAACATTATACTCCGTGGTCAGATGATAAATCAAAAAAATATTATCATGATCGGATGTCTTATCTAATAAAATTGAGAGAAAAATTATCTAATGATCAGTGTTTAGTTATAAATTCTGAGGAGTTAGTGCGTACACCAAATGTAATTTTAGATAAGATATGTGAATTTTTAGAGATGTCTACACCACTTAAATCGGAATATGAAACATTTAATTTTACAGGTACCAGTGGGGATCCTAGTGCTAATATAAAAGAAGGAAAAATTATTAATAACTCACAGTACATTGATGTTAATACATCTAAATATCCAGAAGAATACGAGTTGTTTAATCAATTGATTAATATGTAATAGATATTAATTGTAATAATCAAAAAAAGATTGGATATGTTTTTTAGCAAAAACATTTCCTTTTTTACTCCAATGCCCATCACAAGTTAAAAACTGTTCTTCAGAATCTTTTTTGGAAATCTTATCTGTTTCTAAAAGAAGATCCAAATATTTGATTCCTGTAGATTTACAAAAAGCGGACATTTCTTTACCTAAAGGATTATTTTTATGTTTTTTATAATTTTGAATATCTCTTAATACTGGAATTGTAAAAACCATAACCTCTCTTTCTCCAGCTATTGATTTAATCTGTTCTAATGAATATTTTAGGCGATTTAATTGCTTTTCTGAATAATTAAAATATCCAGGAATTTCATCTTCAGATACTATTTTATGATCTTTTTTTATAGATTGTTTTAATACTGATTTAGCATATAAAAGAACGTTATATGAATATGTGAAATTTTTAAATATTTTTTTAATTGGTTTAAGTTTCTTAGTATGCACTCTTGACTTATGGATGCTATCCAGATGATAGGTCAATGAATAATGCGGATAGTCTCCAACGAGATATGGTCGATATCGGTCCGAATTAATTTTTAAGTTTATTTCATAGTCATCATCAATAAAGTCATTTGCAGGTAAAACACCTATTAAAATGGCATCATGAGTGTAAGAACTAGCTAATGTTTTATATAACAGGTAATATTGCGTAGATCCAAAATTGCCTGCCATTCCAAAATTTAAGTGTGGTATTTTTTTTTCTTTTTCTAATAGATTTGATAATCTGAACTCTCTAGATACACCTACACCCTCGATAAATGAATCTCCAATAACCAATACTCTCCTATTAGAACTTTTCATAGTTCTTTCTTGATCTCTAAAACCTTTGGAATTGGATTGATAAGTTACATCAAAGCATGTTTTTTTTTGCCTATAATTATTATTTGGGAGATGAGAGGTTCCAAAATTTTCATTAATGTCATACCAAAAACTCTGAGTATTCTCTAAAGAGTATGTTGGGATTTCAATATTAAGATTGCTATTATTCGTATAGATAGCTAGTACAATCTCCAAAAGGAGGAATGTAAAACTAAATATTAAAATCATTTTTTTTAATAGGGAAATTAAGCGCTTTTTTTTAAATAAATCTTGATTCATCGAATGTGATGTTCTAATACTAGTATATAAGTTCTAAGCTAATTTGTACGGTTAATTGATGTAATAATATCATTAGCAATAATTTCACTTATTATAGAATTACCATATTCAGAGATATGACAATTATCAATAAATATATTTTCTTTATTAGTGTCAAAGCAGTTACTGATATTAATAAAGTTATTTGAGTTTTGTAATATCGAATCTGCGCTCAATCTTTTATATAGTTTATGAAAAACGTTATCTAAACCTTTATGCTTATTGTATTGATTGTTTTCATATTCGGTTCTTAATTTTTTGGTATAAACAGATGGTTGCAAGTAATTAAAGATAGTAAAACCATATTGATTGCTAATAGCATCTGTAATCTTAATATTATTTCGATATCCTCTTATAACTTCATTTAAGATAGAGTCGTTTATTACAACATCATAATTTTCTTCTTTTATAGGTTTTAATTTATTTTGTACCTTTTTGATGCCTGTATTAATGTTACTCGAATTAAGAGCTAATAATAATTGTTTGTTAGATTTCTTAATTGCTTCATATGATTTTTTTATTGGCAATTGTACATTTTTTAAATAATTAGGGTGTTTTAAAAGTACCTCATTGAAACCATCATAAAATATGATGATGTCTGGTTTTTTTCCTTTTTTCAAAACTTCTATTAACAATGCAGTTTCCTGTGATCTACTATAAGCAGGAACACCGTAGTTGGTAATATGAATTTTTTTTGTTGGCGCTTTTTGTTTTAATTTTTTTGATACTAACGAAGGTATTGTCATTATATCTCTAGCTCCTTCTCCAAACATAGTGGATCCACCAAAACAATAAATAGTAAATGTAGAATCTGTTACAATAGTGTCTTCATTGATAGTTTTTCTATTTCCTTGTTGATCTATATTTATTGTTTTACCGTGATACGATTTAAGTTTATATTCAGTAAAAGGATTCCATTCATAGGTTAGCTTGTGATAATCATTGTAAAACTGTTTTATAAAAGGAATATCTTTTTCGGAATATGAATCGGATGCTAAGACACGGTCTATTTTATTAGATTGATGTTGAAATTTTCTGTTTTCGAAAAAAAAACCAAGGATAACTTCTAGTATTACTAATAAAAGGAATGATATGAAGATAATGATAATGAAATCCTGAATTTTTTTTTTCATATTGGCTAAGAGGAATTATTTGTCAAACAATTGTTGATTTTGTAAAAAACAACTAATAGAATTTAATATAAGTCTTAAGAGTTTATTATTAGATATTTAATTAAATTTAGTCATAATCTTTAATATCTAGTGATTTTAAAAAAAGTATTTAGTAATCATAGATTATAGTAAAGTAAGATTTCGTTATGATTAAATTTTTAGTTTTTGTGTATGAATAAGGTTTTTCTAGATTTAAATTATTACTCTGAGAAGACAAAGAAACCAGATTTATTAATTAAAAAGTTTAATTATAGTTTAGGATATCTTCCATATTTGAAGGATAAAACACAAACAATTTCATTGAATAGAATTGGCATTAATTTTTCTATGAGAAAAGAAGGAGTGCATTATCTATTCTATAAAGGAAGGAAAATAAAAAAATATAGTATTCCTTTTGTGTATCACAATTTTATTAAAAAGCTATCGCCAGATTATATTTTAATACATGGAATGGGATATGGGAGGTATAGTTATTTTCTTCGGAAACAATTACGTAAGAAATCAATAATTTTGGTTCAAGTTCAAGGATATGCCGAAGCACCCAAAGGTTTAAAGAAATTAATATATACTTGGGCTGATAAATATATTGACGGATATCTTTTTACAGGAAAAGAAAATGCCAAAAATTGGGTAGAATCTGGAGTTTTTGATAATAATAAAGTTTTCGAAGTAATGGAAGGTGCTACAGATTTTAAATTTAATCCAACGGTTAATAGAAAAAAAGAATCTTTTTTATGGGTCGGGAGATTGGATCAGAATAAAGACCCAATTACTGTTTTGAATACTTTTCAAAAATACCTGATTAAAGAACCCTTGGCTACATTAACGATGGTATATAATGAATTTGAATTATTAGAAGAAGTAAATGAATTGTTAAGCTCAAGTACACCTTTAAAACAAGCAGTTAATACTATAGGGAAATTAGATAGAAAAGAAATCGAGTTATTATATCAAACTCATGAGTATTTTGTTTTGGGATCTCATTATGAGGGTAGTGGATTTGCACTTGCAGAGGCAATGACCTGTGGTTGTGTTCCGATTGTAACTAGTATTCCGTCTTTTAATTATATGACTAATAATGGAGCCTGTGCTTTATTGTTTGAACCAGGTAATGGAGAACAACTATTTAATGCATTTTGTGAAACAAAAACTATAGATTATTCTAAAAAACAATCAGAATTGTTGCAATGTGTAGAAGATAAATTGACTCATAAAGCAATAGCTGAAGATATTTATCAAACTTTTCATTATTTAGAATCAAAAAAACAAGAATAGATTACAGCAGCAGTCTCTTCTATTTTAAAATGCCTAACCCGTTGAATTTCTTGTTTTTTATTCAATAAACCCGTTGATGTTTTAATTAAGTCTACTTTATTGTCTTCATAGAAAAAGTTCGTTATGTTTTCTGATAACGGGAATGTACTAATTACTTTGCAGCCACTATACAGAGCTTCTTGAACAACCATGGAATTACCTTCGAATTGTGACGTATGTAATAACAGTTTACTATTATTTAAAAGATTTCGAACCTCATTATTGGGTACATACCCCATTAATGTAATATTTTCTCTTAATCCTAGTGTGTCGATTTTGGCAGTGAGAATTTCTTTTTCTTCTCCATCTCCACAGATAACAACATTTATAGTGTTCAATATCTTTTTTAACTCGAAAATGATTTCAATAAAAAATGAATAGTTTTTTAATGCGCCCAGATTTCCTACACCAATAATATCAATGGTTCTTGTTCCAGTATTAAGTTCCGGAAAGGTATTGGTGTCTACAGCTACATTAGCAATTTTTTTAGCAGTAATACCCCAATGTTTTTTTAAAACTTTTTGATGGTTTTTTCCGACGACAATCAATTGATCTGCGGATGGTCTGAAGAGTTTAAAATATTTGTTATTTGCTTTTACATCTTGTCCTTGCAACCAAGTAAAATGCTTAACCCTAAAAATAAACTTAAGTAATTTACCGAGGATAGCAGTGTCACTATACCAGAAAGATAATATTCCATCATAATCATTTCTACGAAAAAGTTTAAGAGCTTTGATAAATGCTTTACTAATCACTAAAATGCTATTCAATTTGGTTTTAAATCCTCCTCCTATTGCATATATCTTAATAGAGTTAATATTGTATTCCTTTTTTTTAATAGGATATCGGAGTGTAATTACATCTATTTCTAGATCATTGTAATTAGTATCTAAATAATTACAGAATTGATAAATAAAAGGTACAATAGTATCCTCATCTTTGTTTCCTGGAAATAGTGGCGTAATAAGTAACAACTTTTTTTTCATCCCTTTATGAGATTGCTGTTGCGAAATGTATAATGTTTTTCGGCAAATTTAGAGAGGTCTTTATTATGAAAAACAGCAACTATTGATAATTCATTTTTTGTTGTTTCATTTTTTAAATATGTCATGATTTTTATCTCTAAATCTTCATTTAATTGATTGGTAGCTTCATCAAGTAATAGAATTTTTGGTCTTGTGTACAAGGCTCTTATTAAAGCTAAACGTTGTTTTTGTCCGCCAGAAATACTTTTACTATCAATGTTTAATACAGTGTCAAAACCTTCATCTAAATTTAATAGCCAATCTTTTAAATCAAAACTATCAAAGAGGTGATTTATGTAGTTATAATCAATATCTTCTGTTTTATTCATTGTTATATTTTCAATCAATGTTCCTTGAAAAATAAATGAATGTTGTGATAACATATATACAAAAGGAAACGATGCTGTATTTGTAATAGCATTTTCATCTAATACAATCTTACCTGATTTAAATGGAAGCATTCTACAGATAATATGTAGTAAGGTTGTTTTTCCGCAACCAGATTTACCCATAATTCCGATAAAATCCCCTTTCTTTATTTCTAAGCTACAATTAGATATAATTAAATCATTATTAGGGTAATTAAAATTAATGTTTTCTAATCGTAAAGAATTTTCGAATGGATTGTCATTTAGTTCATTTGGTTGATCAAATTTGTAAGATGCTAAAATATCAACCGCATGTTTGTTACTTTTTAAATCTATGTATGCATTAATGATTTTATTGAATGACGGAATAATTTTAATAACAGCACTACCATAAAATGAAAGTAGTACCAAATCTTTCATTGAACTTGAGTTTAATAATATGAAAGCAATAGAAAATGAAATAAAAACAATTGTCATTACTTCGAGATATCGTACATTATTTTGTTTAAAAGTACTTAATGATGCTAGCGTATCATTTTGTTCCTCATAGGATTTGCCAAATCGATTAATGAAATCGCTTTCTGATTTAGAACTTTTTATTTCGATGATTCCGTTTAAGATATTCATTAAATTATTTAAGGTATCTCTATACGATTTAGAAATAATTTCATTAAAATGTTGTGTTTTCCCTTTCCGTAAAAACAGTAGTAATAGTGCAGAAATAGAGACAAAAACTATAGAAAAAATGGTTGCCAAAGGATTGAGAATAAACCCTGCTATCATAATCATAGATAATATAATTATTTCAGACGTCAAGTGGTAAATTGGGATAAGAATATTAGTTACGAAAATAGTTGGAAGTTTATGAAAATCTCTGATTAATTGTCCTTTATCGATGAGGTAATATTTTTCATAGTTTCCATAGGTAAAATTGGATACTAGTTTCTTAGATAACAAAGTACCAATAGAGTAGAGGTATTTTGATTGTTGGGATACAATTTTAGTTTGGAGTAAATTTTTTAGTAAATAAAAAACTATTAGAGTTATAAGGGCATATAGTATATGCTTTTCTTGATAAGTAATACCAAAATGGGAAACCAAAAAATCATCTACTTTCTGTTTATCAATTATTAATAGAATAAATGGTGTTAAAAACGCGATGGAAATGAAGTCTAAAATTGAATTGACAATTGAAATAGAAAAGAAAAAGGGAAGTCTTTTCCTTTTAGATTGAGGAATTAGATATTTTATATGTTCAATTAATTTTTTCAAAATTTGAAATCAAATGTTTTAATTATTGTTATGTACTGATACTATTAAGGGTTTCTTGTTGATATAGATTTTTTTTAAATAATATCCTGAAGATTAATATCAGATTATATTTTATCATTTCTGTATCCATTTTAAGAAAGTTTGCAATTAAAACTCCAATCAGGGACCAAAGTAAAAATAAACGATTTGAACTAGAGAAATTAGAATTGTTAAGTAGTATATAATGTAATGCAGAAGTTCGGTAATAGTAAGCCTCTTTTGGATTGATTCGATTCGTTATTTCTTTGTAATGAAAAGCTTTAACCTTTTTTAGGATAGTAATATCGAAACCTAATTTAATACAAGCATCATAATTATCTCCAATGCCATTAAAAACAAAAATAGGATCAAATAATTCTTTTTCTGGCTTTTTTATCATAGCACCCATTAATGAAAAAAAAGGAAAATCATTTTCATCCTTATTCCAAGTAACAAAAATAGGCCAACCTGCTTTTGAGATTTGATTTCCTCTATTGTATAATTTAGTTTTTATTCGATTAATGAGAATATTACCTTTTCTCTTTTTAGATAAGTCAGAAAAGATGGAAAGTCCAAAAAACCAATTATAAAATAATTTGATGTTAGAAATTTCATTGGCGTATGCCCATTCATCTTTTGTGTTTTTTTCTAAAATTATTCCGCTAGCGGCATTTTTAGAAGGATTTTTTTTTAAATATTCATATAATGTTACTATATATTCTTCTTCGAAAACTAAATCATCGTCACATAATAAAATAAAAGGATTAGAACTTAATTTAATACCAATGTTTCTTTGTTGACAGACAGAAGGAGTAGATCGTTTTAAAACTAAATTAATAGTATTAGGAGATTTAATAAGATCTTTAGCAGTAAAAACTTGATCACTGGAATCAATAATGATAATCTCTTTAGGTTTTAGAGTCTGATTATATAAAGAATTTAATACTCTGTTTAAAGATTCTAATCTATTTCTGGTTGGTATCACAACACTAATCATATATCGTCCATTTTTAAATAAAGAATGCTATCTCAATTTATAATACTTCATTAGTAGTAAAGCGGCGATCGATTTTACTTTTAATTTTAATTTTTCTGTTATGTTGTTCTTGTTTTTAAAATAGTTTACTTCGTTAACAATTCTTCTTACAGCAAAATCATAGAATTTACGATGATACGTTCTTTTAAAATCAATATCTCTATCTGTTGAGGTATTCCAATCTGGTTGTACTGTAATATCGTTTTCAATTTCATTATATAAAGAAGTCCCTTTTATGGGATAAGCAACAGTGATAGTAAAATGAGTAGGATTTGCTACTTTTAGATGATGTATGGTTTCTGCAATATCTTTTTCATCTTCACCAGGGTATCCTACCATGATAAAAGTTCCTGTTTCGATACCTAATTGGTTCGTTTTCTGGATGGCTTCTCTTACGGTTTCAACTTTTACTCGTCTATCCATTGCATCCACTATTTTTTGTGAACCACTTTCTGCTCCAATCCATATCCGATAACAACCGGCTTCTTTTAACTGTTGTAAAACTTCATCATTTAATCGTTCTGCACGGGTAATACACTCAAAAGGAATAACAGCATCTTGTTGTATCACTTCTTTATGAAATTCAGCTAACCATTTATGACTTACTGTAAATACATCATCTACAAACCAAATGGTATCAGGATTGTATTCTCTTTTAAGCATCGCTAATTCTTGTGCTACAAGACTAGCGGGTCTTCTACGATAACTCTGTCCGTAAACTGCTGTACTACACCATTTACAGGTATATGGGCAACCACGCTGAGTACTAATGGTCATAGAACTTTGCCCATGGTTGTTTTTCCAAGTATCAAGATATTTTTGCATATCGATAGCTTCTCGATTCGGGAGTGGAAGCAACGATAAATCTTTCATTTTTATTCTGGCAGTAGTTTTTATTACTTTGTTATTATCTAAATATGCAATTCCTGGAACAGCTTTTATATCAGTTTTTTCTTTAATTGCTTGATGAAGTTCATATAAAGTTTCTTCTCCTTCACCAATTACGATATATTGAGCGCCAGATCTTAAGTAATTTTCAGTATTGTATGTTACATCGGGACCTCCTAGTACTATTTTTGGAAAACCATAGGTAGCTTCTGTTGTCAGAATTTGGATAAGTTTAATGACTTCTACTTTAGTCATTAAGTTCGCATATATAGCTACTACATCTGGTTTTTTAGATGCTATAAAACTCAATTGTTCTTTTTTAGAGCTAAAAGTAGTGTCAAAAACATAATTTTCTAAACCTTGTTCCTTTAAATACCCAGAAATATAAAGTTGTCCCAAAGGAGGATAAGGTTTCATAATCCTTTGCTCTTTAGGATCAGTACTAAGATAATATGCGTGGGTAAGAACAATGCTCATTTTTTAGATAGAGAGATTAAATAGTGATCACTATATTTTGATAGAAATGAAAAACGATTAAAAAATATATCAAGATTTTTTAAAACTCTTAAAATTCTTAATTTGTTTTTAAAAAAAGGCTCTAAATAGGAAGGAGGAATACAAAATCCAATAGGAGCTACTTTGTCAATGGAGAATAAGTTCCTAGTTGTTTTTTTTATATTTTTTGGATCATAGTACCAAGTTGCGACATCGGTTCCATCTACATTTGCCATTACCGCATTATTGGTGTTTCTCCTAAAAGCTTTTTTTAAATCTCCTTTTATTATAAAATAACTGTTTTCTACAATACAATGCTTGGGCATAATAACTCCAATAATCTGGCCGTTTGGTTTTAACTTTTTCTCAGCGGTAATAAAAAATTGAGTTAATTGATTCGGAGAAAGACAATTTAATCCTCCAAAATCTGAAAATATCAAATCGAAAGAATGTTCATAACTAAAAGTTTCTAGTTTGTTAATATCTAATTGCTCAAACTTTACATTACTATTGTTATTCTGTTGTTTTGATCGAGCTATCGAAATCATTTCTAAGGATATATCCGTAGCAATAACACGATGACCTCGGTTAGCTAACCATATGCCATCATGACCTGTTCCACAATTAATTTCAAGAATATCCAATTTTTGATTGATTGGTAGTATTTTTATTAAATGCTCGTGTACAAGGTTTCTTTGGAGTTCACCAATTTTGCTGTTAGTAAAAGTACTATCATAAGTTACTGCCGCTATGTCGAAACTTTCATTCATTGAGATGTTCCATTCTTTTTAAAATTTGTGCATCCATATATGCACTTGGAAAGTAGTACAATAAATATGATATTCTTTTTAGCGCATTTGTAGAAAGTTTAGAAGGACTTTTTAATATCGTTTTTAAGAACTGTAATCCCTGACTTTTTCTATATTCCTTATGCACGTACCTATGCAATTTTTTGTAATATTTAGAATTATATGTGCTCTTAAACATCATGGCTAAATCATCCGAGTCTGTCCAATTTGCTTTAAACCGAAGATCATCTTTTACTTTATCATAAAACTTAGTACCAGGAAGTGGATAGGAAACAGATATACCTAAATCATCGGGAACTAGTTCTTTTATCATTTTTATAGTTTTCGAAATATCATTTTTGGTTTCACCTAGATAGCCAAATTGAATAAAAAATGCTACCCGAATATTTTTTTCCTTTAATAAAATTGTAGCATTATATATTTCCTCTACTTTAGTTCCTTTATCCATCGCGTCAAGTATCGATTGAGAGCCACTTTCTGCTCCGACCCAAACTTCTTGCAAACCAGATTCTGCGAGTGCATTGATAGTATCTTCTTTAAGTAATAAATCAACTCTACTTTGTATGTAATATTTTAGTGTAGTATTTGTGTTTTTTAATTCTAAATTAAAATCTTGCACCCATCCTGGTGTTAAACCAAAAATATCATCACACATCCAGAAACGTTCCACGTCATAGTTTTTTTGCAAATATTGTATATGTTTTACAATATATTCTGGAGAGTGTGTATTATACCGATTACCATAAATAGGTTTAGCACACCAGTTACATTTAAACGGACAACCTCTGGTAGTGGCAAGGTTAAGAGTAAATTCTTTTCCACCATTGATCCATACTTTTTTATAAGAATTAATGTCCACCAGATCCCAAGCAGGCATAGGTAATTCATCTAGTTTTTTTAAAACTTCTCGTTTAGGATTAGTAACAGTGTTTTCAGCTTTTTTATATACAAGGCTTTTAATTTTGTCTATTGCTTGGTCATTTTTAAGAGCTGATACGAGTTCTAATAAAGCCAGTTCTCCTTCTCCTTGGATAATATAATCGGCGCCATTGTATAAATATTTAGGATAATGATCCGTAGCGTCAGAACTGTTGACAATTATGGTGCAATTATGACTTTTTCCGATTCTCATCATTTCAAAAGCAGCTTCACGCATAGTGGTTAAGCACATTTTTGTCAAGTAATTAAAACCATCATCAAATAGTACCAGATATTTAGGTTTCTTTTTTATGATCTCTTTTTCAATATCATATGGATTGTCTCTTAGGTTGGTGTCAAAAAGATCAACCATAAAACCCTTTTCTCTCATTAAAGAAGCAGCGTATATAGTTCCTAATGGAGGATAAGGTGTTTGATTCTTCCATTGTTTAAGATCTAAAGGGTAGTAATAAGAATGTGAAAACAATATATCAAGCATGCTCTTTTTCTAATTCGATATTATATTTTAATTGAAATTCATTGTACCGTTTGTTTAACCTGTCAATGACCTTTTTCTGAAAATTTCTAGGATGATGTTTGGATACCCCACCTGTTGATTTCATTGCTATGTCAAAATCATCTTTGCGTAAAGTTTTAAATTTAGTATTCCACTTTTTTAATGTCATTTTTAGAAAAATACGTTCTAAACTATTTCCGATTTTAGTGTTAAGTATTAATTCTATTGTTTTAGTTATTAAGGGTTTGTTTTTTAAGTTTTTTATGGAAGATTTACCTATTTCTAAATTGGGTAAAAAGTTAGAAACCCATTGATTTTGTTTGTAAAAACTACTGAAGTCTCCAGAAACCGGAATTAAAGTTAATAATTCGGTAGCTGTAAATATGTTTTTTTCTGATATTTCCAATGAACTTTCAGATATAAAGTAATTGATACAAAAGAACTTTCTGGAATTGAATAAGAATATTTTTTTGTACAACATTAATAGTGTTCTTGAAACCCAAAGCCGTTCTGATTTTGTAATCACAAAAAAATCAACATCACCATCTTTATCATGATAATTTTTAGACAAAGCACCAGAAATACCAACAGCTTTTACATAAGGGAACTTAGCAATTAAAGTACCTTTTTTAATTGCTTTTTGCATAACTGATTTGGCCATTTTATTTCCCTCTATACGTCGAGAAACAGATTGTAAGTTTCCATCCAGAAAATAATAACTGTTGTCATAAGAAATAACTCCCTTTTTTTTGAGATATTCTAATTCGTTTTTGATTTCATTTTGATCGGATGCAGCAGAAAACAAATAAACTTCTTCGGCCGAAAGAGGATATTTAAAAATGGAAAAATATAGCAACGTTTTAAGAGATTTCACAGAGAGTTGAGTTTTAATTAGAGCGTTATTAAAAAATAATATGATTTTTAAATAACTAATTAGTGTGTTTGAATCTAAATATGTTGATTGTATAGTTATTTACATAATTGTTGGTTATATATATTAATGATTAAATAGAACAATATTCAAACAGTTTATTAGTGCTAATAAACAGGATTATGGTACATGCTTTCAATAAAAAAGTACTAAAAAGGAAAAATTAGATTTAAAAAAGGAATATTTCAAGTTGAAAAAAGTGAAATATTAAAAATTATTTCTTTTTTAAAATAAAATTTAGTGATACCGAAATATCATCAGCGATCTTTTTACTAACGATACTTGGAATTTTAATATCGAACTCTTCAGGTTTTGTAACAAAGGATGAAGAGATAGAAATTGTATCATCACCATCTTTGTTGACTATGCATTTTACCTCGATTTCTTTTGTTTTTCCATGTAATGATAATGTTCCTTTAATCATGTATTCATTTTGAATATTACTGTTATCAAAATCTACAAGTTTACCTTTAAAAGTAGCTTTCGGATAATCGTCAGATTCAATATAGTTTTCATTAAAATGTTCTTCCATCAAAGCATTTTTAAACCTGAAACCTTTAATTAAGGCTAAAGCTGCAAAGTCACCATTATCTGTATTTAAAATAGCAGTTACGGTACTGTTTTTCGCTTTTACTTCTTCGAAAGATGGTACAGAAGCTTCAAAACTAATAGTACCTTTCTTGGTAATAAATTTTCCTTGCGCAAGAATAGATCCTGAAACAAGCATTAACAAAAAGAATAAGAGATTTTTCATGGGTATGCGGTTTTATTGTTCTAATAATCCATCAGTATTCCATTGTAATATAATATCGATGGTAGCTTGTGGTAATCTAGGTCCACCAGAAGGCATCAAAAAACTAATATCTTCTGAAGAAACTCTATCAAGTAATGCTCTATTATCTACAGCTTCTTTTACTTGATCAAAAGTTAAAAGTGGCATTGGAGCAAAGTTAATCGGTGGGTCAGTATGACAAGAGGTGCAGTTATTGTCAATAATAGATTTTACATTATTGTCATAAGTCACCACAGTAACAGGAGTAATATCTATTAAATCTTTTTCGCTATCATTTTCACAACTTATGTTGAATAAAATTGCACAAAAAATTAAAAATTTCGAAATATATATTTTCATAAATTGCCTATTGAGTTCTAGTTTTGGAAGGTAAAAATTAGATCAAATTTAATTGATATGCAAAAATATGTTTCATTAGGTCGATAATTTTCATACTTTTAAAACAAGTTTAAACAGAAAATACACAATGAAAAAACTGCTCATAGTAATTTTAATTTTAGGTATTACGGCTTTTGTTGGATATAAATATGTGTATCAATCTCATAGGGATATTCAGGAGGAAAAGGCTGAATTTACAGTTGATGCTACTGATTTGGCAAGAGAATTTTCAGAAAGTCCTGATACGGCTTCTAAAAAGTATTTAAATAAAACAATTATTGTTAAAGGAGAAGTGACCGAAATAGAAGATAATTCTTTAATGCTCAATGAAGCTGCATATTGTACTTTTGATGTTGATCATAATATTGCCGGATCTAGTTTACAATCAAAATATACCATAAAGGGTAGGTGCATCGGTTATGACGAACTGCTGGAAGTAGTTAAGCTAGACCAAGCATCAATTATTAAATAATTTCTTTTTATTAGTATTTTAAAATCATGTTCATGAGAAAACTCTTATTCATTTTATTTTTACTACCATATATTACACTTGCTCAAGATGACTTGTTAAATGAGTTAGAGTCTGATGTTCAGGAAGATAATTATGTCACATCTACTTTTAAGGGACTTAAGGTTGTGAATTTTGAATCCACAAAATTGGTTAATAAACGAAGCCTATTTTTTGTAGTTGCTCACCGTTTCGGGAGTGTAGAAAATGGTATTGATGATCTCTTCGGGTTGGATCAGGCTGTCACTCAACTTAAGTTTATTTATGGTATTACTGATGGATTAAATGTTGGTTTCGCTCGTAGCTCTTTTCAAAAAACCTATGGAGCTCATATTAAGTATAGATTAACAAGACAGAAAAAAAACGGATTCCCTTTTACTATTGTTGGATATAATTTATTAACGATTAATACAGGTTTAGAAAAAAATCAATTACCTAAATTAGAATTTAATAATAGATTATCTTATGTGTCTCAAGTTTTAATTTCTAGAAAGTTTAGCAAAAGGCTTTCATTAGAACTAGCACCGTCTTATTTACATGAAAATTTTGTTAGATTTGATGATCAGGATAATTCTCAGTTTATTATGGGAGTAGGAGGTCGTTACAAATTAACGAAACGTTTTAGTCTTAATGTAGATTACGGATATCATTTTAATAGAAGTAGTACTTCTACTTTTAAAAATCCATTATCAATAGGTTTTGATATAGAAACAGGAGGTCATGTATTTCAGGTTCATTTTACAAATGCACAACCTATGTTTGAAAATGGTTTCTTAGGTCAAGGATCTGGAGATTGGGGAGATGGTGATTTTTTCTTTGGGTTTAATTTAAGTAGAGTCTTTGATCTGTAGAGCGAAAAAATATTTTTATAGGTGATTAATTCTGCTAATGTCAATTATTTACTTTCTTTAATAGAAAAATCTGCAAATAGTACTTCTTCATCTCTAAGGTTTTGTGCGTTTTTTAAACTCCTATAGATTCCCCATTTTGGTCTAACGAATTCTGCACCTGCATTCCATATTTGTAGGTTAGTACTCTGGTATTCCAAAATTATTTTTCCTGTTTTTATATTGGCGATAGATATATCGTAAGAGGTTTTACCTAAGTTTCCGTAAGTAACTTTTTCTGTAACCATTACCCAATTACCTCTTAATAGGTCCAAATCTACTTTTTTAAGTGTATTTTGATCTTTTCCGCTAGAATGTCTAAGCTCTAATTTATCAACACTTCCTTTTCTAGCTGTAAGGGTGATAATAGGTTTTGCTTTTTCTGTTTCTCCTACAGATTTTAATTGATGGAGGTGCGTAAAGTTCTTAGATGGCTTAAAGTTTTTATCTATCTTGAATTTCCATTTGTACTCTACAGTTTCCCCAATCGTAGCTTTTAGATTATCTGGTGATGATTTATAGCTTTTTATTTCATTACGTTGTCTATCAAAAGTTTTGCAACGGTCATTGTCTTCTTTAACATGAATGACAAATTTAAATACATTCTTAGCGAGTTCATCATCATAAACTTCACTAATGTGCTCACCATAATTAAGATGGTTATCACAATCTTTTCTTACCATACCTGGCGCTTCTATAGGATTATATCCTGGAGCCAATTTAGAAGTAATAAGCTCATATGTGTTTCCTGGGCCATCAGCAGTAAGAGAAACCTGAGCATAAGAAGAAATGTATGTCAAAAGAGCAAATAGTACAAAAGCAAATTTCATAATATGTTGTTTTTTATTTTAAACTTTCTATTAATCTATTTTTACAATTTTCTTTATAGAAAAGGTATTAGTTTGCTTATCAATAATTTTTATAAAATAGACTCCATTAGAAAGATCACTAATATCTAACTGATCAGTAGTTTTTAATTCTTGTGGTTTCTTGACAATTTTTCCCGATCCACTTATAACTGATATTGTGTAGTCATTTGTGTTCTCGAAAAAATTAAAATTTATGACTGATTTAGTTGGGTTCGGAAATACATCAAACAATTCTTTTTCTGATATTGTCGGTACAGAGAGCGTAGGGTTTTCAGTTACGGAAAAGTTAGCATACAATACTTCTTCATCTCTTAAATCTGAGGCAGAATTTAAACTTCTATATATTCCCCATTTTGGCCTAATGAAATCTGCATTTGTCTTCCACATTCTAAGTTCAGTTGAAGAGTAGTTTAATATTTCTGATCCCGAATCTACATTAGTGATGATAATGCTATAAGAAGCATTTCCAGTTTCTCCATAGGTAACAGTTTCAATAACTTCAACCCAATTTCCTTTTAATACAGATAGATCGACTGTAGTAAGGGTAGATTGTGAAGTAGTAGGTGCATATCTTAATTCTAATCGATCCGGACTTGCCTTTCTAGCAGTTAAGGTAATCAGCGGCTGACTTTCTTCTGCAGAATCTGCTCCAACAGATTTTAATTGATGAAAATGAGTAAAACTTCCGGAAGGTTGAAAGTTGGCATCTATTTTAAATTTCCATTTGTATTCCACAGTTTCTCCTATTACTCCTTTAAGATTATCAGGAGAAGGAGCGTAAGTTTTAATTTCATTGCGCTGGCGATCTGTAGTGGAACATTTGTCGCGATCAATATCTTCATTAACATGCATGATAAATCTAAATACATTAACCCCTAAGTCTGTATTGAATACTTCATCAATATGACGATTTCCATCTGTTCCAGAATAGGTAGAATGGTTATCGCAAGTACTACCGGTAATTCCGGGTGCTTCTATGACATTTCCGCTTGTTGGTGCAAAAACGCTATTAATAAGTTCATAGGTGTTGCCGGGACCATCAGCATCTAATGTTACCTGAGCTTGAGTACCAAAACTTATAAATAGAATAAAAATTATTGTAAAAGGTTTCATTATCTATGGGGTATTACATTTAGGTTTTAATAGGAATATCCTTGCAAAAATATGCAAGGATATTATCTAAACTCAAATTAAAATCAAACTGTTTAAAAAGTATTTCTTAATTTTTAACGATTGCTTTGGTAATCTTAGCTCCATCACCATAGATATTCATGTAATATAATCCAGTGGAGAAAGATGTTAAATCAATAACGTCTAAATTATTTTCTTTTTGAACTAATATTTTACCAGTCACGTCTACAACTTCAATAGATGAAATGATGTCATTCTTAGAACTTACATTAATTACGTTAGTAGTTGGATTTGGGAAAAATGAAATATCGTCGGTTAATTCTTGTTCTGTAATAGATAGCGTAGCAGCAGTAGGATTTAGGGCTCCATATATTTCACTAGGAATAATATAGCTTGCAAATTCTGCAGGAGATACTCTTGCAGTGTTACCTGAGAATTCCCAATTAGGACCTGTTCCATCAAATGAGGCAGCTATCCAATCCGATGTAGTAAAACCTGTAGAGGTTCCTTGTCTTCCCCAGAAATGTACATTACTACCTGTGTTTTCTATTACAGTTGCTCCTGTGTCAGTGAAAATACCATTACTAGAGTTTTCTGCTAAATCTCTAACAACTATGATTTGTCCATACCCAAACTCACCATTATCTCCTGAATCTAATAAATCATCTTCATCTAAAAAGCTTACAGAATCATAACGAGTCCACATTGTATGATCTCCAGTTGCATCAATAACACCATCATTATCTGCATCAATATCAACACCACTTGGGTCACTTGGAGCTTGTACTAACATATATGTAGCACTCCAATCTTCGAAATTTCCATCATAACCGATATCTGGTGTGAATGAAGAAACATTACTACTAGAAGAACCTGTAACATCATTTCCAATAAGTTCTATAGTCACTATGGTTGTTCCTGCTGCAATAACACTAGTATATGGATTTGTTGTTACCACATTTGTGTTTTCATCCGTATAGTTGGCTACAATCGCTAAAAAGCCATTAGAACCAAAAGTTCTTGTTCCATCACCTAGTTGAATTACTTCACCAACTTCTCCGTAATCATCTCTACTAGCTTCTCCATCACCTTCAACATTAATTAAATATAGATCAGATGGTATAACTGCATCAGGAGTACCGCGAATTTCGATATACTCATTAGTAAGATCATCTCCATTAGGACTAACAATTAGTTTGTTAAGATATACTCCGGATCCCGAAGGAATTTGAGCAAAAGCGAAGCTCATCGTAAACATTATACAGATAAGTAATAAATTTTTCATAATTGTCTTGTTTTGATAATTGGGTGAAATTTATATTTGGTTAACCACATTGGTTAACCAAATATATAGATTTATTTTTATTTAACACAATTTTTATTGAAAATCATGTGATTTGCTTTATTTCTTAACAATTTGTTATTCGAAATAAGTCTTTAGATCGATAAATGCAGAAAAATTAATGATTGCTACTCTTTAAATCTTTGACAATCTTTAGTGAACTTTTAGTTAATTCTGTTATTTTATCATAATCAAAGTTTCCACTTTCATCCTTCGCAATGAGCTTAGATCCCATTCCTACACAGTGCACTCCTGCATTGAACCAATCCGTAAGGTTTTTTTCTTCTGGTGATACTCCTCCACTTGGCATTATACTAGTCCATGGACAAGGCGCTTTTATTCCTTTGACAAAATCAGCTCCACCAATTTGTGCTGCCGGAAATATTTTTACGATTTCTGCTCCTAATTCCTCGGCATAATTTATTTCAGTAAGTGTTGCACAACCTGGAAGCCATGCAATTTTTCTGCGATTACAAACTTTTGCTATTTCAGGATTTAAAATGGGGGATACGATAAAATTTGCTCCTTTTTGTATAAATAATGATGCCGTACCCGGATCAACAACAGATCCAATTCCTAGAATCATACCAGGTAATTCATTTTCAATCCACTTGGATATTTCAGTAAATATATCTTGTGCGTGATCACCTCTATTGGTAAATTCAAATACTCGTGCACCTCCATCATAACTAGCTTTGATCACTTTTTTTACAATATCAATATCTTTATGATAGAATAGGGGAACAACTCCTGTGTTTCCCATTACTTGTGCTACTTCAATTCGTGTATATTTTGCCATTTTATCTTTTTATTCGTCCAGATATATTACCTTCAATGATACTTAAGACATCAGCCTCAGTTACTAGATTTGCATCACCTTCTATAGTATGCTTTAAAGCGCAAGATGCATTGGCAAATTGTAATGCTTTTATATCATCATAGTGCAATAGACCTTGAATTAATCCTGCAGCATAAGCATCACCAGTACCAATTCGATCAACAACGTGTGTTATTTCTAATTCATTGGTTTCCGAAAATTCTTGCCCATTCCACATTCTAGCTTTTATCTTATGCCAGCTTGCATTAAGAGAAACTCTTGTTTTATCAAACACGCCTCTGATATTAGAATATTTTTGTAATAAAGCTTTACTGGCTTCAATAAAATCTTCATTAGTAAAGGAGAAACTAGTGTCTAGAAGTTCATTAATTTCATTTGGACCTCCGATAAAAATATTAGATAACGCTACTAATTCATTAAGTATATCTTTTGCTTCATGACCGTAATTCCATAAACCACTTCTATATGCTGGATCAGCAGATATTGTAATTCCTTTTTTATTAGCAATTTCTAGTCCTTGTTTTAGTGCTTTAAATGCATTTAAGGATAAAGCAGGGGTAATACCTGTCCAGTGGAACCAATCACAATTTTCTAGGGCTTTTTCCCAATTAATTTCATCAGGATTTATGTTGCAAAAAGCAGAATTAGATCTGTTGTATGCTATAGTGCTTGATCGCATGACTGCACCAACCTCCAGGAAGTATAATCCCAGAGGATGACGCGAGTCAATAATCAAACCAGTATCTACTCCCAGTTTCTGCAAGTAGCTCTTTGCTGCATCACCAACAAAATCGTTGGATACTGCTGTAATATGTTGTGTATTGTTCCCGAATTGAGCGAGCGATATCGCTACGTTCGCTTCGGTTCCACCAAAGTAGTATTCTAATTGGTTAGATTGTTTTAATTTTTTGTTCCCTAAAGGAGCTATACGCATTAAAACTTCTCCAAAGGTTACTACTTTTTTCATTTTATATTTTTCTTTTTATTAAATACCTAATGCTTGTCCACCACCAATTTGGATAGTTTCAGCCGTTATGAAAGCAGCATCATCACTTGCTAAGAAGGAAACCACAGAAGCAACATCTTCTGGTTGTCCTAATCTACCTAACATAATGTTGTTTTTCCATGATGCAAAAACTTCTGGTTTAGTAGATTTAATTTGAGCATGAAATGGAGTGTCAATCGTACCAGGCGATACTGCATTTACTCTAATTCCGTATTCTGCTAAATCTTTTGCTAAAGCTCTTGTAATTGCATTAACAGCAGCTTTTGATGTTCCATAAATTCCAGCACCAGGACCTCCTGCAGTCCATCCTGCATTAGATGTATAGTTAATAATTGAAGAATTTTCTCCTTTTTTCAAAAATGGGATTGCAGCTCTAGAGGCAAAAAATGTAGAATCCAAATTTAAGGCCATTACAGATCTATAAAATTCTGTTGTCATACCTTCAAATCTAGATCTTCCTCCTAATCCACCAGCATTATTTACCAGTAGGTCTATTTTACCATATTTTTCTCCAATAGCTACAATATTAGAAGTAACTGCTTCTTCGTTTGTAACATCGAATCCATAATACTCTGCAGTTATTCCTTGGGCTGTAAGTTCTTTTATTCTTTCAGCTCCTTTATCATCTTCTATACCATTTAAAACTACAGTATATCCATCGTTACCTAATCTCTTAGCAACTTCAAAACCAATTCCACCGGTTGCACCAGTTACAATGGCAACTTTTCCTTTTAAACTCATTTTTTCTTTTTATTAATTATAAATTATTGATAGTTGATTAATTTTATTTTACACCAATCTATACTGGTGTATTATTTTCTTACAGGTCCAATTTTTTTGATAAACAAGAAAATAGATAAGACCCCAAGTATTACAGAAACACATATTGCTACAAATGCTGGGGTATATGAACTTGTTGTTATCTGACCGACAAACCAGTTCATAATCATTGGCGATACCGCCGCTACAGTTCCTGCTAATCCTGCTAGTGTTCCAACAGAAGGACCTCTAAATAAGTCACTAGAAATTGTTTGTATGTTTCCAATAGCAAACTGAAATCCAAATAATGCTAATCCAGCAAGATATATGAACATCATAAAGTTTTCCTCTGTAACGAAGTTGATGATGGATACAAATGCTATTAAAATTAGAATACCTCCTAGTGCAATTGTAATTTTTCTCGATGCATCTACGGAGAATTTTTTCATTAAAGCTTTTGTAAACATACCGCCAATTATACTTCCTGCTGCAGCCATCAAATAAGAAATCCAAATACTTTTGGTTTCCTCAATGTCAGATCCAAATTTTGCACCTAAATAAATAGGCATCCATCCTACAAAAAACCACCATATTGGTTCTATGAAAAACCTACAGAATAGAACACCCCAAGATTCTTTATGGCTTAATATTTGGCCAATACTTAAACCTTTTTCCTTTACTTCATTTTCTGTATCGATTTTTTCTATTCTATCTTTTATGATTAGTGCTCTTTCTTCATCTGTAATCCATGGGTGTTTTTCTGGTTTAGCTTTATTAATAAATAACCAAGGAATTACCCATAATATACCAACAAACCCTAAGATGATATAAGTGGTTTTCCAACCATATTGCGTGTATAAGAATATGATAATAAATGGCGCAATTACATTTCCTATAGAAGCACCGGCATTAAAAATACCTTGAGCAATTGCACGTTCTTTTATAGGGAACCATTCACCATTACTTTTCACCGCTCCTGGCCAATTTCCTGCTTCTCCTAAACCTAGTAGTACTCTAAAAATTGAAAGACTAACAAGTCCTCTTGCAAATGCGTGAAAAACAGAGGCTACAGACCAAACAATAATAGAAACTGTAAATCCTAAGCGAGTACCTATTTCATCATACAATTTTCCTGAAGCAAATTTACCGATGGCATATGCAGCGAGAAAGAAGTTAAGCATTAGAGCATAATCGGAGTTATCCATCCCTAAATCCTTACCCATTTCAGGCCATAAAAGTGCAAATGCAGTTCTATCGATATAATTAATAACCGTTGCTAGGAAAATTAACACAATAATCCACCAACGCAATCCTTTTAGCTTAGTCATCTAATTACTTCTTTTCGTGTGAAATTTCTAAAAAATCTTCGCGTATTGGACTAAATACATCAATAAGAACTCCTGCTTCTAAACATACCGCTCCGTGAGGAACATTAGGTGGAATAAAGAATCCATCGCCAGCATTTAATACTTTTTTATCATCTCCGATAGTAACTTCAAAACTTCCAGATTCAACATATGTAGTTTGAGAATGAAAGTGGTCATGAATGTATCCAATTGCCCCTTTTTCGAAGTTTACTTTAACCATCATTATATTCACGTCATAACCGATCATTTGACGAGTAATACCTTCTGCGGCTTGTTCCCACGGTTTATCTTTGGTTACGAAGAATACTTCACTCTTGATTTTTGAGTAGCTCATTGTTTAGTTAGTTTTTAAATTATAATTTCCTGTCCACTGATATGTTCTATTATCAATAGTTATTTCGTGTTGTTTGTGTGGGTCGTGGTCTTTATTAACGACCGTTAGTGTATAACTTTCATTATTTTTGAATGTCACTTCTACGATAGTATAGCTATCATCAGAAAAGATCAGTTCAATATTTTTAATATCAGAATGAGGATTCTGTACAGATTCTAATTTTGGATCAAAATTTCCATGAGGTTCTATGACGTTTACGAAAACATGATCCTTCTTGTTGTTTTCTCTTAGCATGTAGGAAGCTTCATTTCTAAGATTAAAATTAGGATCGTTAGCTCCTAGACTCGAAAAGACCATATTACTTTCCTTGTCTATAAGACTTGAGATAGAGTAGAAGCTGTTTTGGTTTAACCAAGTTAACGTTGCAAAATTTTGATTACTCTTACCTTCTGCAAGTTTCCATAGATGTTGGTATCCATTTTTAGTTCCAAGTGGGTTTAATGTGTTTTCTTTGAGATACTCAAAATTAGTTTCCATTACTTGCCCTTGATACATAAAGTTTAGATCGTATTGATGAGCTTCATTAGCAGCAATAGCATATACATCAATAATAAAAGGAGGTCTTTCTGAAGCTTCATTTTTTACTAAGGCTAGCGTTCTTTGCATATGAACTCCTGGGTATGCATTTTCTTCTTTAGCACTAACAATTTGTAGATTAGTGTCTTTCAGGTTAGAAAAAAGAAGTTTTGGATTTACTTTACTCGATTCTTTTACGTTAGCTCCAAATTGAGAAGACTCATCTACAGTAACTGTATTATGCGCTATAGTTTGTTTTGCCCACGTTTTGTTTTCTGGTAAATATCTTCCTCCTTGTTTTGATTCTACGTTTAGAAACCTTGCAGCTCCATAATCTTGTAAAATTTCTTGTTTTCCATCATACAGAAATATCGACAATCGATCAAAATGACCATGTCCCATCCCTTGAGAAGCAAATTTAAAAACAGTGGTAAGTTTTTTATCTTTTTTACCATTAGACATACGTAATAATGCTAAACCTCCATCGGTTCCATCTTTTCCGTCTGTAATTAGTAGTGGTTTTTTTTCGTATGGTTTTGGTTTATAACTTTTCAAAGCTTTAGCTACTTCAAGTCCTGCACCTGATATGCTAACCTTTTTGTGTGCTAAAGTAATAGGCAGTAGCGAGCTATCTTTATAGTAGGCGTATGCAATATTGCTGGCAAATATCAATTCACTGGTTAAATAGTTTTTTTCTTTTAATGCATCATTAAAAGGAAAAAATGCTCCATTTTCGTCAGTTAGTTGCAATACTGTGGTTACCGCTTTACCTAATAATTGATCTCGGTATTCAAAGATTTTAAGATCAGGTTGATTGATCTGGATAGCTTGAGCGAAAAGCATAAAAGGCATCATAGCATATCGCTGATAATAAGGACCTTCAGAATAGTATCCTTCCGGAGAAAAAAGCATATCTATCTGTTTAAGAAAACCTGTTTCTTTATCTTTATTACTACCGTACAAAGCACGGTCGACCATATCCTGATCTTTGAGAACATATCCTGTCATACCTACGCCCGCTACTGCCCAGGTTCCATGGTTATGTATTTTATTGAAGGTTTTTTTAGAATCAACGCTAATAAATTCTGCTACTTTCTTAAAAACTTGGTCTTCTATTATTTTCTTATTTTCTTCAGAAATTACATCACTTACCAGATTATATGCTTGTATTGAATTAACTAACCAAACACTTTCATTTAATCCTTGCCAGAAAAGCTTTCCAGCTGGGTGATTTTTTTTACTCTTTGGATGTAAAGGTAAATTAGGATACATTTTAGCATACGCTAATAACATATCAGTAACAAACTTGGAGTATTTAGTGTCTTCAGTAATTATATATGAAATTCCTGCAGAATACATTTCTCCATAATTGCGTTTATGTTTTTCATGTGTATATCCACCACCAGGGTCTTTTGGGAGAGGCACTTCAATACCATTCTTAATTGCTTTGTCTGCTTTTTCTTTATGTTGTTCAAAGGAGACTTTTAAAACATCGTTAGTGTTTAGTAATTTTTTTATTTCATTAGCTTCAGAAGTAGATAAAGAAAGTGTTGGTTTTTGATTTTTAATCTCTGTTTTGGTTGATGCTGTGTTTTCTTTTTTAGTACAGCCAAAACTTAGAATACTAAGAGTTAGGGTTAGGCAAAGAATGCCTAACCTTAACCGAATAGTATGTAAAGGTGATTGGATCATTTATAATATTATGAAAATTCGTTATTTATTGTTTTTTAACCTTGATCTTTCCAGTTAGTCTCGTCCGTAATGGATGCTGCTGAATAATCTACAGCTCCAAACTCTGTTAATACTCTGTCGGTTACAATTATCCAATCGTAATCAGCTGATCTTGGTATATTATCAGAAGAACTACCTGCAGTAAGACGGAAATGAAATCTTGAAAAATCTGCTGCACTATCCATAAAACCATTAAGTCTTACAGCAACTAATACCCATTCTCCTCCTGTGTCTAAAAGAGGACCATTAGATTCTCTACGCTGAGCACTTGAAGTTCCTAGATATATTTTTGTTCTACAGTTTGCTCCATTAATTCTCATCCAGAAATGTAATACAGGGTTTCCGCCAAATCTACCGGCTGGATCTAATAAAGCTGCTGATTCTTCTCCCATTTCTTCAGTTCCAAAATCATCACTAAAATCATAACAATATATGGAGGCTAAGGTACTAGTAGTAGCTTTAGGGTAATCTAAGTGTAAATATCTACTTCCAAAAGATTCTGTCATTCCTGGGAATCTTGGTTGTTCCGCTTCGTCTTCTCCTAATGATAAAACCACTTCAGTAGGATCACCATTCTTATTATCTCTTACAGTTTCTAAAGCTTTCGTATCAAAATCATAATATTCGTAATATGGTCCGTTGATGTATGGTATATTAAATACAGTTTGACGCATTTCTGTATCTGTAATGATAACTTCGGATATACCTGTTGTTACTCCAGATGGAACCATAAAAGTTAAATCAGTAGGAGACGTAGTAATTGTTGCCTCAATACCATCGACTGTAACAGATGTTGTGAAATTGATATTAGCTCCTGTGATTGTTACCATATTATCTCTAGCCATTATTCTAGGCACATTATCTGGCTCTGGTGTCGGTATGTTAACTAAGAAAGAAGAACTTAATTCTTGTGCAATTTCTCCGCTATTACTATTATAAGTTAAATTAATAGCAACAGGATCTAGAGTTCCTGGGTTTGGCACAGTTACTACAATTACATCATTTTCTTGAAAAGATATAACACCAGGTACGCCTCCAAAAGTAACACTTGATACTACACCAAGATTAGCACCTTCTATGATTAGTAAATCATTTGCTGTAGCCTCACCAGGGATTGCACTTGTTACTGATGGTACAGGATACGATACAGTTAAACTTTCGGTAGAAGTAGCTGTAAATTCCAAGTTTTCTGCACCTTGTCTACTTAAATCATTGATAAGTACGATTTGTCCTGAAATAACAGCAGGGTCAATTCTTAGTAAAATTTGAGTATCGCTAATTTTACTTTTAATTTCAGTAGGTATTCCACCTATGGTTGCTCTATCCACAAATTGTAGAAATTCTCCTTCTACAAGTACTTCTTCAAGTATTTCTGCACTAGATGGAGAAAAACTAGAGATTATTGGAGTTGCAGATTCTATTTCCTCTACAGTCTGATCCACTTCGATATCCGCATCACAAGATGAGGATATTACAAATATCAACATTAAACAGAAAACCAATAGACCTGCTAAGATTCTCTTAAAAGATGCTTCGTAATTTTTCATAATTCTATTGTGTTAATTTTATTTTTTAGTATCCCATTTCAGTCCAATATGTTGTTCTTTTCGCAATGGCGATTTTTCACTTGGAATGAATTTTTCTTTATCTTCCCATTTAGGGTTTTTATATATTACATTTTTTTCAGATGCTCCTTTTGTTGCTTTTACAGTGCCACAATCAAAAACGACACAGTTACTTATCGTATTTTTACTTCCATTTAAATTAACAGGGTTAATTACTTTATAACTTTTTTCGAAAACTGAATTTTTGATATCTACTGTTACAATCCCTTTGGTTCTAAGCACGGTACCTTTTTCTATATTTCCTACATTACTAAACACAGAGTTTTGTACAGAAAGATTACCTCCTAAAGTAGATTCGTCAGTTCCTCCACGATAATAATTTAAAGCCCATTGTTCTATGTCTTTAAAAATTGTGTTATTAATACGTACTATTTGAGCACTATACTTTCCGAAACTTTCTTTTTCTTCTGAAAGATTGATCCCTCGGTATGAGTTTTCAATTCTAGAATTAGCAATACTTAAAGTATCTGCAAAAGTTCCTTTGTATCCTTTGAAAAAACTACCACCTTTTTTGTTTTTAAACCCATGAATATGACAATTGTCAATAAATACAGAGTATGATTCGGCGACACCTTTGTCAGGAGAGACTACAGCATATTTTATAGGTGTTTTTAAGTTTCCAGAAATTTCTAAATTCTTTAAGTGTAAGCTATTACCACCTTCTACTCTAAAGAAATATGTTGGGTTTTTTTCTAAACCTTCTTTTACTTTTAATATAGGTTTTTTACCTTTAGTATCTCCTTGAATAGTAATTTTTGTTGTAATTTTTATTCCTTTTTCTAGAATGTATTCTCCAGATTTTAATTTTAGAATACTACCGAAAGAAGCCTTTTTTAATGCCTTACGCAATGTTCCTAAACCTGGTTCTACTTCAATGATTTCTGATGTAGCCACAAGTTTCTCAGGTTTTGTTTTAGAATCCCAAGATGTTCCACTTCTAAGAACCAATGCCTTAGGGAACTTATTATTTCCTAGATTATAAGCACCAGCAATGAAAGTAGTTCTTTTTGCTCCAGTAATATCTAATTTAGGTGATTTAGCTTCAGGTTTCGAATTTTTGATTAATTCTTCATTCGTTTCAGTTGGGATGTAAAGAATATCTTCAAATGTATCCCAATTTACTTTCATTTTTGTAAAGCCTTTTTGATCAAAATTTTTCTGAGTATCTAAAATATTCCCATAGAAATTAAATCCATCTATTTTATCATGTATTGTTGCGATATCACCATTTTTATCATTGTATATGATATTATTAGAAAAGGTTGTATTTATTGGGGCTAATGATCTTTCTTCATCACTTCCAGCGCAAAGTTGAATTGGAGAACAATTTATAATAGTATTGTTCTGAATTTTTACATCATTAACTTGATGATATCTATTTGCAGGGCTATTAGGTACGCCATTCATTACAACTATTGGCCCTCTAAAACCATCACCTGTAAGATTCATCATTAAGTTATTTCTAACAACATGACCTGCATTTATAATTCTTATACCACCAGTATTCGGTTTTTGATTTCCTATAAATACATTACCTTCTATCAGGCACTTGTTTCCGTGTCTTAATGTTAAGACACCTTCACTTTCTAAAAAAAGATTATTACGATATACGTTGTTACCTGATTTATTAGAAATAATTTCTAACTCACCATTACATTTTTCAAAAACATTATCTTCTACAATTGTTCTAGAAGATAATAATGAGTTTTTGCTAGTTCCAATTCTAATAGTTTCTCCACCATTAGAACCTAAAGTAGGTCTTTCTCCAAAATAATTATGATCAATTCGATGGTTGTTTTCTATATGCTCTTTTCCCTTTAACCATACAACTAGAGTGGTACCAGAGTTAATTTTTCCCACAAAATAGTTGTGATCTATTCTGTTATTTTTACCCCAAACACTTATCCATTTATAATCGATAGATTTTTTACTTGGATTGTAGTATGTAATTGCACAATCAGTAAGTCTGGAGTGACTTGCATATTCTTTCGAATTTACTCTAAACGAAATCACTGATTTTCCAGAAGTGTAGCCGTTTTTAAACCACAACCCTTTGATTAATAAATGGGTTCCAGCGATTTTTAGGTTAGAATCTCCGGTAAGGATCACCTTACCGGATTCTTCTGCTTCTATAATAATAGGATTTTCTGAAGTTCCTTCACCTTTAGCTACTAATTTTACATCTTTCCACTCTCCATTTTTTAATATTATACGATCTCCAGCTTTTACAGATTTTATAGCATTATTGAATTCATCAATAGTTGCTACTTTAATCTCATTAGCAAAACATGTACATCCAATAAGAAATAGTTGAATGGATACTATTGTAGTAATGATATGTTGTTTATTTATAATCATTAATAACCTATGTTTTGAGCTAAATTAGGGTTTAGGTCAATTTCTCTTTGTGGTATTGGTAATAGTAGCTGAAAATCAGAAATAGGACTTGCATCAAGATCAGGATTATCAGGGTTGTTATAAGCAAACTCTGTTGTAAAATGTTCATTTATTACAGTCAAAGCTCTATTGGTTCTTAGTAGATCAAAGAATCTATGGTTTTCGAAAGCAAACTCAAGACGTCGTTCATTTTCTAAGGCTAATTTAAAAGCAAAGCTAGAATTTACATCAGCTTCTAATAGATCAGTTAGACCAGCACGCGCTCTTACTTTGTTTAGTTCGATTAAGGCTTCAGAAATTCCTCTAGCATCTATATAAGCTTCAGAAAGCATTAATAGTACATCAGCAAATCTTGTAACTGGCCAATCTACATCACCATCATCTAGTGCGTTAAAAGCCGAATTGTATTTGGTAACGTGCTTGTTAAAGATTTCAGTTCCATTGGTTGCAATATAGCTGTCCGCCATAGATGAAGGTTTTCTTAAATCATTTGTTAGATATAAATCAGATATATCTTCAGTAGGTACGTTAAGTCCATCACCATTACCAAAAACTACATTTCCATCACTTTGTAAAGGAGCAAAGAAGTTTGGAAAAGGAGAACCTAAACCAATAAGTCCTTGTTCATATCGAACAGAAAAAATTACTTCATTGTTTAATTCATCACCTGGTTCAAAAAGATTATCATAATCCGTAATTAGATCATTTATTCCTCTGTCTCTAACATATTCTAGTTGAGTAATTGCAGCTTCTAAATCTCTATTAGGGTTTGTTAAATGAACTTTACCTAATATAGTTCTTGCTGCTATTGCTGTTGCTCTACCGAATTCTGAATCATCATATTGCTCTGGTAAAAGTGCGATAGCGTCTTCTAAGTCCTGAATAATAAAAGGATATACTTCTGATTGAGGTCTACGAGATAATTGAAAACCTTCTTCACCAATTAAAACTCTATCAACAATTACAATACTACCATATAATCGTGTTAAGTTAAAATGCATTAATGCTCTAAGAAATTTGGCTTCACCTTCATATTGATTTCTTAAGTCTTCATCAACTGCAACATCTATGTTAGCAATGATTCTATTCGCTAAAGCTATGGTTTTGTAACAATTAGCATAGTATGCTTGATTTATCGAATTATTGGTATCTACTGTAAGTCGATCCAATGTAAAACGAGGAGCATCTGATTCTGGAGATCTATCTGGATTAGTAAATGTATTATCAGAACGAAGTTCTGTAATATTCCATTCTACTTCCATCACATCATATAAACTAGAATATGAAGCAATTACTCCTCTATTTAACTCTTCTTGGTCTTGATAGAAGTTGTCATCTGTTCTAAAAGAAGTTACTTCTTCTTCTAGATCACAAGACACCATCAATAATGTCAATGACAATGCATAAATATTAAAATTTATGAATCTATTTTGAAGTTTAAAAATATGTTTCATTATGTATATTTTTTAGTCTGTTATTTCATATTTAATTAGCTTTTGCTAATTAAATATGAAATAGACTATCATTAATTGCTTTTTAGAAATTGATATCTAATCCAAGTGCTAGTTGCCTTTGCACTGGTGTAACTCCTCTTTGATACCCTCTGATCAAAACATTATCTCTATCCGTGTTTCCTTCAGGATTATTACCTAAATAATCATCTGCAGCTTGATACCATAAATTTTGTCCAGAGATATAAATTCTCATTTTTTCTAATCCCATTTTCTTTGTCGAATGAATAGGTATAGAGTATCCTAGTACTACTTCTCTTAATGATATATAAGAAGCATCTTGAACAGCATAGTCAGTTTCTAACCATGGAACACCAATTCTAATTCCGGGTCTGCTAGCAGGGATATTTTCATTAAACCATTGGTCTTCTGCATATGTAGCTCCATATCGAGCAACTTCATTATAAAATGCTTCTCCCCAAACAACTTCACCGCCTTGAGATCCTTGGAAAGAGAAATTAAGATCTAAGTTTCCGTATGTAAATGTGTTGGTGAAACCCCAAATAAAATCAGGGAATGGATCACCAATAACAGTTCTATCATCTTCATTAATAACTCCATCACCGTTTACATCTACTCTCTTAAGACCACCAACTGCATCAGCAATACCACTTGGGCTATTAGCTAAATCTTCGGCGTTCTGGAAAATACCGTCAGTTTGATATCCATAAAACTGAATATATGGTTCTCCTACACGAGTAATATATTGATCAGTTCGCTCTCCATTATTAATTATTCTTTCAGATCCACCGAATGAAACAAGTTTATTCTCGTTAAATGAGATATTAGCACTTCCTTGCCATTTTAATTTTCCTCTTCCAAGATTTGTAGATAAATCAAATTCCCATCCTGAGTTTTGAACTTTTCCAATATTATTCCATTGCTCATCAAAACCAGTTGAATTAGAAATTTGTTGTCTCAATAAAAGTTTTTCTGATAACTTATAGTAGTAATCCACAGTAAGATTTACAGCACCATTGAAAAGACCTAAATCTATACCATTATTAAATTCTGTGTTTGTTTCCCAAGTAATATCAGGGTTTCCTTGTAAAAAGTCTACTTCACCTTGTCCTGTTGTTACACCACCAGTATTTCCTATGCTGTAATTTCCGAAATCTACTATAGTTGGTGCTAAGAAATCAAATAGGGCAGGAGCAGATCCACTAATTCCCCAACTAGATCTTAACTTTAGGTTATTAACTGTATTACCAATGCTATTTCTCCAGAAATTCTCGTTTGCAACATTCCATCCTACCGATACAGAAGGGAAAAATCCGTATTTGTTATTCTTACCAAACTTATTGAAACCATCTGCTCTTCCTGCTAAAGAAATTAAGTAACGATCTTTATAAGCATAATTAATTCTTCCTAAGTATGAAGATAATACTGTTTTATCTTTTAAAGTAAATGTATTGTCAAGATCTATAATTGTTCCTCCATTAAGAGTTGTTATATTCTCATCATCAAAATTAGTTATTCTAAGGTTGCTAAGACGTTCTGTAGTATTCTCGTAAGTGATACCTAATAATAATCCAATATCATGACCATTAAAATCTCTGTTGTAGTTTAATGTATTCTCATTTATGTATTTAACAGTAAGTTGATCTGCTAAGATTCCTTCTGTTTCTCCATCTCTATCACCATCAGAACCAAAATATTCTTCTCCCGTACGGTATCTCACATAACCACCTAATGAAGATCTTAAAGTAAGTCCTTGCGCTATTTTCCATTTCACAGAACCGTTAGCAAGTAATCTGTATTCAAAACGATTACGTCTACTGGCTTCCTGTCTAGAGATAGGATTAAAGTTAGATGAAGACCATAGGTTTTCTATATTACCAGTATTTTCTGTTAGACCAGTTACAGGATCTACATAATCAAAATTAAGGTTTCTAAAATGTAAAGCATGTGCAAAACTTCCAACAGGCTGTCCTGTTAAGTCTGATGTATATTGATTATGTCTAACAGGAATCCAAGTTTCATATCTTCCGGTATCTGTAAAATTAATAGAAGATCTTCTTGTAAGTGTGTAAGAAGGATTTATTTTTAAATCAAAACTTAAGTTGTCAGATAATTTAGATTTAAGTCTAGCAGATAAGTTTAATCTTTCTAAATCGTTATCTTTTCTAAGTCCTTCATTATAAATGTAGTTGGCAGATATTAAGTAGTTTGTTCTACTTCCACCTCCATAAACGTTTAATTGATAATTGTCAATTCTAGCAGGATTTCTTAAAGCTTCATCTTGCCAGTTAGTAGGACCACCAATGTTTTGAGCAATGGTTCTTTTTCCTATTTGAACATTATCATAATTTACAAAATTAGGTTCTCTGTTTTCTTGCTGAGCATTAAAATTTTCTACTAATTGATCTCTACTTCTGTCTAAGTCAGAAAATGCAATTGCATCTATAATATCAATACTTCTTGCAGCTTGTTTAAAACCTGAGAGTGATTTGAACTCAAAAGAAGTTTTTTCTGCTTTTCCTTCTTTAGTAGTTATAAGAATAACACCATTAGCTCCTCTAGATCCATATATTGCTGTAGAACTTGCATCTTTCAATACTTCTATAGACTCTATAGTACTTGGATTAATGAATTGAAGCCCATCATCAAAAGGGAATCCATCAACAACAACAAGTGGAGCAGAACTAAGACTTATAGACCCAATACCTCTTACTATTATTTCTGGTTCATCACCAACATTACCAGTGGTATTTCTAATCTGAACTCCGGCAATTTTACCTTTTATACTGTTAGAAACATCAGAATAAGGCAATTCATCTAGATTGGTGTTCTCTAATTTGGATACAGAAGCTGTCAAACTCGACTTCTTTTGGACTCCATATCCTATAACGACAACCTGTTCTAGTTCAGATGCTTCTTCTTCCAGAGCGATATCAAGTGTTGTTTGATTATCGATTGCCACTGTTATGGTTTTCTTTCCGGTAAAAGAGAATGAAACGACATCACCTTTGTTTACCTTAAGTTGATAAAATCCATCAAAATCCGTAGTAGTTCCCGTATTGGATTTCAATATCAATACATTAACTCCCGGTATTGGTATCCCATCTTCCCGAGAAGTTACTGTTCCTTCTAATGTAATGCTATCTTGAGCAAGCAACGTACAATGAGATAGAACAATCAGGAAGACTGCTATAATCTTTTTGAAATACATAAGTAATTATTTTTGTTTTTTAATGCTTTAGTTTAAATCATTAATTGATTTATTTTTCAATTTTAAAAGCAAAACCTAGTTTTCGTAATTACCTACTTTATAAACAAATCATAAAAAAATATAAACGGAATTGCGTTTATCTATTTTTTCTATCTTTGTTTCATCTATCTATAAGCAATTATAGTAAGGATTTTACTTTTTAAACTAAGTAAAGTTTCGAAAATAAAGGGATTAGTGTGGTAGCTGTCCCTTTTTTTAGTTTTTATTGTTTGTGTTACATATCCGATTGGTATTAGATTTATTTCCTTTATTTTTTTTGATTTCCTTAATCATAACAAAATTTATATAAATCGTTAAAGTGCTCTTCTAGTTTAGCAACCGCTCTATCGGGGTCTCTATCTATGATAGCATCAATAATAGCCTGGTGCTCCTTAATTAATAAGTGATTTTCATCTTTGTCACAAACTTTATTTGCTACAAAATGAGTAATTATTTCTGGCGTAATCACTAACATTAATGAATTGATTACGCTATTGCCACTAGCTTCAGACAGTTTAAGATGAAACATTAAATCTTCTTCTACTGCATTAAGACCATTAATTGCTTTTTCACTGTAAGCTTCGTGCGCAGCTTGTATTTGTCGTAAATGTTCATCTGATCTTCTTGTAGCAGCTAACCTTACAGCATTTGTTTCTAGTATCAATCTTGTTTCTACTAGAGATTTAAAATCTGGTTCTTGTAATTGTAAAATATCAGTCATCATTCCGTTAAGTGCGGTAACTCCTATATTTGATACTCTTGTCCCACTTTGAGGATATTTTTTAACCAACCCATAGAATTCTAATCGTTGAATTGCTTGGCGTAATTGATTCCTACTTACACCTAACTTTTCGGCAAGAACTCTTTCTGCCGGAAGTCTATCTCCTGGTTCAAGTTGCTTAGAAACAATTAATTCCCTAATTTTAGAAATAATTATATCTTCGGAACCTTTCTTAGGATTGGATAAAACCTCCGTTTCCTTCTCTATTTTTAATCTCATATACTGGGTTTGACTTTAACTGGTTGACCAATCTGGTTAACCAAAAGTATAGTTTTTTTTTATTATCACAAAATTTATATGTTAAAAATCTTATGAAAGTTTAAAAAAAGTATTGTTTTTTAACTAAAAACACATTCTATATGGTTTTCGTTTTATGATATCAGTATTTTATGTACTACATATTTATTTATGGGATACCTTGTTGTGATACCTGTTTAGTTCGGTTTTTTTAGAGTTATTACCTATTATATTATATAGTTGAACAAATTATTTATTTAATCATCATAAATTATATTTTGTTTTAAGGTATTATTAAATCATTAATAATGAGCAAAATGTAATTTTTTTATTGTTTTATTGGGATTTATAAGGAATTGGGAGGTTGATTTTATTAAAATGATAATTCTTTTATAAATTGGTTTTTTTATTTTAATCTAGAAATTATTTTTGCGTAATATTGTACCATCTAGTTAACGAAAGGGGCTACGGCCGACGATTTAGAGTTACTATTATGAAAACGCCAACATTTATTATTAGAGAAGTGAAAGTTCAATCCTTGAACAAATCAGTTGATATTACTATATCATCTATACGCCGTTTTCGTCGCCCCTTGGGGGTTTAAAATTATTATGAAGTAGGTGCGCCCTACTTCCCTTATAAAAAGTTCCTTTTTCACGATTTAGTTATTAATTCCATTTAAAAGAATATTCTTTTATAATTGGTATTGGATATAAACTACTTACGGATCTTCTCAGGAATCATATCATTTAAATTTTAAGTATTGACATTTTTTGATATTGATAATTCATGTATAAAATGAGTTTTCATCAATATAAAAGTTGTTCATAATGGATTACATCTGGCATTAAGAAAGAGTTATAGAAACAAACGGATGAAACAAATAAAAATAATCATAGCCACTAATGATCACCTTGATTACGCTCAGGAGATTTGTGATGTAATATCGGATTCTGCTAAAGTAAGAGGTACCGGTATTGCAAAACGAACACCTGACTATGTTAAAGGAAAGATGGAAAATGGAAATGCAATTATAGCATTGTGTAATGGAGCGTTTGCAGGCTTTTGTTATATAGAGGTTTGGGGTCATGAAAAATATGTTGCGCATTCTGGTCTTATCGTACATCCTAATTATAGAAATCAAGGATTAGCCAAAAGAATTAAAGAGTTTACGTTTAATTATTCTTTAAAAAAGTATCCTGATTCTAAAGTTTTTGGAATTACTACTGGACTAGCAGTAATGAAAATAAATTCAGACTTAGGATATAAACCAGTTACATTTTCAGAATTAACCGATGACCCTAAATTTTGGGCTGGATGCAAGACTTGTACAAACTACGATATTTTAAAAGCTAAAGATCATAAAATGTGTTTATGTACTGGTATGTTATATGATCCCTCTACTGAAGTGAAGAAAAAAGAAAAATGGTACGATAAAAAAGTATTAAAAAGATTAAAGAAAATAAAACAAACAATGCTAACAAGCAATAAACAGTTGTTGTTATGGAAAAAGTAGTAGTAGCATATAGTGGAGGTTTGGATACCTCGTATTGTGTAAAATATTTAATTCATGAAAAGAAATTAGAAGTTCATACGATATTAGTAAACACAGGCGGATTTTCTGATGAAGAGCTCATACAAACCGAAAAAAGAGCGTATGAGTTAGGAAGTAGTTCTCATGTAAATAAAACAATATTAAATGAGTTTTATCAGAAAGCTATTAAATATCTAATCTTTGGTAATGTATTAAAAAATAATACATATCCTTTGTCTGTAAGCGCTGAAAGAATTTTTCAGGCAATTGAAGTAATTAATTACGCAAAAAAAGTTGGAGCAAAATATATTGCACACGGAAGTACGGGTGCAGGAAATGATCAGATTAGATTTGACGTGATTTTTCAGACATTGGCTCCAGAAATTGAAATTATTACTCCTATAAGAGATTTAAAACTTTCTAGACAAGAAGAAGTAGAATTTCTTAAAAAACATCAGGTACACTATAGTTGGGAAAAGGCACAATATTCTATAAATAAGGGTATTTGGGGAACCAGTGTAGGAGGTAAAGAGACACTTACATCTAAAAATGCTTTGCCAGAGGATGCATATCCAAGTCAACTGAAAAAAGAAACAGAAGAAACGATCACGTTAAATTTTGAAAAAGGAGAATTAATTGGTTTAGATGGAATCAAAGATGAACCAGTTAAAAACATTCAGAAGTTAGAAGAACTAGCAAGCGCCTTTGCTATAGGTAGAGATATTCATGTAGGAGATACTATTATAGGTATAAAGGGAAGAGTTGGTTTTGAAGCAGCAGCACCTTTGGTAATAATCAAAGCTCATCATTTACTTGAAAAACATGTATTGACCAAGTGGCAACAATATTGGAAAGAACAATTAGCTAATTGGTATGGTATGTTATTGCATGAAGGTAATTATTTAGATCCTGTAATGCGAAATATTGAAGTATTTCTCGATGATTCTCAGAAATCAGTTACAGGTGACGTAATCGTGAAATTAAAACCATATCATTTTACTTTAGAAGGAATCGAGTCAGAGTTTGATATGATGAAATCGGATTTTGGTCAGTATGGTGAGATGAATAATTCTTGGACTTCAGACGATGCTAAAGGTTTTATAAAAATCTATGGGAATGCCAATAAGATATATCACAATGTAAATCCAAGTGAATCATGATAAAAGTAGGGATTATAGGAGGGTCTGGATATACGGCTGGTGAATTATTAAGATTATTGGTTCACCATCCAGAAGTTGATTTAGATTTTGTATTTAGTACGACTAATGCGGGTGTACCAGTTAGTAAACAACATGTTGATTTATTAGGAGATATCACTCTTTCATTTACAGATACAATCAATCCAAATGTAGACGTTTTGTTTTTGTGCCTTGGGCATGGAAGATCTAAAGCTTTTTTGGAAACAAATACATTTTCTGAGACCACTAAAATCATTGATTTAGGAAATGATTTTAGGTTAGAGAGTGATCATAAATTTCAGAATAAAGATTTCATATATGGTTTGCCAGAATTACAAAAGGACAAAATCATGTCTGCGCAGTACATAGCAAACCCAGGATGTTTCGCAACAGCCATTCAATTAGGTTTATTACCACTTGCATTTTCGGGCAAATTAATAGATACCGTTCACGTAAATGCTACTACAGGTAGTACGGGAGCAGGAGTAATGCCTGGTGGTACTACACATTTTAGTTGGAGAGATAATAATTTCTCTAGTTATAAGGTTTTTACACATCAACATTTGGATGAGATTCATCAGAGTATAAAACAATTGCAAACTAGTTTTGAATCTCCAATTTTCTTTATTCCCAACAGAGGTAATTTCAGTAAAGGGATTTATGCTACAATGTATACTAGATATGACGGATCCGAAGAAGAGGCTAAAGAACTTTACACTTCTTTCTATAAGGATGCAAAATTTACAGTTATATCAGATCAAGAAATTTATTTGAAGCAAGTGGTAAATACAAATAAATGTATTATTCATATTACTAAAAAAGATGGGATGTTATTAATTACTTCTGTGATTGATAATTTGATTAAAGGAGCTTCTGGACAAGCAATTCATAATATGAATCTAATGTTTGGATTAGAAGAAAAAATAGGTTTAGAATTAAAAGCAAGTGCGTTTTAAGATGAATAAAATAACGATCATAGGAGGAGGTAATCTAGGTAAATCTATAATATCTGGATTGGCAAATAGTGATTTATTTGAAGCGAAAAATATTACTGTAGTAGATAAATCAAAATATAATTTAAAAGAAGTAGAAGAAAAACTAAATGTATCAACATCACAGGATATTATTACTTCTATAAAAGATGTTAAATGGGTAATCTTATGTGTACAACCTCGGCAGTTGGATGCTGTTTTACAGGAGATTAAAGATGCATTAAGTAATGATCAAATATTAATTTCAACGGTTACAGGTACTTCTATTGAAGAAATTAATGAAATAGTTCCTGATAATAAAGTAGTTCGGGTCATGCCTAATACTGGAGCATCAAAAAAATTATCGATGACTTGTATTGCGGCCAATGATAGTGTTAAAGAAGAATTATTGGTTGTAGAAAAGATGTTTAACACTATTGGAGAGACCTTGGTAATCGAAGAAAGATTAATGCAAGCGGCTACTGTTCTTGGAGCTAGCGGGATCGCATTCTTTTTAAGGTTTCTTAGAGCAATGATACAAGGAGGAATCCAAATGGGATTTCATCCACACGAAGCTCAGATTATAGCAGTGCAAACGGCTATAGGGGCGGCAACGCTAGTGGCAGAAAATGGAACTCATCCAGAACGAGAAATTGATAAAGTGACTACACCACAAGGATGTACAATCGAAGGATTAAATGAAATGGAGCATCAGGGATTGAGTTCCTCAGTGATAAAAGGAGTAATGGCTTCTTATGAGAAAATTAATACAATAAAATAAAGTGTTATGAAACTATTTGATGTATATCCACTTTATGATGTCGAACCTGTTAGCGCACATGACAGTATTGTTATCGATAAGGATGGTGTAGAATATTTAGATTTATATGGAGGTCATGCTGTAATTTCAGTAGGTCACGGACATCCACATTATGTAAAAAGATTAAAAGAGCAAATAGAAAAAATTGGATTTTATTCTAATGCTGTTCATAATAGTTTACAATCAGAATTAGCAAATAAATTAGGTCAATTATCTGGATACAAAGAGTATCAGTTGTTTCTATGTAATTCTGGGGCAGAAGCAAATGAAAATGCATTAAAATTGGCTTCTTTTTATACAGGAAAATCGAGAGTAATTTCTTTTTATAATGGTTTCCACGGAAGGACTTCTGCAGCAGTTGCTGCAACAGATAATGAAAAAATCAATGCTCCTTTAAATCAACAACAAAAAGTAACTTTTTTACCATTAAATAATTTAGAAGTTGTAAAAACTGAATTAAAAAAAGGAGATGTGTGTGCCGTAATTATAGAACCGATACAAGGCGTTGGAGGTTTAGATGAAGGAACCACTGAATTCTTTAAAGGATTAGAAGAGATGTGTAAGGAAAGCAATGTAGTGCTTATTCTAGATGAAGTACAAGCTGGATTCGGAAGAACGGGTAAATTCTTTGGTCATCAGCATCATGGGATTACTCCAGATATTATTTCAATTGCTAAAGGTATGGGAAATGGTTTTCCTATAGGTGGAATTATGATAGCACCTCATATAAAACCTAGTTATGGAATGTTGGGTACAACTTTTGGCGGAAATCATCTTGCTTGCGCTGCAGCATCTTCGGTTTTAGAAATATTAGAAACAGAAAACTTAATAGATAATGCTAGACTAACAGGTGATTATTTTGTTTCTCAAGCACTTCGTATTCCTGGAGTTAGAAAAGTAAAAGGTAGAGGGTTAATGCTAGGTTTAGAATTTGATTTTGAAGTAGGAGATCTTAGAAAAAAACTGATCTATGATGAGCATATTTTTACTGGTGGAGCGATGAATAAAAAGTTGTTAAGAATACTCCCGCCACTAACAGTTGGAAAATCTGAAATAGACCAATTCATTAGGGCGTTACAAGATATTTTGGTGTTACAAAAGATATGATTATGAGCATAGTGTTAGATATATCACAAAGAAATTCAGTATTGCAAAAGATGGCAATTTTAGTGGATCAAAACCGAGGTGAAATACTAGATGAAAATCTTAAAGATCTTAAATCTTATCAAGGGAGTGATCTTGCAATGCGTGACCGTTTAAAAGTGGATGACCATAAAATTGAAGTGATGATTGCTGCTCTCAAGCAATTGGCAAATCAAGAAGATCCAATTGGAGTAGAGCGGTTTCGATTTACCCATGATAATGGTATGCAAGTGTATAATAAAACAGCATCTTTCGGGACAGTATTGATTATTTATGAATCAAGACCAGATGTAACCGTTGAAGCGGCTGGAATTGCATTTAAATCAGGAAATAAAATTTTACTAAAGGGAGGAAAAGAATCATTACACTCTAATCTAGCAATAGTAAAACTTTGGCATCAAGCACTAAAAGAAGAGACTATCTCTTTTGATTGGATTACATATTTAAATTATAATAGACTAGAGACACAATCTTTTTTAGAAAAACCAACTCAAAATGTGGATTTAATTGTTCCAAGAGGTGGAGAAAGATTGATTGCATTTGTAAAGGAACACGCTACTTGTCCTGTAATAGTTAGTGGAAGAGGTAATAACTTTGTCTATGTCCATAATGAGGCTGATAAAGCATTGGCTTTGGATAATATCATTAATGGAAAAACTGATAAAATCTCAGCATGCAATGCTGTGGATAAAGTTCTAATTGATAAGAACCTTCCTAATAAAGAAGATTTTGTAAAAAACCTTATTACAACCCTTAAAAATTTTAATGTAGAAATATTAGGGGATACTTCTTTATCCAAATACGAAGAAGTTTTACCTATATCTGATAACAGTATTTGGCAAGAAGAATTTTTAGATTATAAGATAGTTATTGGAGAAACGGAGAATGCACAAGATGCAATTTCTAAAATAAATGAATATAGCGGAGGGCATTCTGCAGCAATTATTACGAGAAATCAGACAGAAGCCGAGACTTTTATGATGAACGTAGATTGTGCTGCGGTATATCATAATGCTTCTACAAGGTTTACAGATGGTTTTCAATTAGGTTTAGGAGGAGAATTGGCAATAAGTACAGATAAATTACATCAAAGAGGTCCAATAGGATTACAGCATTTGGTTACTAATAAATGGTATATACATGGTAATGGACAGATCAGATAAAAAGCGCATTGTACTGAAGATAGGGTCTAATGTTTTAACCAAAGGAACAGATCATATATCTAGAGGTAAGATAGAAGATATAGGTAAACAAATTGTTGCTTTACAAGATACATATGAATTTGTAATTGTTAGTTCAGGTGCTATTGCCGTGGCTAAGCAATTTGTGAACTTAGAAAGTAATGGTAAAGAAATTAATGTAAAACAAGCATTGGCATCTATTGGGCAGCCTCATTTAATGAGAATTTTCCAAGAGAGTTTTAGAGATCTCGGATTACTAACATCCCAATGTTTATTGTCTTATTCTGATTTTGAAAGAGAACAATCTAAAAGAAATATAGTAAATACAATAAATGTGTTAGTGGCTAATAATTACATACCTATCATTAATGAAAATGACACTGTAGCTACAGATGAGATTAAGTTTGGAGATAATGATAAGTTAGCAGCATTGACAGCTTGTTTGTTAGAAGTAGATTTATTAGTGATAGCTACCAATACCAATGGTATTTGTACTAAAGAATCAGTAGAGAATGGAACTTATAATACAATAGATGAGGTATATGATATGGCGCAACTGGCTGATGAAATTGTTTCCTCTATCTCAACACACGGAACTGGTGGAATGCAATCTAAAGTGCAGGCAGCAAGTATTACCCAAAATGCAGGTATAGAAACTTGGATTGTAAATGGATTAGAAGATAATTTTATGGTAGATGTGATAGATAGGAAAATTCCTTTTACCAAAATAGTTAAAGCAGTATATAATGAATAGTTACTTTTCAATAAAAGATATTGATTCACTTGATACTTGGGTCAATGAAGCGATTAAGTTAAAACAAAATCCTTTGTCTAATAAAGTGTTAGGAGCAGATAAAACAATAGGTTTATTGTTTTTTAACCCTAGTTTACGTACACGTTTAAGTACTCAAAAGGCTGCTTTAAACCTTGGAATGAATGTCATTGTAATGAATTTTACAGGAGAAGGTTGGTCTCTGGAATATGGTGATGGTACAGTAATGGATCAAGGTAATTCTGAACATGTAAAAGAAGCAGCTCAAGTAGTCTCTCAATATTGCGATGTATTAGCAATTAGAGCATTTGCTAAACTAGAAAACAGAGAGGATGATTATAAAGAAAATGTATTAAAAAACTTTATGGTACACGCAACTATTCCGGTAGTTAATATGGAAAGTGCAACTGGCCATCCTCTACAAGCATTAACTGATGCAATAACGATCACAGAAAATAAACCAATACATAAACCAAAGATTGTATTATCATGGGCACCGCATCCGAAAGCCTTACCGCAGGCAGTTGCAAATTCTTTTGTAGAAATGGTGCAGCAAATGGAAGCAGATTTTGTAATTACCCACCCTGTGGGATTTGAGTTAGCCAGTCATATTACTAATGAGGTGCCCATTGATTACAATCAAGAAAATGCATTGAAAGACGCAGATTTTGTGTATGTAAAAAACTGGAGCTCATATGCCGAGTATGGAAAAACATCTCAGGATCGAAACTGGAAAATTACTGAAGAAAAAATGAAGTTAACTAATAATGCTAAATTCATGCATTGCTTACCAGTAAGAAGAAATGTAGTTGTAGATGATGCGGTAATTGATAGTGGTAATTCTATTGTGATAGAACAGGCAAATAATAGAACATATGCTGCTCAATTGGTTTTAAAGAAAATTCTAGAAAAAACTAAGGGATGAAAAAACAAAAATTGTTAGTAGCAAAAATAGGCGGAAATATTATCGAAGATAAACATGCTTTGGATTCATTTTTGGAAGATTTTTCAAAAGTTGAAGATCCCAAAATATTAATTCACGGCGGTGGTAAATCGGCAACTAAGTTAGCTTCAAAATTAGGAGTTAAGACAGAAATGATAGATGGTAGAAGAATTACTTCTGCAGATAATCTAGATATTGTAATAATGACATACGCAGGTTTATTGAATAAGACCATTGTTTCTGGATTACAAAAATATAATTGTAATGCGTTAGGGTTAACAGGAGCAGATGCTAATGTAATTGTAGCGGATAAAAGGCCTCCACAATTTGTTGATTATGGATATGTTGGCGATGTAAAAAATGTAAATGGTAAGATTATCAAAGGGTTTTTAGAATTAGGAATAACTCCAGTTTTTTGTGCTGTAACACACGATAAGAACGGTCAGTTATTTAACACAAATGCAGATACTATTGCTTCAGAAGTTGCTTCAGCAATGGGGGCACATTTTGATGTGTCATTATTTTATTGTTTTGAATTGAAAGGAGTTTTGGAGAACATAGATGATAAAGAATCGGTTATTGAATATATTGATTTAGAGAAGTATACAGAGTTAAGAGATTCCGAGGCAATTTCGGATGGGATGTTACCAAAATTGAAGAACTGTTTTGATGCATTACAAAAAGATGTGTGTAAAGTACATATAGCAAATGCAAATTTTATAAAGGATAATACGATAAAACATACGACTTTAAGTCTATAATAATGATACAAGAACTAACTAATAAAGCTATTGAGCTATTACATAAACTGATCGAAACTCAATCTTTTTCTTCAGAAGAAGAAGAAACTGCATTGTTAATAGAAGATTGGTTTGATCAATATAATATCCCTTTTGAAAGAGAGAACAATAATATTTGGGCGTATAACAAAAGTTTTGATGAAACAAAACCAACAATATTATTAAACTCTCATCATGATACGGTAAAACCTAATGGTAATTATACCAATGACCCTTTTAAAGCTTTTGTAGAAGAAGGTAAATTATATGGGTTAGGTAGTAATGATGCAGGAGGTTGTTTGGTGTCATTAATTGCTACATTTACCTATTTCTACGATCGAGATGACTTAAAATATAATTTTGTAATCGCGGCTTCTGCAGAAGAAGAAAGTAGTGGGGCTTTAGGGTTAAAAAGTATTCTTAAATACCTAAAAAATGTAGAATTTGCAGTTGTTGGAGAGCCTACATTGATGCAGTTAGCAATTGCAGAAAAGGGATTGTTGGTATTGGATGTATCTGTAAAAGGTACTGCAAGTCATGCAGCACATCCTAATGATGATAATGCAATTTATAATATGCTTGACGTAATCGAATGGTTTAAGGAATATACCTTTGAAAAGAGATCTGAAACTTTAGGAGATGTAAAAATGACCGTTACGCAGATAAATGCAGGGAATCAGCATAATGTGGTTCCATCTCATTGTAATCTGGTAATTGATATTAGGGTGAATGATAAATATAAAAATCAAGAGGTTTTAGAAATAGTTAAACAAGCAATGCCAAGTAATGTTGAGGTACAACCTAGATCGTTGCATTTAGGTTCCTCATCAATACCAAAAGATCATGCAATTGTAAAATCAGGAATTGCTTTAGGGAGAACAACCTATGGTTCGCCAACACTCTCAGATCAATCTGTATTAAGTTGTCCATCTTTAAAACTAGGTCCTGGAGATTCTACAAGATCGCATTCTGCAGATGAATTTATATATGTAGATGAAATTAAAGAAGGCATAGCATTGTATATTAAAATTTTAGAAGGAATAGTATGAAACTTTGGGATAAAGGATTACCAACAGATCAAAAAATAGACATATTTACTGTTGGTAATGACAGGCAACTAGATTTAGTAATAGCTAAATATGATATACAAGCAACTTTAGCACATGCTAAAATGTTGCATAAGATAGAATTACTGACGGATAAGGATATTTCTGCAATTGAAATAGAACTAAAAGTATTGGCTACGCAGATCGAAGAAGGGACTTTTGTAATAGAAGATGAATTTGAAGATGTACATTCTAAAATAGAATTTGAATTAACAAAAAAAATTGGAGATGCAGGGAAGAGAATTCATACTGCTAGGTCTAGAAATGATCAAGTGTTAGTAGCCATGCATTTGTACCTGAAAGATGAATTAATACAAATAAAATCTCAAATTAAAGAGTTGTCTGAGAACTTATTAGATTCTGCAGAATTATACAAAGAAGTTTTGTTGCCAGGATATACGCACCTTCAGATTGCAATGCCATCTTCATTTGGACTATGGTTTTCTGCATATGCAGAGAGTTTTGTAGATGATTTACATTTTGTAAATGCAGCATTAAAAGTTGTAGATCAAAATCCATTAGGGAGTGCCGCAGGATATGGAAGTTCATTTCCAATAGATAGAGAATTCACGACTAGAGAACTTGGTTTTGAAACCTTAAAATATAATGTAGTTGCGGCTCAGATGAGTAGAGGTAAATCCGAAAAATCCACTGCTTTTGCAATGAGTAGTGTGGCAGGAACATTATCTAAATTAGCTATGGATGTTTGTTTATATATGAGTCAGAATTTTGATTTCATGAGTATCCCTTCAGAATTTACAACTGGTTCTAGTATTATGCCACATAAGAAGAATCCGGATGTATTTGAGCTAATTAGAGGGAAGTGTAATAAAATTCAAGCATTACCTTATGAATTGAGTTTATTGACTAATAATTTACCTAGCGGATATCATAGGGATTTACAATTACTAAAAGAAGGAATTATTCCTGCAATTCAGGATCTGAAAGCATCATTAGAAATGGCTATCTACGCCATGAAAAATGTAAAGGTTAATGAAACGATATTAGATGATGATAAATATGATTATTTGTTTAGTGTAGATACACTAAATGAATTAGTTATGAAAGGAATGTCCTTTAGAGATGCGTATGTAAAAATTGGATTAGACATCGAAAATGGAAATTACAAACCAGAGAAGAATACAAAGCATAGTCATGCAGGTAGTATTAATAATTTGTGTTTAGATCATATTAAAGAGAAATTAAATAGAGTGTAATGAAATATTCTTTGTTATTCCGTGCTGACCGGAATCTACTCAAACAAGGAACTAGATGATATAGAAGAGAAGTTGAAGCAGTTAATTGAGTGTAAGTTGAGTTAGTTTAATTTTTTTAGCTTCAACCTAGACCCTCAGTGGAGTAGTTAACCACTGAGGGTTGTTTTTTAAAAATAAATAAGTTTTTAAGTGTTTTGACTTGTTTTTGTGTTTTTTATCGATTTTTTGATGGTTGTAAAATTAGTTTCCATTATTTTAAAATTTAGTTTTATACTTTCATTATGTCAATAACTAAACCCCAAGAAATGAAAGTTTCCGAGAATAAAAGCGATGATATTATTGTGAATGATCAGGATGAACTTCAATCTTTGTTAGAGCATACGGATGAACTAATTTATCAATTTCGATATTTTCCAGAAGAAAAAAAATATACACTTCCTTTTGCCAGTAGAGGCCTATGGAATGTGTATGAAGTAATGCCTGAAGAGGTAAAATATGATGCAGCCCCAGCTATTAATAGGATCCATAAAGATGATGTTAAGGCAGTTTTTGACATAGTAAATAACTCAATGAAAACGTTAAAAAGTTGGAGCTATGATTTTAGGGTAGTATTACCTTCCAAAGGTGTTCGTTGGTTAAGAGGAAACGGACGACCGATACAATTGATGGATGGTAGTTTTCTTTGGAATGGATGTGTAATAGATATAACATCTCAAAAAAAGAAAGAAGAAGAAGTAAAAAGGACAATTGATGTTATAGAATCACAAAATGTAAGATTAATGAATTTTGCCCATATAGCAACTCATAATTTACGATCATACTCCAATAACCTAGAATTACTTCTTGAATTAGCTGAAAAAGAATCTGACCTTAATGAAAAGAACGAAATTATGGGGCATGTGAAAAAAGTGTCAGAAGGGTTTTCGGATACGATGGCACATCTAAACGAAATTGTAACGGTCTATACAGACGTAAGTCAACAATTGAAAACGGTAAACCTCAATACATCTATAGAGAAGACAGTTAATATCTTAAAAGGAAATATAACCCAAAAAAAGGCTGTAATTATAAACCAAGTCCCAACAGAGTGTTTTTTAGAATATAATCCAGCATTTATAGAAAGCATTTTACTTAATTTAATATCTAATGCTATTAAATATTCTGATTCAGAACGCAACCCAAAGATAAAACTGAATGCTTTTCACGAGAATGGTCGATTAATTTTACAAGTTTCTGATAATGGGGCAGGCATAGACCTTAGAAAACATGGAGAGAGTTTATTTGGGATGTATAAAACTTTTCATAAAAATAAAGATGCTGTTGGGGTCGGACTATTTCTTACCAAAAATCAAATAGAAGCAATGGGAGGTAAAATAGAGGTGAAAAGTAAAGTCGGAGTGGGAACAAGTTTTAAGGTTTTTCTAACCTAGTATTTTATTTAGATGTTAATTTTATAAATACTAATGATTTACAAAATATGTTTTTAGAATGTGATCTAATTTTTGATTTGAAAGAGGTTTAACAATATAATCACTAACACCTTTTACTGTTTTTGATCTTGAAATGTCATTGGGATTCGAAGAAGTCGTTAAAATCATAAGTTTACTATGTTTTATAATATCATCACCCAATTTATTGTACGCTTCAATAAATTCCCACCCATTCATAGACGGCATATTTAAATCTACAAAAATAAGCTGTGGTTTTTTTATGAAACTTACATTTATAGATTTTAGATAAGTCAACGCGATATCTCCTCCTAAAAATGTAAGTACATTCTTAAAGTCATTATGCTTGGTGATAATTCTTTTATGAATATATTGAGTAGCTTTATCATCATCGATTAGTAATACCGTTTCTACCATTGAAGTTATAATTAGTGAACTTCGAATTTCGTAAAGAATAGAAAAAATATTGTAAAATGACAGATACTTTAAAAGCACTTTTGGGGCAAAGGTTTAAATTATCGGATTAACTGCATTAACTATGTTTATTGTATAGATTTATAGAATAATTATTTCTATTAAATTTTCTTTAAAAAAGAGTTATTTTAGTTTGTAAAATAATTACTTATGAAAATCACCTGTTTCGGAGAAGTCCTTTGGGATATATTTCCTAATCACAAAAAAATTGGAGGAGCACCATTAAATGTTACCTTACGATTAAAAACAATGGGGATAGATGCTTCGATTATTACTAAAGTTGGGAACGATGACTTAGGAGAAGACATTATCCAATATATAAATAAACAGGGGTTATCGTTAGATACGATTCAAAAGGATAATCAATATCATACTGGTGAAGTTTTGGTTTCTTTGGATCAAGAAGGAACAGCGTCCTATGAGATTAGTCGTCCTGTTGCTTGGGATTTTATAGAAAATACTCAAAAAGCTGAAGAAGAAGTGATTATTTCTGATGCTTTTATTTTTGGAAGTTTAGCAGCTAGAAATGATGTTTCAAGAAATACTTTGTTTAAACTTTTTAATAAAGCCAAGTTTAAAATTTTAGATGTCAACCTTCGACCACCACATTATGACACACAGTTACTTAACGATTTAATGAAAAAAGCAGACTTTATTAAATTGAACGATGAAGAATTGGATGAGATCTGTACTCATTTTGGAATAAAAGAATCTACTCTCGAAGAGCAGATTAAGTCAATTGCGGCATATACCAATACTTCTCAAATCTGTATTACCAAAGGAGGAAAGGGGGCAACCTTATATTATAATAATTCTTTTTATCATAATGATGGATATACCATTAAAGTAGTAGATACTGTTGGTGCAGGAGATTCTTTTTTAGCAACGTTAATATCTAAATTAGTAGAAAAAAATGAACCTCAATTATCTGTGAATTATGCTTGTGCGATAGGAGCCATGGTAGCAGGTAGCGCAGGTGCTAATCCTTTTTTTAGTGATAGAGAGGTTCAGGATTTTATAAAAAGTCAATAGTTAATTCAATTCTCTAATCCAAATATTTCGATAATGTACTGGATTATTATGATCTTGTAATTTTATAGGTCCTTTGCCATGTGCTTCATTTTTTGGAGGGCCAATATATTCTGTACTACCTAATATTTCTACATGATCTTGTACTAAGACTCCATTGTGAATTACAGTAAATGACCCTGATTTCACTTTTTTATCATTTGTAAATTCTGGTTGATGAAATATAATGTCATACGTCTGCCATTGATCATTCGGTTTGGTAGCATTTACTAACGGTATATGTTGTTTATAAATAGAAGTAGCTTGTCCGTTAGAATAGGTGCGATTTTGATAACTGTCCAGAATTTGTACTTCGTATTTATTTTGAAAAAACACACCACTATTTCCTCTTCCTTGGCCTTCTCCTTCTACAATATTAGGAGCTTTCCATTCTAGATGTAATTGGACGCTTCCAAAATTATTTTTCGTCTGAATATCTCCCGTTCCAGGTTTTACCGTCATTGTTTTATCAGTATTGATTGTCCATCCGGCAGTAGTGCTATCTTTTGTCGAGATCCATTGACTTAAGTCTTCTCCGTTAAAAAGTATAATTGCATCTGAAGGAATATTGGTTTTATCAAAAGAAATTGCTTTAGGTTCTGGTTCCCATACCTCAGTTTCTTTAGGATCGGTGATTTCTTTTTTAGGGGTAGGAGGTTGTTCATCTTTTACAGTATCCATCTTAGGGACAGTGCTTGCTTCTTTTTTTTGTTCATTACAGGAAAAAATGATACTGCAAATTAAAAATAGATATATGATTTTGTTCATAATGATGTTCTGTTGGTTATAATCCTAATATTTTTTTTAGTTGTTCTTTATCGATTTCTGCTCCAGCAAAATCATCAAAAGCTTTTTCGGTGGCTTCTATAATATGATTTTGAATAAATGGGGCGCCCTCTTTGGCCCCTTGCTCCGGGGATTTGATACAACATTCCCATTCCATAACCGCCCAAACATCACAACCATATTGTGTCAGTTTAGAGAATATTGTTTTAAAATCAATTTGTCCATCTCCAGGAGAACGATAGCGTCCAGCTCGATCTATCCAATCACTATATCCTCCAAAAACTCCTTTTTTCCCTGTAGGATTAAATTCTGAATCTTTTACGTGGAAAGCTTTTATAAATTCATGATAATGATCAATGTATTCTAAATAATCCAATTGTTGTAAAACAAAATGGCTAGGGTCATATAATATATTTACGCGTTTATGATTTCCTGTTGCTTCTAGGAATCTTTCAAAAGTAACTCCATCGTGTAAATCTTCACCAGGATGAATTTCGTAGCAAACATCTACACCTTGCTCATCAAAATGATTAAGAATAGGTAACCAGCGTTTAGCTAATTCTTCAAATCCCATTTCTACTAATCCAGCTGGACGTTGTGGCCATGGATGCATGGTATGCCATAGCAAGGAGCCTGAGAATGTGCCGTGTGCTTTAATTCCTAATCGACTACTTGCCGTAGCGGCATTCTTAACTTGATTAACTGCCCATTCGGTACGTTTTTTAGGATTATTCTTGCAATCATCAGGAGCAAAGTTATCAAACATTAAATCATAAGCAGGATGCACTGCAACTAGCTGCCCTTGAAGATGTGAAGATAATTCCGTTATCTCTAAACCATAATCGGCTATTTTACCTTTTAATTCATCGCAGTACGTTTGGCTTTCTGCTGCAGTGTTTAGATCAATTAACCGAGTTTCCCAAGTGGGTATTTGTATTCCTTTATATCCTAAATCAGATGCCCATTTGCATAATCCGTCTAACGAATTAAAAGGTTCTTTATCATCCATGAACTGTGCAAGAAATACTGCCGGTCCTTTTATCGTTTTCATAATTTTTTAAATTTTAATCCAGCTAGCATTATTTTTACTGCTTTCTACAGCAGCATAGATGAATTTCATTCCTCTAACACCATCAATAACAGTTGGGAAATCTAAATGCTGGGAAATCATATTTTTACTTTTGAAATTTATTAATTCTTTGGCAAAGCTTCTATAAATTGTTGCAAATCCTTCTAAATATCCTTCTGGATGTCCTGCCGGAATCCTAACATATTCTGATGATTCTGGATATGTTCCATTACCACCAGGAGTATATATTTGTTTGGGTTGATCTAGCCATTTTACAATAAGCTGATTTGGATTTTCTTGATACCATTCAATACTACCTTTAGTACCATAGATTTTAATACCTAAGTTATTCTCTTCTCCAGTTGCAATTTGCGAAAAAGACATGATTCCCTTAGCACCATTTTCAAATCGTAATAATATATTACCATCATCATCTAGACTTCGTCCATCCCCAAAAGCCGTAAGGTCGGACGCAATAGAACTAATTTTAATGTCTGATATATATTCTATTAAATTCTCTGCGTGCGTTCCAATATCTCCTAAAGCACCACCGATACCAGAACGTTTAGGATCCACTCTCCAGGCAGCTTGTTTTTGACCGGTTTTTTCTACCGCAGTAGAAAGCCATCCTTGTAAATAATGAGCGTTGATTTTTCGGATGTTTCCCAGATCTCCTTTCGCAATCATAGCTTTTGCTTGCTTCACCATTGGATACCCGGTATAGTTATGTGTCAATGCAAATACTTTCCCAGAAGAAGTGACTACTTTTTCTAATTCAATTGCTTCATCTAATGTTAGAGAAAGAGGTTTGTCACAAATTACATGAAATCCATGTTCTAAAGCCATTTTTGCGGGTGGAAAATGCATATGATTAGGAGTAACAATAGCTACAAAATCCATCCGTTCTTCTTCTGGAAGCTTTACTTCTTTAACAATCATTTCTTCAAAGTCGCCGTATACTCTTTTATCTGATATCCCTAGTTCTTTTCCCGAGATAAGGCTTTTTTCTTTACTAGAAGAAAAAGCTCCGCAAACTAATTCAATCATCCCATCAATACCAGCAGCTTTGCGATGAACATCACCAATGAATGATCCAGTGCCACCACCGACCATTCCCATTTTAAGTTTTGACATAATTAGTTTTCTTTATATTCTATTTTTTCGTTTTTGAAGAAAACAGCAAATAGTATCATTACTGTAGCAGCAAAAATAGCTGGGAATATCCAAATGCTATTCCAATTATGTTGCCCTTCAGAAATCAGGTTTGTATCCGTAATTTTTCCTGCAACATAAAATCCAATTAACATTCCTAATCCGTAGGTAGCTAGAGTAATAAGGCCTTGCGCGGCACTTTTGAACTTTTCTCCAGCTTTAGAATCGGTATAAATCTGTCCCGAAACAAAGAAGAAATCATAACAAATACCGTGTAAGGCAATACCAACAATAAGCATAAAAGCAAGCTCTCCTGAATTACCATATGCAAATAATAAATATCTAATTGTCCAAGCTAACATTCCTACTAATATTGTTTTTTTGAATCCAAATTTTTTAAAGAAAAATGGTAGAAGTAACATAAATAGTACTTCAGATATTTGACCAATGGTCATTTTTGCAGCCGGATTTGCAACACCTATTTCTCCTAAAAATTGCCCAGCATGCTGATAATAAAATGCAAGAGGAATACATATAAGTATGGATGCTAAGAAAAACATTAAGAAGTTTTTATCTTTTAAAAGTTTTATTGCATCTAATCCTAAAATATCTGAAATTGTTACTTTTTGATCTTTACCAATTTTAGGTGGTGTTTTAGGTAAAGTGAAACTAAATACGCCAAGGATAGCAGAGGCTATAGCAGTCATCAGAAAGGTGTTTTTTAGCATTCCATTAGCAACCCCTTCTGCGGAATCCCAATGAAAGACATAGCTAATCACAAGACCTGCAATAATCCATCCTATTGTTCCAAAAACTCGTACAAATGAAAACTGTTTTGCAGGATCTGTCATTTGATTAAATGATACAGAGTTTACCAAAGCAAGTGTTGGCATATAGGCGATCATATACCCAAGTACATATGGATAGAAAGCAGAAAAATTCGTTGCATTTGCCATTTGATACATTAAAACTGCCCCTATAAGATGTAATACTCCTAAGATACGTTCTGCATTAAAAAAACGATCAGCAATTAGCCCAATGATGAATGGAGCAATAATAGCTCCCCAAGATTGCGTAGAATATGCCATAGCTATTTCTCCGCCATTTGTATTTAAAGAATTAGGTAAATAAATACCCATGGTTACAAACCAGCCACCCCAAATAAAGAACTCTAAGAACATTAGTAAGGATAACTGAAACTGAATAAATTTATTCATAGTTAGTAGTTGGTTAATTTAGTTGTTTAGAAAGGCTAATTAATAAATCACGTGTAGCGATAATTCCATCAATTTCACTTAATCGATTACCTTCATATTCTACACCGATATACCCTTGATATCCTGATGCTTTAACAATCTCTAACATCTTTTTGTAGTCTATGGTAGTCTCCTTTCCATTTTCGTCAAAATCGTAGGATTTAGCACTTACTCCTTTTGCGAATGGCATTAATTCTTCAGTTCCTTTGTATTTAGGATATTCTTTAACACATTTAGCACCCCATCGTTTACCTCCTTCACGTTCTAAACAAAAATTCCCAAAATCAGGCAACGTACCACAATTTGGTTTGTTTACATTTCGCATCACTTCTGCAAGTAAAGAGCCATTAGAAGAAAGATATCCGTGATTCTCTACAATTATATTGATATCTTTAGTAGCTGCGTATTCTGATAATTTAGTCAACCCATCAGTAGCAACTTCTACCCATTTTTTTGGATCATTTGTACCGAATAAATTAACTCGTATCGAGTGACATCCTAAAAACTGAGCTGCATCTACCCATTTCTTATGATTTTCTACAGTTTGATTTCGTTCTTTTTCGTCAATTACCGCTAAGTCTCCTTCTCCATCTACCATAATCAGAAGGTTCTGTACATTATGTTTGTTACTTTCTGATTTTAAAGAATCCAAAATTTGTTGTAATGCTAGTTTAGGATCTTTTGCATCTTTGTATGAATATAATTGACTAACGTATTCTACTCCAGAAAAACCTAACTCTTTTGCTTTTTTTGCAAAATCCATAGGATTTAATTTCCCAGATTGTATTTCTTTATGAAGTGACCATTGCGCTAGTGATAGTTCGAAAAAAGGTACTGATTCTTTTGGCTCTTCTATGATTTTTTCTTCTTCTTGTTCGATTGTTGTATTTTCTTTAGTAGTTTTCTTACAGGAGCTAATGATTAGCAAGCATAAAAGCCCTTTAAGGATGGTTTTGTACATAATTTTAAGTTTAGTTAGGTAATTTTTATAAAGCCCAGTCTTTTCCGCCGGTTAAGTTTTCTACAGAATCACAACCAATATATTCTCCAGGTACAGGTAGATAGTTAAGTACATTTTCTGCAATCTCTTTTGAGGTTTTAAATCCATAAATAGATAGATCTCTTACAGAAGAAAGGAAAGTAAAAGATATTGCTTCTTTAGATACTTTTTCTAAATCTTCAGGAGTTTTTATCATGGCCATTTCTTCCCAGTATTCTTTTCGTTTTTCTTTAGAAATTTTTAAATATTTAGCTAGCAATGCATCATATTCTTCTACGGTTACATCGTCAACATTTTTTTCTTCGTTAACGCCTAGTTCATCTAAGATAACTCCTGCACCGTACTTAAACATTTGTGCTTCCTCAGCTTCTTCTACACCTTGATTGATAAATTTGTCAATAAACATTGGTACATGTAATGATTTTGCGCCAGGAATATCCGTTTCCGGAAGAATAAGATCTACTATTTGTTCTAAAGCTTTTCCTTCATCTATTGATAGTAGCTCTGGAGTCCAATCCAATACATATTCTTTTTGACAGCTTTGTAATAGACTTAGTATTGTTGGGGTAGCGGCAATATATCCAGCTGATAACCCTATGTTTTTTAATGCTTCTCTTCTGTTCATAGTACTAAGATTAAGCGTTATTTTTGATTTGTGTTGCTGCGTGATCTGCAGCTCTTGCGGTAAATGCCATATAGGTTAATGATGGATTTACACAACTGGCAGAAGTCATAAATGCTCCATCAGTAACATATACATTAGGTACTGCGTGGATTTGATTGTTTGCATTTAGAACTGATGTTTTTGGATCTTTACCCATTCTAGCAGTTCCCATTTCGTGAATTCCTAAACCAGGAGCTCCAATATCGTCCCAAGGTTGTATATCTGTAAAACCAGCTTTGGTAAGCATATCCATTGCTTGTTTTATCATATCTTTTCGCATTTCAAGTTCATTTTCTTTAAACTCTGCATCGAATGTTACTGTTGGTAATCCCCACTCATCTAAATTATTATAATCTAAACTCATTTTGTTTTCGTGATATGGTAAGCATTCGCCAAACCCCATAAGTCCAACACGCCATCCACCAGGTTCTAAAATTTTATCCTTTAGTTCTTTACCATATCCAAGCTCGGCAATAGTTTCTTCCCAATTAGAACGACTAGCGCCTCCTTGATACCCATATCCACGTTTAAAATTCTTTTGGTCAGTTTCTCCTCCGATGTTTCTAAAACGAGGGATGTAAATTCCGTTGGGTCTTCTACCTTTGAAATATTTGTCTTCAAACCCATTATATTTTCCAAAAGCACCAGCTTTAAAGTGATGATCCATAATGTTATGACCCAATTCTCCAGAGTCATTACCCATTCCGTTCGGAAAACGTTCTGATTTCGATTGCATTAATATACTCGCTGAAGCAATTGCTGATGCACATAGAAATATAACTTTGCCAGTAAATTGTATTTTTTCTTTGGAGATCGTATCTATTACTTCTACGCCAGTTGCTTTTCCTGTCTTATCATCATATAATACTTGATGAACAATAGAATTAGGACGTAAAGTCATATTTCCAGTTCTCTCTGCCGCTGGCAGAGTAGAGGAGTTACTACTAAAATATGCTCCAAAAGGACAACCTCTCATACAACGATTACGGTATTGACAATTCATCCTTCCTTCAAACGTCTTGGTGCCAGTAATATGTGCAGTTCTTCCAATAGTTAAAAGTCTATCTTCATAATTCTCAGCAATATTCTTTTTTAGGTGATCTTCTACACAATTTAGTTCCATTGGAGGAAGAAATT